>NZ_JBEYVP010000006.1:0-312488 GCF_040644035.1 Streptomyces sp. NPDC047042 | reverse complement strand
ATACCTCAACCACCCGCCCTGTGCCCACCCGCGTCCGCCGTACTTCTCAGCCCCCTACCCCCCCCCCCCCCCGCGCGGCCCCCCCCCCCCCCGGCCCCCCCCCCCCCACTCCACATTTCTCATCCGGTCTCAGGCCCGGTGATGCGGTCCCTCAGAATCGTTGTCGTCCCAGCGCTGCGTCACCGGCGGGGCCGTGTTCGGGGCGGGTCCGCCGGGTGCGACCGGGGGGACGGGCGGAACGGGCGCGTGGAGCCCGCCCCGGGGCTCCGGGTCACCCGCCGCGCCGACGCTGCCGGCCGGAGGATGCGTGCGCGACGGTCCAGGGCGGGCCATGTTGCGCAGGGCGTAGGCCAGCGCGCCGAGGATCACCGCGGTGATGAGTGCGGCGGCCCAGTCCGGCAGCCCTTCCGCCAGGGCCAGTCCCAGGGTGAGCGCGAGAGCCGCGCCCGCGTACAGGGCGACGGCACCCGATGTGGCGTAGAGCGCGGCGGTACGGCGCTGTTTACGGGTCTGGTCACGCAGTTCGTCACGCACGGCCTCGCGGGCCACCTGCGCAAGCTCGTCGACCAGATGCTTGTCGAGATGTTCCAGGTGATCGATGCGGTCCATGAACCCCGGGTACCCCGGCCCGTTCCCTTAACGCCCCGCCCAAGAGGAGCGCCCTGAAGGGGCGCGGGGAACTGCGCGACCAGCCACAACGCACCCGCACGCAAACAGCAGAGCCCTACCTTTTGACCATGTCCGAGGTGATCGCCCATCGCTCATGGTCCCGCCAGGCACCCTCGATATAGAGAAAGTCCGGCGAGAACCCCTCCAGCCGAAACCCACCCCGCCGCGCGAGAGCAACAGACGCGGTGTTGCCGGGCTGCACATTGATCTCCAGCCGATGCAACCGCAGCGCCGGCCCGAAGGCATACCGCACGACAAGACCAAGCCCTTCACCCATCAGCCCCCGCCCCGCCGCATGCGCGAACGCCCCGTACCCGAGCGCTCCGCACAGAAAGCCGCCCTGGACGATGTTGTTGATGTTGATGAACCCGGCGACGGCACCCCCGTCGTCCTTCTCGCACACCAGGAACCCGGCCTTCGTCGGATCCTCGATCAGGCGCCCGGCGTACAGGGCGTAGGCGTCGGGACTCGCCGGCGGAGCCAGCCAGGGGTGGTGCAGGTCCTTGCTCTCCCGTACCCGGGCGATGAACTCGTCGCCGTCCTCGTAGGTGAACGGGCGTATGCCCACGCGGTGTCCCTCAGCGAGATATTCACGGTGCTCAGCCACTCGGTCACCTTACGCGCGGCCCCTGCTCACCTCCGGCGCCGCATGAAGTAGGCCCCGCAGAGGGCGCCGATGGCCGCGGTGGCGAGCAGCGCCATCCACAGCGGCATGGTCACTTCGGGGATCAGCAGCCGAATCTTGGTGGCGCGGGTGTTCTCGAAGATGAAGATCAGGGCGAGCAGGGCGAGCGCCCCGACGGCGACCCGGGTGGGCGTCAGCGGCCCTCGCGCCCGCCCGGCCTTGCCACCGCTCTCGTAGGTCTTCGGGCTCATGAGGCCAGCATGGGCCGCCACAGCGCTTCCCGCGCGCCCGGAGATAGGCAGACCGGGTGACGGACCCGCACCACCTCCCCAAAACCCCCGCACCACAGCGTCCCACCGCACCCTGGCACCGCCGCGTCCCGCCGCACCCGGCACCCCAGCGTCCTGGCGCAACCTGGCACCGCAGCCCCGCAGCGCCGAAACCCAGCGCCTTACCGCACTGCGGCACCCAGCCCCTTACCGCGCCCAGGCACCGCAGCCCCTCACCCCAGCGACTTACCGCCCCCAGACCGCAGCCCCGCACCACAGCGCGTTACCGCAGCCCGGCACCGCAGCCCCTCACCACGCCCAGACACCGCAGCCCGTCACCGCGCCCAGGCACCGCAGCCCCTCAACCCAGCGACTTACCGCCCCCAGACCACAGCCCCGCACCGCAGCCCCGCACCACAGCGCCTTACCGCACCCCGGCGCCACAGCACCTCACCTCACCCCAGCCCCCGCACCGCAACACCCCACCCCAGCCTGCGCAGCAACACCTCACCGCAGCGCCGGTTCCTCCAGCGTCAGTGTTCCCGCCTCCGCGTCCAGTTCGGCGGTCACCCCGACCGGGATCGTCAGTGCTCCCTCGCAGTGTCCGAACCCGAACTCCTCCACCACCGGTACCCCGAGTCCGCCGAGCCGGTCGGTGAACACGGCGCGCAGCTCCTCGTACGGACCGCACCGCTCCCACGAGCCGAGCGCGATCCCGGCGACGCCGTCGAGCCAGCCGGTGCGCAGCAGCTGGGTGAGGGTCCGGTCGATCCGGTACGGGCTCTCCCCCACGTCCTCGATCATGAGCAGCCCGCCGCGCGCACCGGCCCGGGCGTGCGGGCTGCCGCGTTCGGTGGCGAGTATGGCCAGACAGCCGCCGAGGGTGACGCCCCGGGCCCGCTCGGGCACCAGCACCGAACCCCCGGCCGCCGCCTCGACGACCCGTACCGACTCCGGGTCGAACAGCGTGGCCCGCAGATGGTCCTGCGACCGCGCGTTCTTGAGGAAGTCGACGGCGGACACCATCGGCCCGTGGAGTGTGACGAGTCCCAGGCGGACCGCGAACGCCTCGTGCAGCGCGGTGACATCGCTATAGCCGACGAGCACCTTGGGCCCGGCAGCGCGCAGCGCGTCCCAGTCCAGAAGGTCGACCATGCGCTGCGCGCCGTAGCCGCCCCGGGCGCACAGCACCGCGTCCACCGCGGGGTCGCACCAGGCGGCCTGGAAATCGGCGGCCCGGTCGGCGTCCGTACCCGCGAGGTAGTCGAACTCCCCGTGCCGGTCCAGGACATGGGGTGCCACGACGGGTTCGAGGTCCCAGCCGCGCAGGATGTCGAGCCCGGCCTGCAGCCGCTCCTCGCGGACGGGCCCGCTGGACGCGACGACGGCCACCCGAGCACCGGGCGCAAGCCTCGACGGCCTTACCAGCGGCTTCACTTGGCCCTCACTTGACGAGCTCCAGGGTCGGGATGCCGGGCGGGGTGAGCCCGAAGACCTGTGCGTACAGGGAGAGTTCGGACTCCAGGACGCGTACGGTCGTCTCCGCGCGCCGGAATCCGTGCCCCTCTCCCTCGAACGCGATGTACCGGTGCGGCACGCGCCGCCCCTCCGCCGCGAGCCGGGCGAGGAAGCGTTCGCACTGCACCGGCGGGCAGATGACGTCGTCGAGCCCCTGGAGCAGCAGGAAGGGCGCGGTGATGTCGGCGGCGTGTTCGGCGGGCGAGCGTTCCAGATAGCGGCCCGGGACCTCGGCGAGCGGGCCGACCAGGGACTCCAGGTACTGCGACTCGAAGTCGTGGGTCTCCCCCGAGCCCCAGCCGGCGAGGTCGAGGATGGGGTAGAGGATCGTGCCGCAGGCGTACACGTCGGTGCCGGTGAGGGAGGCCGCCGCGGTCCAGCCGCCCGCGCTGCCGCCCCGGACGGCGAGCCGGGCGCGGTCGGCGGTGCCCTCGTCGGCGAGGGCGAGCGCGACGGCCGCGCAGTCCTCGACGTCGACGACGCCCCACTGCTCGCGCAGCCGGTCGCGGTACTCGCGCCCGTACCCGGTCGACCCGCCGTAGTTGACCTCGGCGACGCCGATGCCCCGGGAGGTGAAGTAGGCGATCTCCAGGTCGAGCACGAGGGGCGCCCGCCCGGTCGGCCCGCCGTGCGCCCACACGACGTACGGGGGCAGCTCGTCGCCGGGCGCCGTGTACCCGGGGTGGTGCGGCGGATAGATGTGCGCGTGGATGTCCCGGCCCTCGGGGCCGGTGAAGGTCCGGATCTGCGGCTCGGGATAGTGCACGGGGTCGACCGGGTCCTGGTGGGCGGCGCCGATGACCCGGGCGTGTCCCGTACGGGTGTCCAGTTCGACGACCTCGTAGGCGCTGCGCGGGCTGGCCCCGACGGCGACGATCCGCTCCCCCCGCACGGCGAGGGTGGCCGCGAACTCGGTCCAGGGGCCGGCCGCGTCGACGACGTCGCCGGTCTCCGGGTCCAGTACCCCGAGGGCGGTCGCCCCGCGCCCGTGGACGACGGCGACGAGGCCGCCCTCCAGCGGGGCGAACCAGCGCTGGCCGACCTTCCACAGTGCGCCGCCGAACTCCTCCGGCCGGGGGCACACGGGTACGTCGTCGCGGTAGAGGTTCCACCAGCCGGAGCGGTCGCTGGAGTACAGCAGCGCGCCGTCATGCGCCCAGTCGACCTGGGCGATCGACTCGTCCGGTCCTCCGGCGACGGCTCGGACGTCGTGGAAGGCGCCCTCGTAGCTCACCTCCGCGACGATCAGCTCGGTCCCGTCCCACGGCATGCTCGGGTGGTCCCAGGCGAGCCAGGCGGCACGCTGTCCGTCGGGCGAGAGACGGGGCCCGGTGACGAACCGCCACCGGTCGGTGGTGAGTTCACGCACCGCGTCCTCGTCGTCGGCCGCTGTCCCGCTCAGCGGTACGGCAGCCAGCACCCGTCGGACATCCGTGGGCCCGTCGCCGGTGAACTCCTCCAGAACACACCAGACTTCGCCGTATTCGAGGCGCAACTGCGGTTCGGCCCAGCGCAGTCCGCCGCCGACCGGGGACAGGGGCGTGAGCGGGACGGGTTCACCGCGACCCGGTTCGTAGCGGTAGAGGCGCTGGTCGGCGAAGTTGACGAACACGATCAACGGCCCGTCGTCCCGCATGACGCCGTCCCACGGCATGCCGCCGTACTCCATGACCCGGCTGCGCACGTTCCACGGGGCGTCCAGGACCGACTCCTGGGAGCCGTCGGCGCGCCGTCGTACGAGGGTGCGCCGGCCGGCCTCGGTGGGCCGGGGTTCCGTCCACCAGGCCTCGTCGCCGACGAAGCCCACGTACTCGGGCGACCCGTCGTGCTCGGCGGCGAGTTCCGCGCCGATGGGCGAGAGCCATGAACCGTACGGCAGTGTCTGCACTGTCTTCCCCACTCCCCTAGGCCGTCCGCAGGAACCGGTCGAGTACCCGGACACCGAAGTGCAGCGCCTCGACCGGGACGCGCTCGTCGACACCGTGGAAGAGTGCCTGGTAGTCGAGGTTCTCGGGCAGCCTGAGCGGCGCGAATCCGTACCCGGTGATGCCGAGCCGCGAGAACTGCTTGGCGTCGGTGCCACCGGACATGCAGTACGGCACCACGTGCCCCTCGGGCGCGAACTCCTCGACGGCGGCGCGCATCCGGGCGTACGTGGGTGACTCCACGGACGCCTGCAGGGCCACCGAGCGATGGTGGAACTCCCAGGTGACGTCGGGGCCGGTGAGTTCGTCGAGGGTCGTGCGGAACTCGTCCTCGCAGCCGTGCAGGAAGCGCCCGTCGACGTGGGCGACGGCCTCGCCGGGGATCACGTTGACCTTGTAACCGGCGTTCAGCATGGTCGGGTTGGCGCTGTTGCGGACGGTCGCCTCGACGAGCCGGGCGGCGGGCCCGAGCTTGGTGAGGAGCCCGTCGACATCGTCCAGGTCCGGTACGAGGCCGTACAGGGCGGCGAGTTGGGTGAGAGCGGCCTCGACGGTCGGGGTGAGGCGCAGCGGCCACTCGTACGCGCCGATGCGGGCGACGGCGGCGGCGAGGTGGGTGACGGCGTTGCTGTGGTTGACCTTGGAGCCGTGTCCGGCGCGTCCTCTGGCGGTCAACTTGAGCCAGGCGGTGCCGCGTTCGCCCGCTGCGACGGGGTACAGGTGCCGGCCGGTGCCGTCGTGGAAGGTGAACGCCCCGGACTCGCCGATGCCTTCGGTGCATCCCTCGAACAGGCCGGGGTGTTCGGCGGCCAGGAACTCGGAGCCGTCCCGGGCGCTGTCCTCCTCGTCGGCGGTGAACGCGACGACGATGTCCCGTCGGGGCCGCACGCCCTGGCGGGCCCAGTCGCGGACGACGGCGAGGATCATCGCGTCCATGTTCTTCATGTCGACGGCGCCCCGCCCCCAGACGACACCGTCGCGGATCTCCCCGGAGAAGGGGTGCACCCGCCAGTCGTCGGCGCGGGCGGGCACGACGTCGAGATGCCCGTGCAGGAGCAGCGCGTCGGCGGACGGGTCGGTGCCCTCGATCCGGGCGACGACGTTGGTGCGGCCCTTGGTCCGTTCGAGGAGCGTGGGTTCGAGGCCGGTCTCGGCGAGAAGCGCGGCGGCGTACTCGGCGGCGGGCCGCTCCTGACAGTCGCCGCCGCCGTTGTTGGTGGTGTCGATCCGGATGAGGTCGGAGGTGAACGACACCACCTCGTCGAGCGCCTGCTGCTCAGCCATACTGCTCCTCCACCGCGGCCGAGACGATCGTCGTGACCGCCTTGAAGGTACGAATGCCCTCGTACATTGTGCCGTTGGTGTACGCCACCTTCCGTTCCCCGATCCGCTCGACACCGGGCACGACGGTGGCGGCCATGGCGAGATGCTCGGCGTCGAACTCCAGGGCGACGGTGAACGGCCCGCCGGCCACGGGCTCGTGCCGTACGGCGAGCGCGGCGGCCTCCTTCGCGGCGGCCCGGATGTCGGCGGCGGTCCTGGCGGGTGTCCGGCACACGGCCGCGTACCGGGAGACATGGTCCTTGACGGCGACCTTCAGCGCCTCGGGCGCGTATCCGAGCGCGTCCTCGCAGGCGAGGTCGTCACCGGTGACGAGCACGACGGGGACCCCGTACTCGGCGACCACATGGGAGTTGAGGAGGCCTTCGCTGGCCCGTACGTCGTTCACCCACACGCCGGTGATGGAGTTGGCGAGGTAGGTGTGGGCGAGGACGCCCTCCATGCCGGCGCCCGCGTGGTAGCCGACGAAGGCGATCCCGTCGATGTCGCCGTGCTGCACGCCCTCGACCATGGACAGCGACTTGTGGCGCCCGGTGAGCATCTCCACCCGCTCGTCCAGCCGTTCGAGGAGCAGGTTGCGCATGGTCCAGTGGGCCTCGTTGACCAGCACCTCGTCGGCGCCGCCGTCGAAGAAGCCGAGTACGGCGGCGTTGACGTCCGAGGTGAACATCGAACGGCAGCGCTCCCACTGCGGGGTGCCCGGCAGTACATCGGCCGGCCAGGTGACGCCGGTGGCGCCCTCCATGTCGGCGCTGATGAGGATCTTCATGGTGAGACAGTCCCGTCGCAGGTCAGCGGCTCGCTGTCCGAACGTTACGCGCCGGGCCGGGTCCCGGCCAGGAAGCACCGCCTCACGCTCGCCCGCCGCGTGAGCGGCGACAGCCCCGCCTCCCTGCGGAGACGGGGCTGTCGGAGAGGCTGTCGCGCTACGCGGCGACCGCGTTCCGCGGGCTGCTGGTCAGGAGCGGCGGGCGCGGCGGGCCAGGAAGAGGGCTCCGGCGCCGAGGGCGACGACCACGGCCGCCGCACCGGCGATCGTCCCGACGGGCGCGCCGGCGCCGGTCTCGGCCAGCGGCGGGGTGCTCTCGCTGGGCGTGGGCTCCGGGGCGGTGGGAGGCGTGCTGGGCGGCGTCGACTCCGCCGGGGGCACGTCCGGGGTCGTGGGCGGGGTGGTGGAGGTCTCGGGGGTGGTCGGCGGGGTGCTCGGCGGGGTCGACTCACCGGCGGGCGGCTCGCTGCCCGCGGGGGTGGTGGGAGTCGCGGGCGTGGTCGGCGTGGCCGGGGTGCTCGGCGCCGGCTCCGACGGGGTGGGGGCGGGCGGCTCGGACGCGCCGGTCTCGCACGCCTTGTCGCCGCCGTTCCAGGCCGCTATGAGGTGGTACGGGGTGACCACGTTGCCGGGCTTGTAGGGGGCGGGGCCGTGGCCCTCCCCGGTCTGGCCGTCGTACGTGATGTCGTCGCCGTAGAGGTCGATCTGCCCGTAGCAGTCGGGGGACTTGACGCTCAGCTTCTGCCAGTCGCGCTCGGCGCCACCGGCGTCGGCCACGTCGGCGGAGGTGAGGTAGACGGTGTCCTTGTCGACCAGGGTCTGGAAACCGGAGGTGTTCCAGTCCGGGCCCTCGGTCGTGTACTCGGCCAGGGAGACGGGGTACTTGCAGCCCTCCCCGACGTTCTGGCCGGGGGCCAGCCGCACCTCGACGGCGCCGGGGGCGCTGGCCCAGGCGTGGAACCCGCCCTGCGAGGTCCAGTCGCCGCCGGCGATGCGGTACTGGACGGTGGCGGACTGGCAGGCGCCCGTGGTCGCGCTCGCCGTGCCCGCCCCGAGGACGGGGAGGGCGGCGGCGGCGAACGCGGTCGCGGCGAGGACAGTCAGGGTTCTGGGCTGGTGCGAACGCGACAAAATAAGCCTCTGTGGTTCGAAATGTGTGGGAGGTGTGTCGAATGCGGGGGACCGGCGCGGGCGAACACGCGAAGTGCGCGCGACCAGTTCACTCGTGTCACTTCACTCGCTCCAGGCACAGCGAAGTGATCCGCATTCTCGCCACGTAGGGCGACTCCCGTCAATCCTGCACCAGTTCTCCACATTTCGAGTTGGTCACGGCGGCCACCGGCGTCGCGTCCCCGGCCGCCGTGGCGCTCAGCGCTGTTGCGCCACGACGACCCATTTCGAGGGCAGCACGATGCGGGTGCCTTCCGCCGTGTACTCCGTCGTGGTGAGCGGGAGTTCGCCGCTGCCGAGGATCTCCAGGCCCGCCGCGCCCAGGTACACGGGCACCGCTGAGTCCGCCACCTCGCCGGGTGCGATGCCGTGCTCGAGGATCGGGCGCAGTTTCGGCGGCGGGCCCTCGGCGCTCTGGGCGAGGCCCATCAGGATGGGGCGCGCGTCCTGCGACAGTTCGACCAGGAAGGCCCGGCCGCTCCGCCCGATGAGCGTGGCGACGCCGTCGACGAGGGTCTGCCGGTCGTCGGCGTCGCACTGGTGGAGCACCCCGCGCATGTACACATTGGTGTCGCCGAGCTTGGCGTGCAGTGCGTCGACCTCGGACTTCTCGGCGCAGTCGAGCAGTTCGTACTCGGCCGCGCCCTCCGGGTCGGCACGCCGGGCACGCTCGAGTGCCGCGGGCGAGAGGTCGGCGCCGACAACCCGGGTGAACCGGTCGGTGAGGAAGCGGGTCTGGGTGCCGTTGCCGCAGCCGAGGTCCAGCAGGGGCAACTCGAAGTCCGCGAGGTGCGGTTCGTACACGGCGAGGTGAAGGCCGGCCGTCAGCATCGGCTCCGAGTCCCAGAAGACGGCGCCCTGCCCATCGGGGGCCTCGCGCCAGAAGCCCTCCCAGGCCTCCCGGTATCGACTCGTCACGCTCATACCCAACTCCCCAGGGTGCGACGGCTGCCCGTCCGAGGTGACGGGCCAGTTCGGTCTACCGCGCCCCGGTTGCACCGACAAGCGCGCCGCGCATACCTTCACGGCGCGTTCGAGAGGTGTACGCCGGTGTGCGCCTCACACGCCTCCCCGGCCCCGCGGCAACATCAATCCAAGCACAGGGCGCCGACCGCGACGGGCGCGGCGCCACCGGCCGTCGTGGCCGGAACGTCAGCGTCTGCGTGGGAGCGTGAGCTCGAACCAGACGGTCTTGCCCGCGCCCGTACGGCTGGTGCCCCACTCCCTGGCCAGCGTGCTCACCACCCGCAGCCCGCGGCCGGACTCGGCCATGGGCTCGGCGTCGAGCAGGGTGGGCAGGGTGTGGTCGTCGTCGTCCACCTCGCACAGCAGCGTCTCGCCGCGCACCAGCCGCAGCTCGACCGGACGCCCGTGCGAGTGCCGTACGGCGTTGGTGACGAGTTCGTCGACCAGCAGCACGGCGCTGTCCACCAGCCGCGCCAGACCCCACTCGTGGAGCTGTTCACGGACCACGGCACGGGCCCGGCCCACCTCGGCCGGGTCGAGGGCGAGCCGCCATTCGGCGACGTCGTCCGGTTCGATGCCGTTGAGGCGGGCCATCAGCAGCGCCACGTCGTCCTTGCGGCCCCCACGTGTGTTGAGGGCGCGGATGATCGTGTCGCACGCGTCGTCCATGGAGGCGGCCGGGTGGGCGGCGGACTCGCAGAGCGTCGCCAGGCCCACCCAGATGTCCTCACCGCGCACCTCGACCAGGCCGTCGGTGCACATCACGAGCCGGTCGCCGGGCTCCACGCGCACGCGTACCGCCTCGAAGGGCACTCCGCCGACGCCGATGGGTGCCCCGGTGGGCAGGTCGAGCAGCTCGCTCCGGCCGTCCTCCGCGCGGACCAACACGGGCGGGATGTGGCCCGCGTTGGCGATGTGCAGTTCGCTCGCGATCGGGTCGTAGACGGCGTAGAGGCAGGTCGCGAGATAGGTGTCGCCGAGTCGCTGGGCGAGGTCGTCGAGGTTGCGCAGAAGCTGGGCGGGCGGCAGGTCGAGGGCGGCCATGGTCTGGACGGCCGTACGCAACTGGCCCATCATCGCGGCCGAGTTGAGGCCGTGCCCCATGACGTCGCCGACGACGAGGGCGGTGCGGGCGCCGGGCAGTTTCACCGAGTCGAACCAGTCCCCGCCGACGCGGCCGAGCAGCGTGCCGGGCAGATAGCGGGTGGCGATGTCGCAGCCCGCCATGCGCGGCGGGATCTGCGGCAGCATGCTGTCCTGGAGGGTCTCGGCGACGCTCTCCTGGTAGGTGTACATGCGCGCGTTGTCGAGCACGAGCCCCGCGCGGGCGGCGAGTTCGGCGCCGGTGACCCGGTCCATGTCGTTGAACTCGACGCGCTCCGGGTGGCGCAGCAGGATCATGAAGCCGAGGACGACGTTGCGTGCCTTCAGCGGGACGACCAGCATGGAGCGGCCCGTGATCAGCGGCCGGATGTCACGCTTCTCGAACTGCGAGGCGATCATGTGCCCCATCTGCTCGCTGATGCGCGGCACGAGCACGGGCTGACCGCTGGTCATGCACTGGAAGAACGGGGTGTGCGCCGGGAACGGCATGGCCTCGCCGACCGGTACGACGTCGTCCCAGCGACCGGGTTCGTCGGTGTGCTCGAGGGCGACCCGGTGCCACATGGTCGTCGTGTCGGGCACACCGTCGGGGAACCCCTCCCCGGCGACGACCTGTTCGCGCAGATAGGTGCCGGCCACGTCCGTGAAGCGGGGTACGACGGCCTTGCTGACCTCGATGATCGTGCGGGACAGGTCGAGCGAGGTCCCGATGCGTCCGCTGACCTCGTTGAGGAACTCCAGCCGCTCGCGCACGGCCGCGTATTCGAGGTCCTCGACGTCGTCCTGGAGGTCCTCGGGCAGGGGTTCGCCGGCCGCCACCGCCCGCGCCGCCCGCTCCCGGCGGGCCTTGCGCTCCGCGCGCCGGGGCACGCCCCAGTCGGGGGTCACCGGCACCAGGTCGTTCTGGCTGAACTCCAGGACGGGATAACCCAGTTCGAGGATCTGGGCGACGATACGGGCGCTCTCCCCGACGCTCATGCTGGGCAGGATCTCGGGGAGCCTGCGGGCGAGTTCGTCGGCGCCGGGAAAGTCCGTGTGCAGGGCGAATCCGGGCGCGATGCGCTCGACGGCGATCCCGTCGTCCTCCTGGCGCAGTACGTCGGTGTCGGCGGCCAGCACGAGGAGGCGCTCAAGGCCGGGGCCCACCAGGGGGTAGGCCCACCACAGCACGTCGACGCGGTCGCCGTCGCGCCCGGGCACCGTCAGCCGGGCGCGTCCGGCGGCACGGTAGGCGAGCTGCCCGTCGAGCGAGGACTCCAGGTCGGGGCCGAGACCGTCATGGGCCGCGTACGAGCCGTAGGACCCGTAGGCCCCGTACGGCGTGGTGTCCTGGTCGTCGGTGTCGGGGAAGGCACCGGAGACGGGCAGCAGGTCGACGGCGGGCCGGCCGAGCGCCTCCTCCTTGGAGGCGCCGAACAGACGGCGCGCGCCCCGGCTCCAGTGCGAGACCAGGCCCTCACGGTCGACGACCACCACGGCCAGCGGGATACGGCCCGCCGCGGCGTGCTCCGCCGACGCGTTCTCCCCAGCTCCGCGGCTGGGAGATGCGCCCGTCTCGGTGCCACGGTCCATGGCGCAGGCCCCTTCTTCCCACGGCTCCGCAAGATCTGTGCCGTCGCCACCACCGTACGGCGCCGGTCCGTCGCGATGTGTGGCATTCCGGTAATTGGTCTTGGCCGATCCGCTCCGGCGCGCGTACGCACGCCCCGTGCGCCGGAGCGACCGGAAGGACCGGTCGGCCGGTCGGCGCGGAGGCCCCGACCTGCGGCTCAGTCGTCGTACCCGAGTTGGAGGTCGCGTTCCGTCAACCCCCCGCCGCCCACCCGGAGCACGGTGGCGACCGGCGGGTAACCGGTCGCGATGACCGTGTACTCACCGGAGGGCAGGTCGACGAACCGGAAGGTTCCGTCGGCGGCGGTGGTGAGCGTGTTCATCACGTTGCCCGCCAGGTCGAGCAGTGTCACGCGCGCGTCCTCGACGGGCCGTCCGTCGACCGTCCGCACGGTGCCCTTCAGGACGGCGCCGCCCGCGAGTTCGACGTCCTGGCGGGTCTCCCGGGACGGCTTCACGGTGACGGGGAGCGCGGCCGGGCGGAACGCGGGAGCGCCGACGGCGAGCGTGTACTCGCCGGCCACCAGTTCGGTGATGGCGTAGCCGCCCTCGGGTCCGCTGCGGGTGGTCGCGACGACCTCGCCGTGCACATTGGTGAGGGTGACGGTGGCGTCCGCCACCGGAGAGCCGTCCACGGTCCGTACCCGGCCCGTCAGATGCCCCGCGGCGCCGAGGACGAGGTCCAGTTCGACGGGCCGCTCGCCCACGGTCACGGAGACCGCCTGCGGCTGGTGGCCGCCCGCCGCGGCGATCAGGACGTACGCGCCCGAGCCGGGCGTGGACAGCGCGTACCGCCCGTCCTCGGCGCTCGCACCGCGCCCGATCTGTACTCCCGTGACGTCGATGAGGGTGAGCGCGGCACGCGGTACGACGGTCCCGTCCGGGTGCTGCACCGTGCCGCACACCGGGATTCCGGCGGTGTACGGGGCCCGGGCCTGCGCCATCGCCGGGCCGGCCGAGGGGACCGGGGAGTCGAGGTCGGCGGGGGCGGTCTGGTGGGACACCAGCGGTTTCTCCTCGAGGAAGCAGGCGACGAGCAGGCCGAGGACGAGCACCGGCACCAGGTACAGGAAGATGCGCGGCATGGCGTCGGCGTACGCCCTGATGTAGCCGTCGCGCAGCGCCGGGGGCAGCGTGTGGACGAGCTGCGGGGTGATCGACTCGGGGTCGGGCAGCCGGGCACCCGCGCGCGTGGGGAGCCTGTCGCGCAGGGACTCGGCGAGCCGGTTGGCGAAGAGGGTGCCGAAGATCGCGGCGCCGACGCTGCCGCCGATCTGCCGGAAGTAGTTGTTGGCGCTGGTCGCGGTGCCGAGGTCGGCGGGGCGCGCGGAGTTCTGCACGGCGAGGACCAGGACGGGCATCACCATGCCGATGCCGGCGCCGAGTACGGCCATCCAGAGGCTGTAGTGCAGCCGGGGCGTGTCCGCTTCGAGGCGCGACAGCAGCCACATGCCGAGCGCGGCCACGGCGCTGCCGAGGACCGGCCAGAACTTGTAGCGGCCGGTGTGGCTGATGAGCTGCCCGGAGACGATCGACGCGCCGACGATGCCGGCCATCATAGGCACCATCAGCAGACCTGACTCGGTGGCGGTGGCACCGTCGACCATCTGGAGGAAGGTCGGCAGATAGCTGGCGGCCCCGAACAGCGCCACTCCGATCACCAGGCCCACCAGAGCGCTGACGTTGAAGACGGAGTCCCTGAACAGCCGCAGGGGGATGAGGGGTTCGGGCGCGAAGTGCTCGGCGACCACGAAGAGCACACCGGCGATGGCCGCTCCGGCGCCGAGTCCGAGGATCTCGCGCGAGTCCCACGCGTACTGGGTGCCGCCCCAACTGGTCAGCAGGACCAGGCAGGTCGAGACGACGGCGAGCAGCAGCGCCCCGAGGAGGTCGAGCCGGGCCCTGACGGCGGGCTTCGGCAGCTTCAGTACGGCGGTGACGACGGCCAGGGTCAGCAGACCGAACGGCACGTTGAACCAGAAGCACCACCGCCAGGAGAGGTGGTCGGTGAAGTAGCCGCCCAGCAGGGGCCCGGCGACCGAGGCGAGGCCGAACGAGGCGCCGATCAGGCCCATGAAGCGCCCGCGTTCGCGCGGGGGCACGATGTCCGCGATGATCGCCTGCACGCCGATCATCAACCCGCCCGCGCCGACGCCCTGGAGGGCGCGGAAGGCGATGAGCTGGTCCATGGTCCGCGACCGGCCGGCCAGTGCCGAGCCGATGACGAAGACGACGATGGCGAACTGGAACACGCCTTTGCGGCCGAGGAGATCACCGAGTTTGCCGTAGATCGGCAGACCGACGGTGGCCGTGAGCAGATAGGCGGTGATCGCCCAGGACATCTTGTCCAGGCCGTGCAGTTCACCGACGATCTTCGGGAGCGCGGTGGCGACGATCATCTGCTCCAGGGCGGCGAGCAGCAGGGCGAGCACCAGCCCGAAGAACACCAACCGCACCTGGCGCGGGCCGAGTTGCGCCGGTTCCGGCGGGGGTGGCGGGAGCTCGGTCGCCGGTTCGGCCTGCACCAGAGTGATCCCGCCCATGTACCGCTCCCCTCGCCGCACCCACCGCACAATTCCCGCTTTGGGCGACAACTGTGAGCAAGCGCGACGAGTTACGGCGTTCCGGTGTGCGGGAGAGAGATCCACTCGAACCGGTGAGGGGCGCGACGCCGCAGGCCAACGCCCCTCGGGAGGCTGTCCCTTACTCCAGCTCTACTTCTCCAGCTCGGTGGCGAGCTTGTCGAGGAGGGCGTCGTAGATGCGGGCGAGGCCCTTGGGGGCGAAGGTCCGCTCGAAGAAGCCGCCGATGCCGCCGGCGCCGTCCCAGACGGTGGTCACGACGACCCGCGACTTGCCCTCACCGGCGGGGGTGACACGCCAGGTGGTGACCATCGAGGAGTTGCGGTCCTTCTCGACGAGCTCGCCGTCGGTGGGCTCGGTGACCTCGAGGAGGCAGTCGCGGACGCGCTTGCTGGTGGCCTGGAGCTTCCAGTGGACGAGGGTGCCCTCGCCGTCGCCGCCCTCGCGCACCTCGTACTCGCTGAACTGCTCGGGCATCACCTTCGCGCGCGTGCCGCTGTATTCGGCGAGGGCGTCGAACACCGTCTCCGCGTCCGCCGCGACGATGCGCTCCGTGGTGGCCTCGACCTGCGCCATTGCGTTCCTCCAGCAGCTGGTTCTTCGGGGGTTGGGGCTCACCCAACCACCCCGCCGCCCGGCCGCCCAAATCGGGGTGAGGACTGTCGACGAGCTTCACAAGACTCGAACATACGATCGCACGATCAAGGGAACATGTGTTCTATTCTCTGGTGAGTACCAACCGAGGAGGTGTCATGCGCTGGGAGAACCTCACAGTGGAGTCGGGCTCCGGCTCCGGCCCGGCCGACGCCGCGCTGTTCGGCGCGGACGCGGTGACCACCCGTACCTTCGACTCGCCCGAGTTCAGAGGAATCACCTTTCACGAGATCCGGGCCCGTTCGATCATCAACCGCGTGCCGGGGGCCTCCCGGATGCCGTTCGAGTGGACGGTGAACCCCTACCGGGGCTGCACGCACGCGTGCGTCTACTGTTTCGCGCGCAAGACGCACAGCTATCTGGACCTCGACACCGGTCTCGGCTTCGACTCGCAGATCGTCGTCAAGGTGAACGCGCCCGAGCTGCTGCGCCGCCAGCTCGGCTCGCGGCGCTGGCTCGGCGAGCACATCGCGATGGGCACCAACGTCGACTGCTACCAGCGCGCCGAGGGCCGCTACCGGCTGATGCCGGGCATCCTCACCGCCCTGCGCGACCACGCGAACCCCTTCTCGATCCTGACGAAGGGCACGCTGATCCTGCGCGACCTCGACCTCCTCGTACAGGCCTCCCAGGTCACCGACGTGGGGATCTCCGTCTCCGTGGGCTTCACCGACCCCGACCTGTGGCGCACGGTCGAACCGGGCACACCCGCTCCGGAACGGCGCCTGGACGTCGTACGGACGCTGGGCGAGCACGGCATCGGGTGCGGGGTGCTGATGGCCCCGGTGCTCCCCTTCCTCAGCGACCACCCGGACCGGCTGCGGGCCACCGTGCGGGCGATAGCGGCCTCCGGGGCAACCTCCGTGACCCCGCTGGTGCTGCATCTGCGCCCGGGTGCCCGCGAGTGGTACATGGCCTGGCTGGGGCAGCACCACCCGCACCTTGTGCGCCGCTACGAGCGGTTGTACGCGGAGGGCGCCTACGCGCCCAAGTGGTACCAGCGCCGGATCACCCGCCAGGTCCACGACCTGGCCCAGGAGTACGGGATCGGCCCCACGCGCGCGGGGATGCCCCGCAGGATCCCGCCACCCGTCGAGACCGACACCCTGGCACCCGATGCCGAGCCGGCCGAGCCGGTCCAGCTGACACTTCTCTGAACAACACGGCTGAACAATTCGGAGGCCACCGCGCGCGCCCTACGCCTAGGGTGCCGCCATGAACGACCCGATCCTCGTCCGCGAGATGGTTTACGACGACTGCGAGCGCGTCTCCGAAATCCGTATCCAAGGCTGGCAGCACGCCTACAAGGGCCTGATGCCCCAGCCGTACCTCGACGCCCTCAGCGTGAGCGAGGACGCCGAGCGGCGGCGTACGTTCTTCGTGCGCGCCGGGTCGGAGGTCGTCAACCTGATCGCGGAGCGGGCCGGCGAGATCGTCGGCTGGGCCTGTCACGGGCCCTACCGGGAGGGTGAGATCCGCACCGACGACGCCGAGCTGTACGCGATCTACGTGGACGTCGCGCAGTTCGGCGCCGGGGTCGGACGGGCGCTGCTGCGAGAGGCGGCAGGCAGGTGCGCCGACGCCGGACACCGGCGCATGTTCCTGTGGGTGCTCGAGGGCAACGACCGCGCGCGGCGGTTCTACGAGCGGGCGGGGTTCGCGGCCGACGGCGCCGAGGAGCCGTCCGACGTGGACGGCGTCGCCGTACCGGAGGTTCGGTACGTGCGGGAGCTGCTCGACTGACAGGCCTTCCGCTTCACCTCCGCCCGGTTCATCTCTGCTTCGGGATGCGCGCCAGCGCGTGCACCGCCGCCTCCGCGAGGGCCGGGTGCGCGAGGGCCTCGTTCAGGACCGGTGCCGCGCGCCGGTCGCCCAGCGTGCCCAGCGCCTCCACGCAGGCGAGCGCCACCCTTCGGTGGGGGTCGTGCGGTCTCAGGCGGCGGGCCAGGGTGGTGATCAGCGCGGGCACGGACTCGGGGGCGCGCAGCTGGCCCAGCAGCCTGACCGGGTGCAGGGCGTAGGCGACGCGCAGTTCGTTGGTCGCGAGGGCGGCCGCCGCACGGGCCGTGCGCGGGTCGCCGAGGCGGGCCAGGGCGTACGCGGCGGAGGCGCAGCGCTGCGGCTCACGGTGGTTGAGGAGGAGGACAAGGGCCTCGAAGGCCCGCCGGTCCCCCGCGAGTCCCAGCCGGAAGGCCGCCAACTCCCTTGCCCACAGCGGCTGTCCGGGTGCGGTGAGGACATCCGCCAGTTCGTCGAGGTCGTCGGTCGCCACGAGGTGTACGTACGCGGCGGACGTCCCCGACTCCCGCCGTAAGCGCTCCGTGAGTGATCGCAACTCTTCGTCCATGATGCCGAGATTAGGTGCGCGGGCGGACCGCGTGGGGCAGGATCCGGGGACGCACATCACAAAACCGGGGGCTGGCGCGCTCGTTACCCACCGGTTAAGCTCAGACGAGCGAGTTACCCACTCGCGTGTTTGCTTACGACGGCCTGGTGACGCAGCCGTCGTGAGTGCTGGTCGGTTCGGTACCTCGTGTACCGCAGTAGGACATCGGCTCGGGACAGGGCCGGTCGGATCCACCAACTCCTCGGGCGTGTGCGCTTTCGCAGCCCGGCAACACCCGCACTCCTTCTCGCACCCGGTGCGCCCCTCGGCGCACCCGCAGTGCTCCCAGTCGTCACCACCCTCATTTCTGGAGTCCCGCGATGGCCACTCCCCTGTCCCACACCTCTCCGTCCTCGCTCAGGACCGTCGCCGTGGTCGGCCTCGGCACGATGGGCACCGGTATCACCGAGGTCCTCACCCGCGGCGGCCACGAGGTCGTCGGCATCGACATCAGCGAGGCCACGGCCGCCAAGGCCGTCACCGCCCTGGAGACGTCGACCGCCCGTGCCGTGGTGCGCGGCCGGCTCACCGAGCAGGAGCGCGCGGACGTCCTCGCCCGCTTCAGCGTCTCCACCGACCTGCGCGACGCGGCCGACGTCGACCTGGTCATCGAGGTGGCGCCGGAGTCGTACGAGATCAAGCACCAGATCTTCCGCGCCCTGGACGAGATCGTGCGCCCCGAGACGATCCTCGCGACGGGCACCAACGCGCTCTCCGTGACCCGTCTCGCCGCCGACTCGGCGCGTCCCGAACGCGTTCTGGGCCTGCACTTCTTCAACCCGGCCCCGGCGATGAAGCTGGTCGAGGTGGTCTCGTCGGTGCTGACCGCGCCGCAGGCCGTCGCCGCGGTCACCGATCTGGCGGTCGGGCTCGGCAAGGAGCCCGTCGCGGTCGGCGACCGCCCCGGGTTCGTCGCCGACGGACTCCTGTTCGGCTACCTCAACCAGGCCGCCGCGATGTACGAGGCGAAGTACGCCTCCCGCGAGGACATCGACGCGGCGATGCGGCTCGGCTGCGGTCTGCCCATGGGCCCGCTCGCCCTGCTCGACCTGATCGGCATCGACACGGCCCGTACGGTCCTGGAGGCCATGTACGCCGAGTCGAACGACCGGCTGCACGCCCCGGCGCCCGTCCTGAAGCAGCTCAGCGAGGCGGGCCTGACCGGCAGGAAGTCGGGGCGCGGCTTCTACTCGTACGAGGCGCCCGGCAGCGCGACGGTCGTGGCGGACGCCCTGACCCCGCTCGCGGGCGCTGCCGAGACCCCCGGCCGCGCGGTCCGCTCCGTGGGTGTCGCCGGTTCCGGCACGATGGCGTCGGGCATCGCCGAGGTCTTCGCGAAGGCCGGGTACGAGGTGGTCCT
Source organism: Streptomyces sp. NPDC047042 (assembly GCF_040644035.1). Taxonomy (NCBI): domain Bacteria; kingdom Bacillati; phylum Actinomycetota; class Actinomycetes; order Kitasatosporales; family Streptomycetaceae; genus Streptomyces; species Streptomyces sp. NPDC047042. Next base: position 293,539 of record NZ_JBEYVP010000006.1, on the reverse strand, counting down.
CGCCGCCCGCAGCGAGGAGAAGGCGCAGGTCGCCAAGGCCAGGATCGGCAAGTCGCTGGCCCGCTCCGTCGACAAGGGCCGCCTCACCGCCGAGGCCGCCGCGCAGACGCTCGACCGGATCACCGCGGCGGGCTCGTACGACGCCTTCGCGGACGTCGATCTGGCCGTCGAGGCCGTCGCCGAGGACCTGGAGATCAAGCAGCAGCTGTTCGCGACGCTGGACAAGGTCTGCAAGCCGGGCGCGGTGCTCGCGACCACCACGTCCTCGCTGCCCGTCGTCGCGTGCGCCCGTGCCACCTCGCGTCCCGAGGACGTGATCGGCATGCACTTCTTCAACCCGGCGCCGGCGATGAAGCTGGTCGAGGTCGTCCGTACGGTGTTGACGGCCGACGATGTCCACTCAACGGTTCGTGAGGTCTGCGTCAGGATCAAGAAGCATGCCGTGGACTGTGGTGACCGAGCCGGATTCATCGTCAACGCATTGCTTTTCCCGTATCTCAACAACGCGATCAAGATGGTGCAGGAGCACTATGCGTCTCTTGACGACATTGACGCGGCGATGAAGCTGGGCGGCGGCTACCCGATGGGCCCGTTCGAATTGCTGGACGTCGTCGGGCTGGACGTCTCCCTGGCCATCGAGCAGGTCCTGCACCGCGAGTTCCGTGACCCGGGCCTGGCGCCCGCGCCGCTCCTGGAGCACCTGGTGGCCGCGGGCTGCCTCGGCCGCAAGACGGGCCGCGGCTTCCGCGAATATGCCCGGCGCTGACGGGCCCCGCGACAGGTCCGGCGACACGTCCGCCGAGAGGTCCGCCGAGAGGTCCGAACGCGGCTTCGGACGCGCCTTCGGACACGAGAACGACTGGGGCGGACTGCTCGGCCCGGCCTCGGCACCCCCGCCCACCCGGGGCGGGGGTGATCCAGGGCGTGCGCGCCACCCTGCGCACATGCAGTACGTTCGCTTTATGTCCCAGGCCGCCAAGTCCCCCCGAACCCCCGCCACGCCCGACGCTCCGGAGAGCGCCGCGGGCAGCCGCGCCGCCGCCCAGCGGCTCAAGATGCGCCGCGAACTGGCGGCCGCGGCAATGGAACTGTTCTCGGCCAAGGGCTACGAGGGCACCACCGTCGACGAGATCGCGGCCCGGGCCGGCGTGGCCCGCCGTACCTTCTTCCGGCACTTCCGTTCCAAGGAAGAGGCGATCTTCCCGGACCACGACGACACATTGATCCGGGCCGAGGCGGTGCTCAACGCGGCACCCGCGCACGAACATCCGCTCGACACCGTGTGCCGCGGCATCAAAGAAGTCATGAGGATGTACGCGGCCCGGCCGGAGATCTCGGTCGCCCGCTACAAGCTGACCCGCGAGGTCCCCACCCTGCGGGAAGCGGAGATCGCGTCGGTCGCCCGCTACGAACGCCTCTTCACCCGCTATCTCCTGGGCCACTTCGACGAGCACGCCCACGACGACGACGCGAACGACGACCCGCTGCTGGCGGAGGTCGCCGCGTCGGCCGTGGTCACCGCCCACAACCACGTCCTGCGGCGCTGGCTGCGGGCGGGCGGCCAGGGCGACGTGGAGGCACAGCTCGACCACGCCTTCGGCATCGTGCAGAAGACCTTCGGTACGGGCATCGGCATCGGGCGCGACACCCCACCCCGGTCGGTGCCGGCCTCGGTGACCTCGCAGGGGGAGGTGCTGGTCGCGGTCGCGCGGACCGACGCGCCGCTCGACGAGGTCATGCGGACCATCGAGCAGGCGCTGAAGGAACGGGCGTAGCCGGACAGCAGGAACGAGGCGGGTCGCGGTGACTGCGGCCCGCCTCTTCGCGTCCGCCGATCTACTCACCAGTAGCATTTGATCGATCATCGCTCATTTGTTACGTAAAGATTTCATTTGAGGTCAGTTTCTGGCACCCAGTGCCTTGTCACCTGACACGGGGTGCCATACCTTGAAGGTGTCCGGGCGGCCGGCGTGCAGAGACCATTCGTACGTCGGCTGTCCCCGCAATCCACGTGACTGCGCGCCCGGACGCCTGCGTCACAGGCAACCTCCCGCGCCACCACGCGCTGCCGGAAGCACCACCCGCCGAACCGACGGCACCTCTCACCCAACCCTCAGCAGCACCGACGTAACCCTCAGCGTCTTCCCTCGGACGCCATTCGCCGGAGGCACCACCGTGACCGTTAAGGACATCCTGGACGCGATCCAGTCGCCGGAGTCGACTCCGGCCGACATCGCCGCACTTCCGCTCCCCGAGTCGTACCGTGCGATCACCGTGCACAAGGACGAGACGGACATGTTCGCGGGCCTCGAGACCCGCGACAAGGACCCCCGCAAGTCGATCCACCTGGACGACGTCCCGGTGCCGGAACTCGGCCCGGGCGAGGCCCTGGTCGCCGTCATGGCATCGAGTGTCAACTACAACTCGGTCTGGACGTCGATCTTCGAGCCGCTGTCGACCTTCGGCTTCCTGGAGCGCTACGGAAAGCTCAGCGAGCTCACCAAGCGCCACGACCTGCCGTACCACGTCATCGGTTCCGACCTCGCGGGCGTCGTCCTGCGCACCGGCCCCGGCGTCAACTCCTGGAAGCCCGGTGACGAGGTCGTCGCGCACTGTCTGTCGGTGGAGCTCGAGTCCTCCGACGGGCACAACGACACGATGCTCGACCCCGAGCAGCGCATCTGGGGCTTCGAGACGAATTTCGGCGGGCTGGCAGAGATCGCACTTGTCAAGTCCAACCAGCTGATGCCCAAGCCGGACCACCTGTCGTGGGAGGAGGCCGCCGCACCCGGTCTGGTCAACTCCACCGCGTACCGCCAGCTGGTGTCGCGCAACGGCGCCGGGATGAAGCAGGGCGACAACGTCCTCATCTGGGGGGCGAGCGGCGGCCTCGGCAGCTACGCCACGCAGTTCGCGCTGGCCGGCGGCGCCAACCCGATCTGTGTCGTCTCCAGCGAGCAGAAGGCGGACATCTGCCGGGCGATGGGCGCCGAGGCGATCATCGACCGCAACGCCGAGGGCTACAAGTTCTGGGCCGACGAGCACAACCAGGACCCACGCGAGTGGAAGCGCTTCGGCAAGCGCATCCGCGAGCTGACCGGCGGCGAGGACGTCGACATCGTCTTCGAGCACCCCGGCCGGGAGACCTTCGGCGCGTCCGTCTACGTCACCCGCAAGGGCGGCACGATCGTCACCTGCGCCTCCACCTCGGGCTTCAACCACGAGTACGACAACCGCTACCTGTGGATGTCCCTCAAGCGCATCATCGGCTCGCACTTCGCCAACTACCGCGAGGCCTGGGAGGCCAACCGGCTGGTCGCCAAGGGCAAGATCCACCCGACGCTCTCCAAGGTGTACTCCCTGGAGGAGACCGGGCAGGCCGCCTACGACGTCCACCGCAACCTCCACCAGGGCAAGGTCGGTGTCCTGTGCCTGGCCCCCGAGGAGGGCCTCGGTGTGCGCGACCACGAGAAGCGCGCCCAGCACATCGACGCCATCAACCGCTTCCGGAACGTCTGAGAGTCGGAGGCCTTCGATGACTGAGCGCCAGAAAGACCGGCCGTGGCTGATGCGCACGTACGCCGGTCACTCCACGGCCGAGGCGTCCAACGAGCTGTACCGGCGCAACCTCGCCAAGGGCCAGACAGGTCTGTCGGTGGCCTTCGACCTGCCGACGCAGACCGGGTACGACCCCGACCACATCCTCGCCCGCGGCGAGGTCGGCCGGGTCGGCGTGCCCGTCTCGCACCTCGGTGACATGCGCCGGCTGTTCCAGGACATTCCCCTGGACCAGATGAACACCTCGATGACGATCAACGCCACCGCCATGTGGCTGCTGGCGCTCTACCAGGTCGTCGCCGAGGAGCAGGGTGTCGACATCACCACGCTCCAGGGCACGACGCAGAACGACATCGTCAAGGAGTACCTGTCCCGGGGGACGCATGTGTTCCCCCCGGGACCCTCGCTCCGGCTGACGACCGACATGATCTGCTACACGGTCAACCACATCCCCAAGTGGAACCCGATCAACATCTGCAGCTACCACCTCCAGGAGGCGGGGGCGACCCCGGTCCAGGAGATCGCGTACGCCATGTCGACGGCCATCGCCGTGCTGGACGCCGTGCGCGACTCGGGGCAGGTGCCCGCCGAGAAGTTCGGGGACGTCGTCGCCCGTATCTCCTTCTTCGTGAACGCGGGTGTCCGGTTCATCGAGGAGATGTGCAAGATGCGGGCGTTCGGGCGGATCTGGGACCAGGTCACGCGCGAGCGGTACGGCATCGAGAACCCCAAGCAGCGGCGCTTCCGCTACGGCGTCCAGGTCAACTCCCTCGGGCTGACCGAGGCGCAGCCGGAGAACAACATCCAGCGGATCGTGCTCGAGATGCTGGCCGTGACCCTGTCCAAGGACGCACGCGCGCGTGCCGTCCAGCTCCCGGCGTGGAACGAGGCCCTGGGGCTGCCCCGCCCCTGGGACCAGCAGTGGTCGCTGCGGATGCAGCAGGTGCTCGCCTACGAGAGCGATCTGCTGGAGTACGAGGACATCTTCGCCGGGTCGCACGTCGTCGAGGCGAAGGTGGCCGAGCTGGTCGAGGAGTCCCTCGCCGAGATCGACCGCATCCAGGAGATGGGCGGCGCGATGGCCGCCGTCGAGTCGGGCTACCTGAAGTCGAACCTGGTCGCCTCGCACGCCGAGCGGCGGGCCCGTATCGAGTCCGGCCAGGAGAAGATCGTCGGCGTCAACATCTTCGAGTCGACCGAGCCGAACCCGCTCACGGCCGACCTAGACGCGGCGATCCAGACCGTCGACCCGGCCGTCGAGGCACGGGTGGCCACGGCGCTGCGGGGCTGGCGCGACACGCGGTACCAGCCGCCGTTCAACCACCCGCGCCCGTGCAAGGCGCTGGAGCGGCTGAAGGAGGCCGCGAAGGGCACCGACAACCTCATGGAGGCCACCCTGGAGTGCGCCCGCGCCGGGGTCACGACCGGCGAGTGGGCCGGGGCCCTGCGCGAGGTGTTCGGGGAGTTCCGGGCGCCGACCGGTGTCTCGTCCGCGCCGGTCGCGGTGACCGCCGAGGAGGGCACCGCGCTGGCGCTGGTGCGCCGCAAGGTGGAGGTGACCGCGCGCGAGATGGGTGTCGGCAAGCTGCGCTTCCTGGTGGGCAAGCCGGGTCTCGACGGGCATTCCAACGGCGCCGAGCAGATCGCGGTGCGGGCCCGTGACGCCGGCTTCGAGGTGGTCTACCAGGGCATCCGGCTCACCCCGGAGCAGATCGTGGACGCGGCGATCGCCGAGGACGTGCACGGCGTCGGCCTGTCCATCCTGTCCGGCTCGCACGCGCAGCTGGTGCCTGACGTGCTCGAACGGCTCCGTGTGGCGGGCGCCACAGATATACCTGTCATCGCCGGTGGGATCATCCCCAATGGCGACGCCGAACTGCTCAGGGCCGCGGGTGTGGCCGCGGTTTTCACCCCGAAGGACTTCGACATCACCGGAATCATCGGCCGCATCGTCGACGAGATCCGGAAAGCGAACAAGCTCGACCCCCTGGAGGTCCCCGCATGACCACGCCCGTCAACCGTCTGCGCCCCCGGCGTTCCTGTCTCGCGGTCCCCGGGAGCAACCCCCGGTTCCTGGAGAAGGCCCAGGGCCTGCCGGCCGACCAGGTCTTCCTGGACCTCGAGGACGCGTGCGCCCCGCTCGCCAAGCCCGAGGCGCGGCACACCATCGTCAAGTTCCTCAACGAGGGCGACTGGACGGGCAAGACCAGGGTCGTACGCGTCAACGACTGGACGACGGAGTGGACGTACCGCGATGTCGTGACGGTGGTCGAGGGCGCGGGGCCGAATCTCGACTGCATCATGCTGCCGAAGGTGCAGACGGCGCAGCAGGTCGTGGCGCTGGACCTGCTGCTCACCCAGATCGAGAAGACGATGGGCTTCGAGGTCGGCAGGATCGGCATCGAGGCGCAGATCGAGAACGCCCAGGGCCTCAACAACGTCAACGAGATCGCGACGGCCTCCCCGCGCGTCGAGACGATCATCTTCGGCCCGGCCGACTTCATGGCGTCGATCAACATGAAGTCGCTGGTGGTGGGTGAGCAGCCGCCCGGTTACCCGGCGGACGCCTACCACTACATCCTGATGAAGATCCTGATGGCCGCCCGCGCCAACAACCTCCAGGCGATCGACGGCCCCTACCTCCAGATCCGCAACGTCGACGGCTACCGCGAGGTCGCGCAGCGCGCCGCCGCCCTCGGGTTCGACGGCAAGTGGGTGCTGCACCCGGGCCAGGTCGAGGCGTCCAACGAGATCTTCTCGCCGTCGCAGGAGGACTTCGACCACGCCGAGCTGATCCTGGACGCGTACGACTACTGCACGTCCGAGGCCGGCGGCAAGAAGGGCTCCGCGATGCTCGGCGACGAGATGATCGACGAGGCCAGCCGCAAGATGGCCCTGGTCATCTCGGGCAAGGGCCGCGCCGCCGGTATGCAGCGCACCAGCAAGTTCGAGATCCCGGAGGCGTGACGGCCATGCAGTTCGGACGCACCTACGAGGAGTTCGAGGTCGGGGCGGTCTACAAGCACTGGCCCGGAAAAACGGTCACGGAGTACGACGACCACCTCTTCTGTCTCCTGACGATGAACCACCACCCGCTCCACATGGACGTCAACTACGCGGAGAACACGACCGACTTCGGCAAGAACGTGGTCGTCGGGAACTACATCTACTCCCTGCTCCTCGGCATGTCCGTGCCGGACGTGTCGGGCAAGGCGATCGCGAACCTGGAGATCGAATCGCTGAAGCACGTGGCGCCGACCTTCCACGGCGACACGATCTACGGCGAGACGACGGTCCTCGACAAGACGCCCTCCCGCTCGAAGAACGACCGCGGGATCGTCTACGTGGAGACCAAGGGCTACAAGCAGGACGGCACGCTGGTCTGCGTGTTCCGCCGCAAGGTGATGGTGCCGACCGAGACGTACATCAAGGAGCGCGGCGGCGAACAGCCCGGCCGGCCCCAGCTCAAGGAGCAGGAGAAGTAGCCATGGCGCGACTCGCCCAGACCGCCGGTCTGACCGACGTCCAGCAGGAGATCCTGTCCACCGTCCGCGACTTCGTGGACAAGGAGATCATCCCGGTCGCGACCGAGCTGGAGCACCGCGACGAGTACCCGCAGCAGATCGTCGACGGTCTCAAGGAGTTGGGCCTGTTCGGTCTGATGATCCCCGAGGAGTACGGCGGACTCGGCGAGTCGCTCCTGACGTACGCGCTGTGCGTCGAGGAGATCGCGCGCGGCTGGATGTCGGTCTCCGGGATCATCAACACGCACTTCATCGTGGCGTACATGCTCAAGCAGCACGGCACGCAGGAGCAGAAGGACCACTTCCTGCCGAGGATGGCGGCGGGCGACATCCGGGGCGCGTTCTCGATGTCGGAGCCGGGGCTCGGCTCGGACGTGTCGGCCATCACCTCCAAGGCGGTCCAGGACGGTGACGAGTACGTCCTCAACGGCCAGAAGATGTGGCTGACCAACGGCGGTACGTCCACTCTGGTCGCCGTACTCGTGCGAAGTGACGAAGGACACCCGGAGGGGACCGCGCCCCACAAGTCGATGACCACCTTCCTGGTCGAGAAGGAGGCGGGCTTCGGTGAGGTCCGGCCCGGGCTCACCATCCCGGGCAAGATCGACAAGATGGGTTACAAGGGCGTCGATACCACCGAACTCATCATGGACGGACTGCGAATTCCGGCCAATCGGGTACTCGGTGGCGTCACCGGCCGAGGTTTTTACCAAATGATGGACGGTGTCGAGGTGGGCCGCGTCAATGTGGCGGCACGTGGCTGTGGTGTCGCTCAGCGTGCGTTCGAGCTGGGTGTCCAGTACGCCCAGCAACGCCACACTTTCGGCAAGGCCATCGCCCAGCACCAGGCGATCCAGTTCAAGCTGGCCGAGATGGCTACCAAGGTCGAGGCCGCCCATGCCATGATGGTGAACGCGGCACGCAAAAAGGACTCCGGCGAGCGAAACGACCTCGAAGCAGGGATGGCGAAGTATCTCGCCTCCGAGTACTGCAAGGAGGTCGTGGAAGACGCCTTCCGGATCCACGGCGGCTACGGCTTCTCCAAGGAGTACGAGATCGAGCGCCTCTACCGCGAGGCCCCGATGCTGCTGATCGGCGAAGGTACCGCCGAGATCCAGAAAATGATCATCGGGCGAAGGTTGCTCGAAGAGTACAAATTCCAGGGCTGATTGTCGGTTTCGGGGTGTTTTCTTGGAGAAGAAGATCACACCCCGTCAGCACTCTTCAGCCGTGGACTCGGCTTCCTGGCTTACCCAGTTGTGGCTGCGAGCCGCTACGATCGCCGGAAAGCCGCCGTCCCCTGATACAGCGCGGCATCATCCGCTACGAAGGTCATCCATGCCCCACAGCCAAACCTCTGCACCTCGCGACAGCCTGGCAGGCGTACGCCTGGCGCGCGGAGCATCGCCGTGGCTCCTCCCGACCGTCGCCACCGCAGCCCTCAGCCTGGTACGCGCGCGCAAGTCCGGCGCCGCCAAGGCCGTGGCCGTACCCGCCACCGCGCTGGCGGCGGGCATGCTGTGGTTCTTCCGCGACCCCGAGCGCGAGATCACCCAGGGCCGGGTCATCTCGCCCGCCGACGGAGTGGTGCAGAGCATCATGCCGTGGAAGGACGGGCGTACCCGCGTCGCGATCTTCATGAGCCCGCTCAACGTACACGTCAACCGCGCGCCTCTCTCCGGCACGGTGACGTCCGTCGAGCACATCCCCGGCGGGTTCGTTCCGGCGTTCAACAAGGAGAGCGAGAACAACGAGAGAGTTGTCTGGCACTTCGACACCGAGCTCGGTGACATCGAGATGATCCAGATCGCCGGTGCGGTCGCTCGCCGCATCGTGCCGTACGTGCCGCAGGGAACGAAGGTCGAGCAGGGCGAGCGGATCGGCCTGATCCGTTTCGGCTCGCGCGTCGACATCTACCTCCCCGAGGGTGTCGAGGTGGCCGTCGAGGTCGGCCAGAAGACGGTGGCAGGGGTGACTCGCATTGACCGTGATTGATCCCGAGACCCAGTGGGTGCCGGAGGCCGACGAGGTGGACGACGACGAGGAGGAGATGCCTCTTTCTCTCCGCCTCTCAATAGCGGACACCCTCACACTCGGCAACGCGACCTGCGGGTTCATGGCGGTGTACTTCACCACCACCGGCATCCTGATCCCGCACCTCACCGGCAGTGACGAGTCGGGCATGGCCCGTCACTCGGCGGCGTCCGCGGTGATCCTGATGCTGTGCGCGGCGGTCTTCGACCTCTTCGACGGCCTGGTCGCCCGCAAGCTGCGCTCCTCCCCCATGGGCGCCGAGCTGGACAACCTCTCCGACCTGATCAGCTTCGGTCTCGCGCCGGCGTATTTCGTGCTGGTGTACGGCATGGTCGCGGACGACGCGTACCAGAAGGTGGCCGCGGTCGGCGCGATCGTCGTCCTGCTCGCGGTGGTGCTGAGGCTCGCGAGATTCTCCTGTGTGACGGTGAAGGACGGCACCTTCCAGGGCATGCCGAGTCCCTTCGGCGCCCTGACGGTCGTCTCGATCGTGCTCCTCGAGCTGCCCTTCGTGGCCACGCTCCTGGCCATCGTGGGCACCGCCTGGCTGATGGTGAGCCGGGTCGAGTACCCGAAGCCGCGTGGTCCGCTCGCGATCGCGATGGTCTCCTGGATCGTCTCCGGGATGGCCCTCCTAGCGGCCTGGGCCTTCGACGCCCCCGGCGGCCAGCTCCTCCTCCAGACCGGCTGTGCCCTGCAGCTCGTCCTGGGCGCGGTGATCCCGCTGTTCGCCACGGCCCGCCGGGTGAACAACTTCCGCGGCAACCGCCGCGAGGCACGGGCGGCGCAGCTTCCGTAGCGGTGGCGATGACGCGGGTGTGACGCAGCCGTACGGAGGGCCCCGAACCGGACGGTTCGGGGCCCTCCGCGTCGCGCACACGGTGTGCCGGGTCACGCGCCCGGCGAGTAGCCCTCCGCGACGGACGACGCCTCGGACTCCCGTACGACCTTCATGCCTCCCGTCACGCTCTTGTCGGGCTGCAGGATGACGCTCTCCTTGGAGGAGGGGGCCGCCGGGTCGGTGAAGTCCTGCGGGCTGCCGAAGCCGGCGTCGAACGCGTTGATCGTCAACAGGGCCTTGTCCACGCCCGCGCGCGTGAGGTCCTTGTCCGCGCAGGCCTTCTTCAGAGCCTCGCCGAAGACCGAGGCGGCCGTCCAGCCGGCCACCACGCCGTTGTCGAGCGAGTCGCTCGGGTAGGCGGCCCGGTAGTCGGCCACGAGCTTCTGTGCCTGTGGGGTGTCCGCCCCGATGGGCAGGGACGGGGAGGCGACCCAGTAGTTCTTGGAGAGGGCCGGGCCCGCCTGGGTGGCCAGAAGCTGCGGGGCGAAGGCCGAGTTGTTGCCGATGATCGGGACGCCGAAGCCGCCGGCGGCGGCCACCCCGACCAGCGAGGCCGCCTGACGCGGACCGGCGCTGATCACGATCGCCTTGACGCCGGCCTGTTTCAGCGCCGCGACCTGGGCGGTCATGTCGTTGTCGGTCGGCTTGATCTTCTGCTCGACGACCGTCAGCCCCGACTTCTCCGCCATGTACTTGGCACCGGCCAGGGCGCTCTCCCCGTAGTCCCCCTCGAAGTAGACATGACCGATCTTGTCGCCCTTCTTGATCCCCTTCTCATTGATCAAGAAGTCGACGGCATTGATCGTCTCGATGTCGTACGTTGACCCGATCACGCGTATGTACGGACTGCCGAGCAGCGAGGCCGCCCACGCCTGGGGCAGCACGAGGACCTTGTCCTGGCCGTCGACGCGCTGCTTGACCGCCGCGACGAACGGCGAACCGATGAACTGGGCGAAGCCCAGCACCTTCGGGACCAGCTCCGTGTAGCCGGAGACGGCCTTCTGCGGGTCGTAGCCGTGGTCCCGGACGGTCAGTTCCACCTGTCGGCCGCAGACGCCTCCGGCGGCGTTCAGCTGCTTCACATACAGCTGCTGGGCCTGGGTGACGCTCTTGCCGAGTGTCGCGTAGACGCCGGTCATGTCGGTGAGCGCGCCGAGCGTGATCGTCTTGGCGGAGACGCCCACGTCGGTCTTGACGCCGCCCGCCGAGGCCGCGCCCTTGTCGCCCCCGTCGTCGTCCTTGGCCTTGGAGCTGCACCCGGCCACCGCCAGCAGCACGGCGAGCGCGCCCGCGGCAGCTCGGGCCGCGTGTCTCGTGGTCATCGTTCCTCCCCTGGATTACGTTCGACGCGGCGCCGGGCGGCCACCCTGACCAGCCCGCCCGGCAGGAAGAGCACCACCGCCACGACGGCGGCGCCGTACAGGTACCGGGACGCCTCGCCCGGTGCGATCCCGCCCGTGCCCGGGGCCGAGACCAGGGGCAGGGCGTCGCTGTAGCGGGTCAGCAGCTGGGGCAGCAGCGAGACGAACACCGCGCCCACCACCGCCCCGGAGACCGACCCGAGCCCGCCGATGACGATCATGGCGAGGTACTCGAGCGAGAGCGTGATGCCGAAGTAGTCGGGCACGGTCCGCTGGAAGACGAGGGCGAGCAGCACGCCGGCGAGCCCCGCGTACATCGACGACAGGACGAAGACGGCGGCCCGGTAGCGGGCCACGGGCACGCCGATCACCCCGGCGGCGATGCGGTGGTCGCGGATGGCGTTCATGGCCCGTCCGGGCCGTCCGCGCAGAACGCCCCGGGCGAACAGGGCGCAGCCGAGGAGGACGACGAGTCCGGCGTACCAGAGCTTCTCCGCGGAGCCGAACGGCACGTTCGCGACGAGGAGTTCACGGTCGTCGAAGGTGAGTCCGAAGAGGTTCAGCGGCGGTACGTCACGGCCGTTGAAGCCGCCGGTCAGGTCGCGGGCGTTGAACAGGACGTGCTGGCCTATGAAGATCAGGGCGATGGTGGCGATGCCGAGGTAGGGGCCTTGCAGGCGTCCGGCGATGGGGCTGAACAGACCGCCCGCGACGCCCGCGACGAGCGTGGCCAGGACGGCCGCGAGCCAGGTCGGCAGTCCGAGCCCGCTCAGCCCGTCGCCCCCGTCCGCGGCGAACACGCAGTAGCTGTAGGCGCCGACGGCGAGGAAGAAGGCGTGGCCCATGGAGAGCTGACCGGTGGCGCCGGTGAGGAGGTTGATGCCGATGGCGCCGATCGCGGCGGCCATGGCGAACAGGCCCGCCTGCAGCCAGAACCGGTCCAGGTAGAACGGAAGGGCGAGCAGCAGAAGGGCGCCCGCGGCTGTCGCGTACGTACGCGCGTGCGGCCGTCGGAGCGTGCGGCGGCGTTCGGCCGTCCCCGCGAGGGCTTCAGACACGGGCGAGCTCCTTCGTGCCGAAGAGCCCGGAGGGCCGCACGAGCAGGATCACGACCATGACGAGGTAGGGCGCGAGGTCGCCGAGACCGCGGCCCATGAAGGCCAGGTCGCTCTGGTAGCCGGTGGCGAGGGACTCGGTGACGCCCACGACCAGGCCGCCGACGAGGGCGCCGGTCGTGGAGTCGAGGCCGCCGAGGATCGCGGCCGGGAACGCCTTGAGCGCGGCGAGGGAGGTGGCCCGTTCCAGGCCCGGGGTCGGGAAGACGGTGAGGAACAGGGCGGCGACGGCCGCGAGTCCGCCCGCGACGGCCCAGGCGCCGAGCGACACCCGGCCCAGCCTGACCCCCATGAGGGCGGCCGTCTCCGTGCTCTCGGCCGCCGCGCGCATCGCCACACCCCAGCTGGTGTGGCGGAAGGCGAGCAGGAAGGCGGTGATGAGCAGGGCCGCGGCGACGAAGGCGGCGATGCGGGTGTGCGCGAGCGAAATCGGGCCGAGGGTGAGGACGGCGTCGCCCCAGGGGTCGCCGAGGGCGAGGACGTCCGTACCGAGGCGGCGGGTGAGTTCGGTGGTCAGCAGGATGTCGACGCCGATGGTGACGATGGCCAGCACGCTGTGGTCGCCGCCCCGGGCGCGGCGCATCACCAGGAACTCCACGGCCGCGCCGACCAGGGCCGCCCCGGCGATTCCCGCGCCCAGCGCCGGCCAGAAACCGATGTCGTCGTGGAGGGAAGCGGTGACATAACCGCCGGCGAGCAGCAGTGAGGCGTGCGCGAAGTTGACGACCTCGGTGGCCCGGAAGATCACGACGAAGCCGAGGGCGATCAGGGCGTAGACGCTGCCCATGGAGATGCCGTTGAGGAGAAGCTCGGCGAAGGTGCTCACGGGGTGGCCTCCTCACCGAGATAGGCCCGGACGACCTCGGGATCGTTCTGTACGTCCGCCGGGGCCCCGTCCGCGATCATTCGGCCGAAGTCCAGGACCGTGACCGTGTCGGCGAGTCTCATCACCACCCCCATGTCGTGCTCCACCAGGACGATCGAGATGCCGAGGCTGTCGCGGACCCCGGCGATGACGGCCGCGACGCGACGCCGTTCGTCGGCGGTCATGCCGGCCACCGGTTCGTCGAGGAGCAGCAGCCGTGGCTCCATGCACAGGGCCCGGGCGAGTTCCGCGAGCTTCTGCTGCCCGTAGGGCAGGGAGCCGGCGGGGCGTCGCAGCTGGTCCTCCAGGCCGACGAACTCGGCGATCTCCCGCACGCGCGCGCGGTGCCGGCGTTCCTCGCGCGCCGCCGACGGCAGCCGGAGGCCGGCGGCGACGAAGCCGGTCCTGGTGAGCCGGTGCCGGCCGAGCAGCAGGCTGTCCTCGACGGTGGCGTGGGGCGGCAGGGCGAGGTTCTGGAAGATGCGGGCCACGCCGAGGTCGGCGACGCGGTGCGGGGGCATTCCGGTCAGCTCGTGCTCGCCGAAGCGGACGCTGCCCGAGGTGGCCCGGTAGACCCCGGACAGGACGTTGAAGCAGGTGGACTTGCCCGCGCCGTTGGGGCCGATCAGGGCGTGGACGGTGCCGGGGCGGACCGTGAAGGTGACGTCGTCGAGGGCGAGGAGGCCGGCGAAACGGACGGTGAGGTGGTCAACATGGAGGGTGGGTACGGTGGACGCGTCAATGGTGGATGCCGGTCCGTCATGTCCGGTCAAGGTGGATCAACCCTCCCATCTGGTCAACGTCGGCATGGACTGCGTCAACCCGGGCACGTCCGCCGCCGCGTCCTCGTCCACCACGCCCAGATAGCGCCGCCGCACCTCGTCGGAGGCGGCGAGTTCGGCGGAGGGGCCGGAGAGGGTGACCTCGCCGACCTCCAGGACATAGGCGTGGCTGGCCAGCCGTAGCGCCAGGGCGGCGTTCTGTTCGACGAGCAGGACCGAGGTGCCCTGGGCGTTGATCTCGCGCACGGTGTCGGCGATGCGCGCGGCCATCAGGGGGGCGAGCCCCAGCGACGGCTCGTCGAGGAGCAGCACCTTGGGGGCGGCCATCAGGGCACGCGCGACGGCCAGCATCTGCTGCTCGCCGCCCGACAGCAGTCCGGCGCGCTGCTGGGCGCGGTCGGCGAGGACGGGGAACAGTTCGTGGACGCGGCGCAGGGCGGCGGCCCGGTCGGCGCGTCCGCCGCGCGCGCCGAGGGCTCCGGCACGCAGGTTGTCGGCGACGGTCATCCGGGCGAACACCCGCCGCCCCTCCGGGACTTGGGACACTCCGGCGGCCACCACCCGGTCGGCGGCGAGAGCGTCGATCCGTCGCCCGCCGAGGGTGACGGAGCCACCGGTCGTGGCCCCGCCCTGGAAGGAGAGGGTGCGGCTGATGGCCCGCAGCAGGGTGGACTTGCCGGCGCCGTTGCCGCCCAGCACCGTCACGACGGCCGCCTCGGGAACCTCGAGGGACACCTGCCGAAGGGCGCGCACGGGCCCGTACCCGACCGACAGATCCCGTACGACGAGATCGGCGCCGCCCGTGGACCGGCGCGGCGGCCCGCCCGCGACCCCACCCGCGAAACCGCCCGCGGAACCGTCTGCGGAACCAGCCGCGAGACCGTCCGAGGAGGCACCCGGAGATCCCCTTGTCCCACCGCCCATGGCGACCGCTCCCTCCCGCACACCCGTCCGGTGTGGCGCTCAGCCCAGCACCGGTGCGGCCGTCCGTCCACGGGTCGCGGCCGAAACCCCGCCGAAACGTGGCCGGTGACCAGAGGAGTCCGCCGCCCGTTGTGCGCGTGCACAACACCGCGTGTCAGGGGCCTGCCGAAGGGGCGCGGACGGTGGCATCCTCCGCTCATGGGACCGCGCAGAAGGCGTACGGGTCATGACTGGCAGGTGCTCGCCGAGTCCTGTGCGGCACTGCTGGAACGAGTGCCGGAGCTGGTGGACGAGCATGTGCGGCAACTGTCGGAGCACTCCCCCGTCTACGGCCAGGTTCTCCCGCTCGACCAGCACTGGCGGGAGGCCGAGGAGGCGATGCGGATCGGCATCGGGACGATCTCCGCGCCCCGGGGCTCACCGCGCCGCGACCTGGAGTACGCGGAGGACGCGGGCCGGCGCCGCGCCCAGCAGGGCCTGCCGCTGGAGCTGCTGGTGCACGCGTACCGGAGCGCCGGCTATCTGGTGTGGGACGCGCTGCTGGAGGGCGCGGCCGGCCAGGAACCGGAGCGGCTCGGCGTGCTGATGCGGTCGGCGACCCTGGTGTGGGCGGCGATCGACGCGCAGGCGGCGGTGGCGTCCGAGGCGTACCGGGCGACGGAGATGGAGTTACGGCGGCGTACGGACGAGCAGTTGCAGGCGTTACTGGACGCCCTGCTCGACGGCCAGGAGTCGCCGGGGCTGGCCGCGAGGGCGGCGGCGGGGCTCGATCTGCCGGAGCGGGGCGCGTACGCGGTGGTGGTGCTGCGGGCGGAGCGGCGGGATCCTCGGGAGGCCTTCCACCGGCCGTTACGGGGCGCCGGGTACCGGTTCGTGTGGCGGATGCGGGCCGACCGGGAGGTGGGCGTGGTGCTGCTGGGGCCCGACCAGGGGCTGGACGCGGTGGCGCAGGCGCTGAGCGGGCGGTGCTCGGGGGCCGGCGGGATCAGTCCCGTCGTACCGGGGCTGACCGAGCTGGGGCGGGCCCGGCGGCTGGCCGAACTGGCGTTGCGGACCTGCCCGCCGGACGCGAGCGAGGTCGTACGGCTGGATCAGCGGATGCCGACGGCGCTGGTGGTGAGCCAGCCGGAACTGGCGAACCGCCTGGTGTCGGCCGTCTTCGGCCCCCTGGCCGGGCTGGAGCCCGCCGACCGGGAGGTGCTGCTGGAGACGCTGGACGTGTGGCTGGCCTGCGAGGGGTCGGCGGGACGGGCGGCGGGGCGGCTGTACTGCCACCGCAACACGGTGTTCAACCGGCTGCGGCGGCTGGAACAGCTGACGTCCAGGTCCCTGGCGAGGCCACGGGATCTGATCGAGATGACGCTGGCCCTGGACGCGTACCGGCTGTCGGGACCGGCCGGCGCGCCGGAGGAGACGGCGCGGCTCGCGGGGAGCGGGTGACGGCCCCGGCGACCTTCGGCATCCTCCAGCGACCTTCGGTGTGCTCGGGCGCTCAGACCAGGAAGTCGCGTCCGATGTTCTCCGCGACCCGTTCCAGGATCGGCCCGGCGTCGGCGATGCACTTGGCGACGTCCGGCTCGATCTCCGTGAGGGGGTACGCGCGGCGGATGCCCGCCCGGCCCAGGGCCTCCGGGCGCAGGGCGAGGCGCCCGCACACCGCGACCACCTCGCGGCCCTCGGCCCGGGCCGCCGCCGCGACACCGGCCGGGGCCTTGCCGTGCAGGGTCTGCTCGTCGAGGGAGCCCTCGCCCGTGATCACCAGCGTGGCGCGGTCCAGGGCGGCCGCGAAGCCGAGGACGTCGAGCATGATCTCGATGCCGGGCCTGAACCGGGCGCCGAGGACCAGCGCGCCGTAGCCGATGCCGCCTGCGGCGCCCGCGCCCGGCGCGGCGGCGTACGCGGCGGCCTTCGGTCCGATCGCCGTCTCCAGGATCTTGGCGTAGTGCGCGAGGGCCTCGTCCAGGGCGGCCACGTCGTCCGGGGACGCGCCCTTCTGCGGGCCGTACACCGCGGGCGCGCCCGTCGGCCCGGTCAGCGGGTTGTCCACATCGCTGGCCAGCACGAAGTCGATGTCCGCGAGGCGGGTGTCGAGGCCCGACAGGTCGGCCGTGACGAGTCCGCCGAGCCCACCGCCGCCGGGCGGCACCGGCTCGCCGTCGGCGTCCAGGAAGCGCGCGCCGAGCGCGGACAGCATGCCCGCGCCGCCGTCGTTGGTGGCGCTGCCGCCGACCCCGAAGACGATCGTGCGCGCGCCCGCGTCCAGCGCGGCCCGCAGCAGCTCGCCGGAGCCGTACGTCGATGCCGTGAGCGGCGCGAAGACGCCGGCGGGCAGCCGCTGCAGTCCGCTCGCCTCCGCCATCTCCACCACGGCGGTGTCGCCGCGCAGCGCGAACGCGGCCGTCACCTCGTGCCCCAGCGGCCCCGCGACCCGCACCTCACGCCGTTCGAATCCGGCGGCGATCGCGGCGGCCACCGTCCCGTCGCCGCCGTCGGCCACGGGAAGCGACTCGACCACGACGCCGGGGGCCGCCTTGCGCAGCCCGGCGGTCACCCGCTCGGCGACCTCCACGGCCGTCAGCGATCCCTTGAACTTGTCGGCGGCGATGAGCACCCGCGCCGCCCGCACACCTGTTCCCGTCGCCGTCACCGCAGCGTCCGACACCCTGTACTCCCCTTGCTCTCGGCCCCGTACACGTCAGGGCAGTCGCGCCTGCGACCATAACCGCACGAGGCCCGCCCCGTCATGCCCTCCCGGCCGCTCACAGCCGGTACCACCGGCCTCGGATGGTGGTAAACCGGAGACATGACCGCTGCGGGCACCGCCACCGGACAGACCGACCGCGTTCTCGGGGGCTGGCTGGGCCGGATCGCGGGCAACATGCTCGGCAAACCGGTCGAGCGGGGCGACTACTGGACGCGCGACCGCATCGACCGCTACCTGCGACACACCGACGCCCTGCCCCTCACGGACTACCTGCCCGAGCCCCCGGCCGACCGCCAGGACAGGACCAGGGACGGGGATGAGGGGAACGACGGCTTCGAACTGCGCCCCGAGTGGCGCCAGTGCGTACGCGGCCGGATCCACGGCAGTTGCCGTGACGACGACGTCGACTACGCGATCCTCGGCCTGGACCTGCTGGAGACCCACGGTTTCGACTTCAGCACCGAGCAGGTCGGCGAACTGTGGCTGCTGCGGCTGCCGTTCCTCCAGACGTTCACGGCGGAACGCGCCGCCTACCGCAACCTCGCGTCCGGTCTCAAGCCACCACTGACCGCCACGTACGACAACCCGTACCAGGAGTGGATCGGCGCCCTGATCCGCGCCGACATCTACGGCTGGACCTGTCCGGACGCCCCGGAGCGCGCCGCCTATCTGGCCCGCCGGGACGCCGTCCTCTCCCACACCGGCAACGGCGTCTACGGGGCGATGTTCGCGGCGGCGCTGATCTCGGCGGCTTTCACGGCACCCGATGTGCGCCGCGCCCTGGAGACGGCGCTGACGGTGATCCCGGCGAGCAGCCGTCTGGCCCGTACGGTCCGCCGCGTCATGTCGCTGCACGAGGCCCGGCTGCCCTGGGAGGACACGCTCGGCACGGTCGCCGAGGAGACCGCCGGGCTCGGCTGGATCCACACCATTCCCAACATCGCCGTCCTCACCGCCGGACTCCTGTACGGGGAGGGCGACTTCACCCGCACGATCGCGCTGACCGTGCGGGGCGGCCTGGACACCGACTCGAACGGCGCGACCGCGGGTTCGGTGGCCGGCGTGCTGTGCGGCGCGGAGGCGATCCCGAGCCAGTGGAAGGACCCGCTGGAGGACACCGTACGCAGCGCGGTGTTCGGTTTTGACGGGGTGCGGATCAGTGAACTGGCGGAGCGGACGGTGCGGTTGGGACACCCGCAGGTGTGACGCGCCCCCGACGGCCCATTTTGCCGTCCTTCCGCTGGTTACGCTTCCCGGGTGACCATTCAAGACTTCGCCACGTACATCGCCGGCCTGCCCCGGGTCCTGTCCGGCGCCGCCGCGCTCTTCCGTGACGCCGAGGGCCGGGTGCTGCTCGTCGAGCCCAACTACCGGGAGGGCTGGGCCCTTCCGGGCGGCACGATCGAGTCGGACGACGGGGAGACCCCACGCCAGGGCGCACGCCGGGAGACCCTTGAGGAGATCGGCCTCGACCGGGAGATCGGCCGTCTGCTGGCTGTCGACTGGGTCCACATCGCGGGCCACCCGCCGCTGGTGGCGTACCTGTACGACGGTGGCGTCCTCGGTGAGGAGGAGCTCAAGTCGATCACCCTGCAGGAGGAGGAGCTGCTGTCCTGGCGGCTCGTGGCGCGCGAGGAACTCCCCGAGTACCTCAGGGGCTCCCTGGGCCGCCGGGTCCTGCACGCCCTCGATGTGCTGGCGGAGGGCGCGGGAACGGTCGAGCTGGAGAACGGCGAGCGGGTGGGCTGAGGTCTCCCCGGGCCGAGTGTCAGCCCTGCGTGTCCGGGGGCCGCACGTCGTTCGCCGCCCGCCGTGCGTCGTCGCGCTCGGCGACCCGGGCCTCCGTACGGTGGCCGCGCGCGATGTAGTCCCGCACGACGAGTTCGACGGCGTCCTGGGGGCTGCCGACGCCCGCGAGCACCATGACTTCGACGACGAGTTCGGCGTCGAGGGAGACGGAGACCTTGGCTGCCATGCGGGGACATTAACACCGGAGGGGCGTTCGTACAGGAGTACGGTGGCAACGGCCTCGGCGGCGGCCTTCCGGCGGATATCCAGTCGCCGCCCGGGACCCGGAGACCTACTCTCACTCACATGACCAGGCTCCTCGTCGCCGTCCTCAGCGGCGCCGGCATCTCGACCGACTCCGGGATCCCCGACTATCGCGGCCCCAACGGTCTGTGGCGGCGCGATCCCGAGGCCGAGAAGCTCGTCACCTACGACTACTACATGGGCGATCCCGAGATCCGGCGCCGTTCCTGGCAGATGCGGCGCCAGAACCGGACCCTTCGGGCCGAGCCCAACGCCGCGCACCTGGCCGTGGCCGAGCTCGAGCGGGCCGGGGTGCCGGTGCGGGTGATCACGCAGAACGTGGACGGGTTGCATCAGCTCGCCGGCATGCCCGCCCGGAAGGTGCTCGAACTGCACGGCACCGCACGGGAGTTCGTGTGCACCGAGTGTGCCGTGCGCGGGCCCATGGAGGACGCCCTCGCCCGGGTCGAGGCCGGGGAGGACGACCCGCCGTGCCTGGAGTGCGGCGGGATCCTCAAGTCGGCGACGGTGATGTTCGGCCAGCGCCTCGACCCGGTCGTCCTCGGTGACGCCCTCGCCATCACCAAGGCCTGCCACGTGTTCATCGCCGTCGGGACCAGCCTCCAGGTCCAGCCTGCCGCCGGGCTCGCCGGCGTCGCCGCCGACCACGGCGCCCGGCTCGTCATCGTCAACGCCGACCCGACCCCGTACGACGACCGGGCCGACGAGGTCGTACGCGAGCCGATCGGCACGGCCCTGCCCCGACTGCTGCGCGAGCTGCGGGAGTTCGGGGCTGCCTAGACGCCCCGGAGTTCACGACGGCGGGAGCTCCATCAGTCCCCCCGTCGTCGTGACAGGCGTGGATGTGACCGTCACCGTGCCGGTGGCCAGGCCGCCGCGTGTGGCGCGGACGGTGACGGGGCCCGCGGTGCGGGTCATGCGTACGAAGATCCTGTTGATGCCGGCTTCCGTGTCGACGTAGGACTGGAACACGCTGTGCGGGACGCCCGCGTTGTGCCCGCCGAGGAGTTTCGCCGGGCCGGTGAGCGTGAAGTCCACCCGGGCCTGGTCGGTCGGGACGCGGCGGCCCGCCGAGTCCACCGCCTCGACGTCGATCATCGCCACGTCGGTGCCGTCGGCCTTCAGACCGTCGGGTGAGACGTGGGCGGTGAGGCGGAGGGCGACCGGTGTGCCGGTCGTCTGCTTCTGGGTGCGGGTCAGTTCGGTGCCGCCGGCGTCGTAGCCGACGGCGGTGATAGTGCCGGACTGCCACGCGACGCCAGGGAAGGCGTGCAGGAAGTCGTACTGCGGGGAGGTGGACGTGCCGACCGGGCTGCCGTTGACCAGCAGTTCCACCCTGGCGACGCCCGCCGCCATGACGTACACCGTCTTCACCGTGCCGGACGGGTAGGTCCAGTGGCCGACGACGTGCAGGTCCGGGGTCGGGCTCTGCATGACGCGGTGGGTGTAGTAGGTCTCCTTGGGGATGCGGACCGCGTCCACCCGGCCGGAGAGGCGGCAGGTCTCCCAGTTGTACTGGCGGCCGTGCTGGTTGGAGTCCGCCCAGGTCAGGGCCGCCGCCCCGGAGTAGCGGCTGTTTCCCGGGCCCTGGATGCGCTGGCTCCAGAACTCGTAACGGGTGCTCGCGGCGACGGTGGCGGCGAAGTCCTCGGAGGTCCAGTGGTAGGTGACGTCCGGGCCGGTGACATAGCCGAAGTCGGGTGGGGAGGCGGTGTCCCAGACGCGGCGGGGGGCCTCGTCGCGGGTGAACTCGGACTCGATGAGCGGCATCCGGTCGCGGGCGTAGTCGCTGTAGTGGCGGTTGAGCATCGTGCCGATGTACTCGCACTGGTCCACGGCCGCCGTGCCGCCGTAGGCGGAGTTGTCGGAGGTGGCCCGGGAGCCGATCGCGCGCATACCGCTGGGGTCCCAGGTCTGTTTCAGGGCGCGCATCTGCTGCTGGTGGTCGGCGGTCAGCCAGTTGTTGCCCGACTCCCAGAACAGGATGCTCGGGCTGTTGCGGAAGTAGATCATCACGTCCCGCATGGCGGCGAGACGCTGGTCCCACTGCACACCGGTGACATCGGCCTCCTTGTCGCCGGCCGGCTGGACCGACACCAGCCCGTACCGGTCGGTCATCCGGATGTTGGCCGGCTGGGCGGCGAGGTGCATCCAGCGGATCAGGTTGGCGTTGCTCTCCCGGATGAGCCGCCCGTCGTGGTTGCGCAGCCACTCGGGTACGGCGTCGCCGAGCACCGCCCATTCGTTGGTGGCGCGCTGCGCGTACCCGGTGAGGAAGATCTGCCGGTCGTTGATGTAGACACCGCCGGTGCTCGCCCCGCCACGGAACTCGGCCTTCCGGAAGCCGGTGCGCACCGTGTACGTGTCGACGACCGTGGTTCCCTCCGCGAGCGTCAGCCGCACGGTGTAGAGGGCGGGGTACGACGGTGACCAGAAGTTCAGCCTGCTGATCCGGTTGCTCACCTTGACCACATGGCTGGTTCCGGCTGCCAGGGTCACCGTCGAGGTGGGCAGCGCGCCGACCGACGTGCCCTGTTCGTCCAGGACTTCGGCCGACACCGACAGGGTCCGGGAACGGTCCTCCTGGTTGCTGATCTGCGCCTCCGCGTTGATCGTTGCGGTGTGGCCGGAGACGTTGACGGCGGACGGGTAGACGTAGGTCCCGAGGGTGCCCAGTTTGCTGTACAGCGGAAGGGTGAAGTGGGTCTTCGGGACGACATGCAGGATGACGTTCCTGGTGAGGCCGCCGAAGGTGGGGTTGAAGTCGCGGGTGTCCCATTGGAAGGGCATCCCGGTGGCGGTTTCGGGCCGCCACTTGGTGTTGTCCGCGCAGATCGCGAGCACATTGTCGGCGCCGAAGAGGACGTTGTCGGTGAGGTCGAAGCCGAAGGGCGTGACGCCGGCCTCGTAGCTGCCGATCAGGACTCCGTTCAGGTAGACCGTCGCCGCCTGCCGGATGCCCTCCAGTTCGAGGATCACCTTGTGGCCCGCCTGCTCCGCCGGTAACTGAAAGCGCTTGCGGTACCAGGTCGGTTGCATGGCCACCGAGGACTCGCCGGAGCTGCCGATCCAGTTGTCGAAGGAGTCCGTGTCGTTGTAGGTGTGCGGCGCGCTGACCACGGCCCACGACGAGTCGTCGAAGGTGGTCCGTTCGGCACCGACGACGTTCGACTTGATGAACCGCCAGTCGAGATTCAGGCTGAAAGTCCGCCGTTCAGTGGCCTCGGCCTGCGCCGCCGAGGCCGATCCGCCCACCGGAAGGGCCACCGCACCCACGCCTGCGGCGGCCCCTTGCAGTACGCGCCGTCGACTGGTGAACACCATCGTCTACCGCCCTTCGGGGGCGCGCCGCTGTCGGCACACCCACCAGACTGATGTCAGGAACGCGACAGAAAGCGCTTCACATCATGCGCCGCAGTGCGGCAGGCGACAAGGTGCGTGACGGGAGCAGTTCGTGAGGGAGGCGGGGTGGCGGGTACGGGAGGGATCAGGGATGGACTGGAGGAATCAGGGAGGGAGGGGACTAGAAGAGCGCCGCCCCTCGTTCGAAGTCCAGCAGTCGCTGCTTGCGCTCGATGCCGCCCCCGTACCCGGTGAGGCTGCCGTCGGCGCCGACCACCCGATGACAGGGCACGATGATCCCGACCGGGTTCTTGCCGTTGGCCAGACCCACGGCACGGGACGCCTTCGGGTTGCCGAGGGCGGCGGCGAGTTCGCCGTACGAGCGGGTCTCGCCGTACGGGATACGGCACAGCTGCGCCCATACGCTGCGCTGGAAGTCGGTGCCGGGCAGCCGAAGTTCGAGGGTGAACTCCTTCAACTCGCCCTTGAAGTAGGCCTTCAGCTGGTCGACCGTCTCCCCGAAGGGTGTGTCGTCGCGGGCGCCGAAGTTCTCCTCGGGCGGGCGGTGGCGCTGGTCGACCATGTAGAGGCCGCAGAGGACTCCGTCCTCGGCCACGAGGGTGAGGGGGCCGTACGGGCTGTCGATGACCGCGTGCTGTTTCACTTTGCTTCCTAACGTTCTTGTGGTCTCTATGTCCCTAAACCGGGAGGAAGTTGATCGGGTGGCTGTCCGTCGCCCACAGATACTGGACCGCGTACGCCCGCCACGGCCGCCACGCCGCCGCCCGCGCGGTGAGCGCGGCCGGGGTCGACGGCATCCCCAACTCCTGGGCGGCGCGCCGGATTCCGAGGTCGGTGGGGAGAAACGCGTCCGGGTCGCCGAGGGCACGCATCGCGATGACGTCGGCGGTCCACGGACCGAAGCCGGGGAGGGCGAGGAGCCTGGCGCGGGTCTCCGGCCAGTCGCTCTCGACACCCAAGTGGAGTGTGCCGTCGGCGAGTTGGGCGACGAGGTTGGTGAACGTGGTCCGCCGGGTGCGCGGCATGGCCAACGACTCGGGGTCGAGGGCCGCGAGGGCCTGCGGGGTCGGGAAGAGGTGGGTGAGACCGCCCTCCGGATCGTGGACGGGGTCGCCGTGCGCCATGACGAGACGGGCCGCGTGGGTACGGGCGGCGGCCGTCGAGACCTGCTGTCCGAGCACCGCCCGTACGGCGAACTCCGCCTCGTCGACCGTACGCGGGACGCGTCGCCCCGGGGCCTTCGCGACGAGCGGCGCCAGCACCGGATCCGTGCGCAACTGCTCGTCGACCGCGACCGGATCGGCGTCCAGATCGAGCATCCGGCGGCAGCGGCTGATGGCGACGGGCAGATCGCGCAGGTCGCTGAGGGTGAGACGGCACGCGATGTGGTCGGGCTTCGGGGTGAGGGCGGCGATGCCGTGTCCGTACGGGAGGCGCAGGGTCCGGCGGTAGGCGCCGTCACGCCACTCCTCGACGCCGGGTACGGCGGTCGCGGCGAGGTGGCCGAAGAGGTTGTCGGGGTTGAGCGGGGCACGGAAGGGGAGGCGGAGGTTCAGTGCGGCCGGGGTGCCGGTGGCTGTGCTCACCGCACCCTCGGCCCTCGCCGCACTCTCTGCACCCCCTGCACCCCCTGCACCCCCTG
Source organism: Streptomyces sp. NPDC047042 (assembly GCF_040644035.1). NCBI lineage: Bacteria > Bacillati > Actinomycetota > Actinomycetes > Kitasatosporales > Streptomycetaceae > Streptomyces > Streptomyces sp. NPDC047042. The sequence goes on along the minus strand of NZ_JBEYVP010000006.1, from coordinate 268,774 downwards.
CACCCACGGCGCTCGTACCGCTCGGGTGCGTCTCGGTGCGTGATTTCGGAAGGCGGTCGCGGAGTGCGCTCGGGGAGAGGGCGAAGACCTCGCGGACGGTGTCGTTGAAGGTGCGGATCGAGGAGAAGCCCGCCGCGAAGGCGATCTCCGCCATGGGCAGCGCGGTCGTCTCGACGAGGAGCCGCGCGGTCTGGGCGCGCTGCGCGCGGGCGAGGGCGAGGGGGCCCGCGCCCAGTTCGGCGAGGAGCTGGCGTTCGATCTGCCGGGTGCTGTAGCCGAGGCGGGCGGCGAGACCGGGAACGCCCTCGCGGTCCACGATCCCGTCGCCGATCAGCCGCATCGCGCGGGCCACGAGGTCGGCGCGCTGGTTCCACTCGGGTGAGCCGGGGCTGGTGTCGGGCCGGCATCGCTTGCAGGCCCGGAATCCGGCCTGCTGGCAGGCTGCCGCGCTCGGGTGAAAGGTCATGTTCTCGGGCTTGGGCGGCACCGCCGGGCAACTGGGCCGGCAGTAGATCCGGGTCGTCGTGACGGCCGTGAAGAACCAGCCGTCGAATCGTGCGTCCTTGGACTGGACGGCACGTACGCAGCGCTCGGTGTCCGTGTGCATGGCGTTCCGCATACGTCCAGCATCGATGATGCGCGGGGTGGGGGCTGGCGGAAATCCGACATCGAGGTGGCGTGTGCAGGGGCGGCCCGGATCACTGTTCGAACTGGGTGAGCCACTCAGTCACGCACAGGCTTCCTCACCTTCACTGGGTCCAAGCCCGCTCCCGCAGCAACCGCAACCCGTTGAGGCCCACGAGGACGGTCGAGCCCTCGTGGCCCGCGACGCCGAGCGGGAGCGGCAGCGTGCCGATCAGGTCCCAGGCGACGAGGCCCGCGATGCACACCCCGGCGATCACCAGATTCTGCACGACGAGGCGTCCGGCGCGCCGGGAGAGGGCGATCACGGCGGGCACCGCGGTGAGCTCGTCCCGCACGATCACCGCGTCTGCGGTCTCCAGCGCGAGGTCGGAACCCGCCCGGCCCATGGCCACGCCGGTGTGGGCGGCGGCCAGCGCCGGGGCGTCGTTGACGCCGTCCCCGACGACCATCACCCTGCGTCCCGCTTCCTCCAACTCCCGTACGGCGTCCAGTTTCTGCTGGGGAAGCAACCCGGCCCGCACGTCCTCGATGCCGACCTCGGCTGCGAGTACGGCGGCGGCACGCGCGTTGTCGCCGGTCAACAACACCGGTGCGGCGCCGGTGAGTTCGGTGAGCGAGGCGACGGTGGCGGCGGCGCCGGGACGCGGGCGGTCGGCGAGCCCGAGCACCCCGGCCGGCGTACCGTCGACGACGACAAGGATCGCCGTACGACCGGACGCCTCAAGTTCCCTGACCAGCCGCCAGGTTGGCGAGCCGGCCGACATCCCGGCCGGCATCCCGGGCGCCTCCCCCAGTCGATCCGCCACCCCCAGCCGTTCCGGCGCCCCCAGTCGATCCGGCTCCCCCAGTCGATCCGGCGCCCCCACCGCGACCATGCGCCCGTCGACGGCCGCCGTCACGCCCACTCCGGGCGTCGACTCGAAGTTCGCCACGACCGCCGTCATCGTGAGCCCGCGCTCACGCGCCGCCTCCACCACGGCCCGGGCCAGCGGATGCTCGCTCGGGTGCTCGGCCGCCGCCGCGAGGGCCAGCAGGTCGTCCTCGCCCAGGTCCGATCCGGGCAGCGGCCGCAGGTCCGTCACCCGGGGCGTGCCCTCGGTGAGCGTGCCGGTCTTGTCGAGGGCGACGGCGTCGACCTGTCCGAGGCGTTCCATCACGACCGCCGACTTGACCAGGACACCGTGGCGCCCTGCGTTGGCGATCGCCGAGAGCAGCGGCGGCATGGTGGCGAGCACGACCGCGCAGGGCGACGCCACGATCATGAAGGTCATGGCACGCAGGAGGGCGTCGGTGAGGTCCGTACCGAAGGCGAGCGGTACCGCGAAGACCGCGAGGGTGGCGGCGACCATGCCGAGCGAGTAGCGCTGCTCGACCTTCTCGATGAACAGCTGGGTGGGCGCCTTGGTCTCGGACGCCTCCTCGACCATGCGCACGATCCGGGCGATCACCGAGTCGGAGGCGTCGCGCTCGACCCGTACGCGCAGGGCGCCGGTGCCGTTGAGGGTGCCGGCGAATACCTCGTCGCCCGGTTCCTTGGGCGCGGGCAGGGGTTCACCGGTGATGGTCGCCTGGTCGACCTCGCTCGCGCCGTCCAGGACGCGGCCGTCGGCGCCGACGCGTTCTCCGGGGCGTACGAGGATGGTGTCACCCACGGTCAACTCCGCGACGGGGACGATCAGTTCGTGTCCGTCGGGAGTCACCCGGGTCGCGGTGGCGGGGGCCAGGTCGAGGAGGCCGCGGACCGAGTCGGCGGTGCGGGCGGTGGCCAGGGCCTCCAGGGCGCCGGAGGTCGCGAAGATGACGATCAGCAGGGCGCCGTCCATGACCTGCCCGATCGCGGCGGCGCCGAGCGCGGCGACGATCATCAGCAGGTCGACGTCGAGGGTCCGTTCCCGTAGCGCCTTCAGGCCTTCCCAGCCCGGCTCCCAGCCGCCGGTGACGTAGGCCAGCGCGTAGAGCGTGCCCCAGGTCCAGGCGGGCGCGCCGGTCAGCTGCAGGGGCAGTGCGAGCAGGAAGAGGGCGGTGGCCGCGGCGGCCCAGCGGGCTTCGGGGAGCGCGAGGACGCGGGTGGGGCGGCGAGGCGCGGTCTGCGCGCTTGGCGACGGGAGAGCAGGGGCGGGGGTGAGAGTGACGGACACTTGCACACCATACAGGAACACATGAACAGTCATTCATTCGTTCATGTGCGATGGGTAGGATACGGCCATGGGTCATGGAGCCGTCACCGCCGCGCAGGACGCCGTCGAGCGCGTACGCCTCGACGCGGACAACGTCGCGAAGGTGGCCACGACGCTCCAGGCCCTCTCCACGCCCTCCCGGCTGCTGATCCTGGCCAGGCTGCGTGAAGGGCCGCTCCCGGCGACGGAGTTGGCGGCCGAGGTGGGCATGGAGCAGTCCGCGTGCTCGCACCAGCTGCGGCTGCTGCGCAATCTGGGCCTGGTGGTCGGCGAGCGGCGCGGGCGTTCGGTGGTGTACGCGCTGCACGATCACCATGTCGCCGAGCTCCTCGACCAGGCGGTCTACCACGTGGAGCACCTGCGACTGGGCCTGAGCGACACAGACGCCGACACCGAGGCGGGCGTCGCCGGGTAGCGCCGCCGGCCAGGCCGTCCAGGCCGGCAGGGCGGCCCGAAGACCCCTCTCATCTGCGGAATTGCCAATTTTCGCAATTAGCTAGATGCTTAATCGACCGTGTCCGGAAATACCGGCCGCGCCGATGGAAGCCGAGGTCACGGCCGAGTGAGCACTTCTGTGATCAGCCGCGCATGGGGCCCGGTGCGGTCACTGCTGCCCGTGCGCGCCGACCTGAAGGCGATGGCCCGCGACCCGCGTCGGGATCTCCTCGCCGGGCTGACCGTGGCGATCGTGGCGCTCCCCCTCGCGCTCGGCTTCGGCGTGTCCTCCGGTCTCGGCGCCGCGGCGGGACTGGCGACCGCGGTGGTCGCGGGGGCGCTGGCCGCCGTGTTCGGCGGATCGAACCTGCAGGTGTCGGGGCCGACCGGGGCGATGACCGTCGTCCTCGTGCCGATCGTCGCCCAGTACGGGCCGGGCGGGGTACTGACCGTCGGGCTGCTGGCCGGGCTGCTGCTGATCGGGCTCGCGCTGGCCCGTGCGGGCAAGTACATGCGGTACGTGCCCGCTCCCGTCGTCGAGGGGTTCACGCTCGGCATCGCCTGTGTCATCGGACTGCAGCAACTGCCGAACGCGCTGGGAGTGCCACGGCCCGAGGGCGACAAGGTTCTCGCCGTCGCCTGGCGGGCCGTCGAGGCGTTCGCCCGCCATCCCAACTGGACGGCGCTCGCGCTGGCCGCCGGTGTCGCGTCGGTCATGCTGCTCGGTGCGCGATGGCGGCCGACCGTGCCGTTCTCGATCGTCTCGGTGATCGTCGCCACCGTGCTGGCGCAGATCCTCCATCTCGACGCGGCCGCTCCGATCGGGGATCTGCCCGCCGGTCTGCCCGCACCCTCCCTGGCCTTCCTCGACCTGTCGGCGGTGTCCTCGCTGCTCGCCCCGGCCGTGGCGGTGGCCGCGCTGGCCGCGCTGGAGTCGCTGCTGTCGGCGACGGTCGCGGACGGCATGACGGTCGGGCAGCGGCACGATCCCGACCGGGAGCTGTTCGGGCAGGGCATAGCCAACCTCGCCGCCCCGCTGTTCGGCGGTGTGCCGGCCACGGCCGCGATCGCGCGGACCGCTGTGAACGTCCGTACGGGCGCCGGTTCCCGACTCGCCGCACTCACCCACGCCGTGATCCTCGCGGTGATCGTCTTCGCCGCGTCGCCGCTGGTCTCGAAGATCCCGCTGGCGGCGCTGGCGGGTGTCCTGCTGGCCACCGCGATCCGCATGGTCGAGGTGGGATCCCTGCGGTCGATGGCCGGAGCGACCCGCTCCGACGCGCTGATCCTGGTCCTGACCGCCGTCGCGACCCTCGCCCTCGACCTGGTGTACGCGGTGATCATCGGCCTGGTCGTCGCGGGCGCCCTCGCACTCCGGGCGGTGGCCAATCAGGCCCGCCTCGACGAGGTCCCGCTGGACCGGGGCGATCACAGCGCGGAGGAGCACGCCCTGCTGGCGGAGCACATCGTCGCCTACCGCATCGACGGACCGCTGTTCTTCGCCGCCGCACACCGCTTTCTGCTGGAACTGACCGAGGTGGTGGACGTACGGGTCGTCATCCTGCGGATGTCGCGGGTGTCGACCATGGACGCGACCGGTGCGCTGATGCTGAAGGACGCGGTCCGGAAGCTGAACCGGCGCGGCATCGTCGTGATGTTCTCCGGCATTCGTCCCGGCCAGCGCCAAGTCCTGGACTCCGTCGGCCTGTTGGAGCTCCTGCGACGGGACGGCCGCGAGTACGGCAGCACTCCCGAGGCGATCCAGGGGGCGCGCGCCCACCTGGAGACCGCCGGGGTCCTGTCCACCGTACCCACCCCGAGAGCCAAAGCCACGGGCACCGTCGGGGACGCTCCCCGATGCCCATGAGCGCCATACCCGCGGTACCGCGCATGGCCGATGTCCCCGGTGCCGGGGCCCGGTTGCCGCCGCTCGCCGCCGCCCGCGCGCGGAACGCCGCGATCCCGGTGACGGCTGCCTGGGCGAGGATGAGTGTCATGGTGTTCATGAATGGATGGGTACGAGGTGCCGGAGACCGGCCGCCGGTTCGGCCGTGCCGCTTCTCCTGGGAGGCGAGGGCACGATGAGCACGCCGCTGTACCAACTCAAGGCCGAGTTCTTCAAGACCCTCGGGCATCCGGCCCGTATCCGCGTCCTGGAGCTGCTGAGCGAGCGTGAGCACGCGGTGGCCGAGATGCTGCCCGAGGTGGGCATCGAGCCCGCGCACCTGTCCCAACAGCTCGCGGTGTTACGGCGGGCCAATCTGGTCGTCACCCGCAAGGAGGGCTCGACCGTGTACTACTCGCTGACCAGTCCGGACGTCGCCGAGTTGCTCCGGGTCGCCCGGACCATCCTGTCCGGTGTACTGGCCGGGCAGGCGGAGTTGCTGGCCGACCTTCGGGCGGCGCAGGGGAAACCGGAGCCGCCGTCGTAGTGTCGCGGGGGCCGGTGAGCCGGTGGGCCGAGCGTCCGGTGCGGCTCGGACGGCCACGCGGAACCGGAACCCCGTTCCGTCAGCCGAGTTGGGCCGCGAACGCCTCGTACGCCGCCTCGTCGAAGAGTACGAACCGCACCTCTTCCACGGCGGTCTCCGTCTCTCGCACCGTGGCCACGGCGATGCGGGCCGCGTCCGCCATCGGCCAGCGGTAGACGCCGGTGGAGATGGCGGGGAACGCGACCGTCCTGGCGCCCAGTTCGTCGGCGACGCGCAGTGACTCCCGGTAGCAGGAGGCCAGTTGGTCCGAGCGGTCCTCCTCGGTCCCGCCGAACACGGGACCGACCGTGTGGATGACCCAGCGGGTGTCGAGTTCGCCCGCGGTTGTGGCGACCGCCTTGCCGGTGGCCAAACCCTTGCCGTATTGCGAGGCACGCAGGGCCCGGCAGGCGGCGAGGATCTCGGGCCCGCCTCTGCGGTGGATCGCGCCGTCGACTCCTCCGCCACCCAGGAGTGAAGAGTTCGCCGCGTTGACGATCGCGTCGGCACTCTGTCGGGTGATGTCGCCCTTGACGAGCGTGATCGTGGTCATGAGCGTCTCAGCCTTCCCTGAGTCTTTTCCAGACGGCCTTCGCCGCGTTGTGTCCCGACATGCCGTGCACGCCGGGGCCCGGCGGGGTGGCCGAGGAGCAGATGAAGATCGCCGGGTGCGGGGTGGCGTACGGGGCCAGGGAGAGCCTGGGACGCAGCATGAGCTGGAGACCGCTCGCCGCGCCCGCGCCGATGTCGCCGCCGACGTAGTTGGCGTTGCGGGCCGCCAGTTGGGGTGGTCCGGCGGTGGCGCGGGCGAGGACCCGGTCGCGGAACCCGGGGGCGAAGCGCTCGAGTTGGCGTTCGATGGCGTCGGTGAGGTCGCCCGTCCAGCCGTTCGGGACGTGTCCGTAGGCCCAGAAGACCTGCTTGCCCTCGGGTGCCCGGGAGGGGTCGACGATGCTCGGCTGCACGGTGATCAGGAAGGGGGTGTCGGGGGCCCGGTCGCCGCGGGAGGCGGCGCGCAGGGCGGTGTCGATCTCGGCGCTGTCGGCGCCGACCTGGACGGTGGTCGCCGTGCGGGCCTCCCGCGCCGTCCAGGGCACGGGTCCGTCCAGCGCGTAGTCGATCTTGAAGACGCCGGCGCCGTAGCGGTAGCGCCCGTAGTAGCCGCCGAAGCCCGCGATACGGGCCAGTGCGGTGGGTGAGGTGTCGAAGACGTACGCACGGGCGGGTGGCAGGTCGTCCAGCCGCTTGACCTCGTAGCCGGTGTGGACGCTGCCGCCGAGGTCGGTCAGATACGCGGTGAGCGCGTCGGAGATCGACTGGGAACCGCCCCGTGCGACCGGCCAGCCGCGGGCGTGTGCCGCCAGGGCGAAGACCAGGCCCACGGCGCCGGTGGCGACCCCGCCGAGAGGGGCCATGACATGGCCGACGAGGCCCGAGAACAGGGCCTTCGCCCGCTCGTCGCGGAAGCGGCGCATCAGCCAGGTCGAGGGCGGCAGTCCGGCCAGGCCGAAACGGGCGAGCGTGACCGGGTCGCGGGGCAGCGCGGTCCGGGGCAGCGACATGAAGTCGTGGGCCAGGGTGTCCCACTTGCTGAGGAACGGCTCGACCAGTCTGCGGTACGCGCCCGCGTCGCGCGAGCCCAGGGAGGCGGCCGTCTCGGCCACGGAACGGGCCAGGACGGCGGCCGTGCCGTCCGGGAAGGGGTGGGCCATGGGCAGGTCGGAGTGCAGCCACTCCAGCCCGTACTCGGACAGCGGCATCGCCCTGAACGCCGGGGAGTTGACACCCAGCGGGTGCGCGGCGGAGCACGGGTCGTGCCGGAAACCGGGCAGCGTCAGTTCCTCCGTGCGGGCGCCGCCGCCGACGGTGTCGCGCGCCTCGAAGACGGCCACGGAGAAGCCGCGCCGGGCCAGCTCCACAGCGGCCGTCAGCCCGTTGGGCCCCGCCCCCACCACGACCGCATCGAGCATCGACGGCACCTTCGGACTCCTTTGTCAGCCGACGGCCAGTTGAGATCAGGATATGCCGGGACACCGACACCGCCCGGCGCGGGTAACCTCGGCCGGATGACGCGCCGTTTCCGCATCCAGTCGCCCGGCAAGGACGCCGACGACACCGCCTGGTACTGGTTCGAGGTCGAGGACGACGGCTGGGTGCTGCGACAGGCGGTGTTCGAGGCGGCTCTGGAGATCCCGCGTACCTGCGAGCCCCTCCAGAACGCCGACGGCACCACCTCCGGGGGCGCCTCAATGGCCGCCGCCCAGTCCCAACTGGCGCTGGTGCGCGAACGGTTCGGTCGACTGGGTGAGCAGCTCTACCAGACCGTGTACGGGGCGTTCACCGAGGGCGCCGTGGAGGTGCCCCCGGAGGCGGTGGACGTGACGGAGGCGGAGTTCGAGCGGGCGTGGGCGACGGCGGTGCGGCACCGGCACCTGAGCCACTACCGCACCGGCCCGCTGCCGGAGGGCGCCCGGGTCACCGGCATGGTGTGCGCGCTGCCGTGGGGGCCGGGCCGTACGGGACTGTTCGTCGACATCAACGTGCCCGTCGACGCCTTCGTGGACATCGCCTGGCTGCCCTTCGACCCCGCGGACTGGCCGACGGTCGGGACCGTGGCCGAGTTCGAGGTCGTCACCCTGCGTTTCAGCTCGGCCCGTCCGCAGATCAGGCTCCGCCCGACAGCAGCTCCACCACCCGGCGAGCCGTGGCCGCGTCGCGCGCCGCGGTGAACGGCAGCACGTTGCCGCCGGTTATGCGGAACGGGTCGCCCGCGCGGGTCAGATGGGCGCCGCCCGCCTCCTCGACGAGGAGGATGCCCGCCGCGTGGTCCCAGGCGGCCTCCCAGGAGAACGCGATGGCGTCCAACTCGCCCCGGGCGATGGCCAGATACTCCAGGCCCGCCGAGCCGCAGGCGCGTGGCCGGACGCCGTCCGTCCACAGGCCGAGGAGGGCGCGCTTCTCCTCGTCCGTCGTGTAGTCCGGGTGGGAGGTGGCCACCTCGAGGTCACGGCCGGACTCGGGCGAGCCCGCGCGCAGGGGTACGCCGTCGAGGAAGGCGCCCTGTCCACGGATCGCCGTGGCGAGCTGGTCGCGGGCCGGGGCGAACGTCCACGACCCGCGCACGACACCCCGGTGCGCGAGCGCGACGAGGGTGCAGAAGCCGGGGTCGCCGTGGACGAACTGCCGGGTGCCGTCCACCGGGTCGACGATCCAGACGGGCGCGTCTTCCTGTATCGCCTCGTACGAGGCGGGGTTGGCGTGCACCGCCTCCTCGCCGACCACGACGGAGCCGGGCAGCAGCTTGGGCAGCACCTCGGTGAGATACAACTCGGCCCTGCGGTCGGCGTCGGTCACCAGGTCGTGCGGGCCGCTCTTCTGGTCGACCTCGTGGTCGGCGAGCTGACGGAAGCGCGGCATGATCTCCGCGGCCGCCGCCTGGCGGACCGCTTCTTCGACGTCGGACGTGTGCCGGGCCAGAAACTCTTCGATGGTTTCGTTCTCTTCGATCATGCCTCCATGAGAGCACGCGCCACTGACAATCCCCGCCCGCCCGGTGGACATGGGGTGGAAACGGCCTGAACACCCGGATTCGGACATCGGAGCAGCCGGCCGGGACCGTCTCAGCGGCCGACCGCGTATCCCTGCATCCCTCGCGGGTTCGCCGCCGCCGACAGCACACCGGTCTCCGGATCCCGGGCCACCGCGCACAGCCGGCCCTCGGACCACCCGTCGCCGATGGTCACGTCGTGCCCCCGGCGGCGCAGTTCCTCGACCACCGCGTCCGGCATCCGGGCCTCCACGGTGACGCTGCCCGGACGCATGCCGCGCGGGTAGAACGAGCCCGGGAAGCTGTCGTTGTGCCAGTTCGGGGCGTCGATCGCGCCCTGGAGGTCGAGGCCGCCGCGCACTTGGCGGCGCAGGGCGACCGCGAGGAAGAAGTGCAGCTGCCACTGGTCCTGCTGGTCCCCGCCGGGCGTTCCGAACGCCAGCACCGGCACCCCGTCGCGCAGCGCGACGGAGGGGGTGAGTGTGGTCCGGGGGCGGCGGCCCGGGGTGAGCGAGTTCGGCAGGCCCTCCTCCAGCCAGGTCATCTGGAGCCGCGTCCCGAGGGGGAAGCCCAGCTCGGGTACGACGGGGTTGGACTGGAGCCAGCCGCCGCTCGGGGTCGCCGCGACCATGTTTCCCCAGCGGTCGACGACGTCGAGGTGGCAGGTGTCGCCCCGGGTACGCCCGTCCGCGGCGACGGGGGGTTCGCCCGGCACCGGGGAGGTCGGTGGCTTGGCCACGGTGGGCTCACCGGCGCCGAGCGGGTTGAACCCTGGTTCGTCGGTGGCCACCACGCGCGCGTGCGCGCACAGTCGCGGGGTGCGCCCGCCGGGGCTGCCGGGGCGCAGCTCGTGGGAGGCCTTGTCCCCTACGAGGGTCCGCCGGTCGGCGTTGTAGGCGTCGGACAGCAGGTCGTCGAGCGGTACGTCGGCCCCGCCGGACGCGTCCCCGTACCAGGCCTCTCGGTCCGCCATGGCGAGCTTGCAGCCCTCGACGAGCAGGTGGACGTAGTCGGCGGACTCGTACGCGGGCAGTTCCGGCGGAAGGAGCGCGAGTTGCTGGAGGAAGGCCGGGCCCTGGCTCCAGGGGCCGGCCTTGCAGAGGGTCCAGCCGTGCCAGTCGTAGGTCACCGGGTCCTCGTAGGCCGCCGACCAGGAGGCGAGGTCGGCGGCTGTCAGGGTGCCGGTGTGGTGTTCGCCGCTGGTGTCGAGGGTGGGCCGCGCCGACTGTCGTACGAGCGCTTCGGCGATGAAGCCGGTGCGCCACACCTCGCGGGCCGCCTCGATCCGGGCGACGCGGTCCCCCGCCCCGGCGACCTCGGTGAGGAGGCGCTGCCAGGTGGCGGCGAGGGCGGGATTGCGGAAGAGCCGACCGGGCCGGGGCGCCTGGCCGCCGGGAAGGTACACATCCGCCGACGAGGTCCACTCCGTCTTGAAGAGTTCTCGTACGGTCTCGACGGTCGCGCCGACGTTGTCCACGGGCGCGTGCCCGTTCTCCGCGTACCCGATGGCGTACTTGAGGACGTCGGCGAGCGACTTGGTGCCATGGTCGCGGAGCAGCAGCATCCAGGCGTCGAAGGCTCCGGGGACCGCGGCGGCGAGGGGCCCGGTGCCGGGCACGAGGTCGAGCCCGAGTCCCCGGTAGTGCGCGATGGTGGCGCCGGAGGGAGCGACGCCCTGGCCGCACAGGACGCGCACCTCGCCGTCGGCCGGGGCGACGATGATCGGCACCTCACCGCCGGGTCCGTTGAGGTGTGGTTCGACGACGTGCAGGACGAAGCCCGCGGCCACGGCGGCGTCGTACGCGTTGCCGCCGTCCTCCAGGACGGCCATCGCCGACTGGGAGGCCAGCCAGTGCGTGGAGGACACCATCCCGAAGGTGCCCTGGAGGGTGGGGCGGGTCGTGAACATACGGCTTGTCACCTCGATGTTGAGCGTCAGTGATAGGCGTGGACGACGGCGTGGCCCTTGCCGCGGCCGATCATCCACTTGTTCACCGGCGTGGTGATCAGGAAGGCGACCGCGAAACCGCCCAGCAGGGCCGACCAGAACAGCCCGTCCGAGAGGGTGGCGTCCATCGCGCCCGGAGTGAGGGCGACGATCGCGTTGTCGACCAGCTCCATCACGGCGATCGAGACGGTGTCGGCGGCAAGCGCGACCTTGATCGCGGACTTGAGGTCCAGGCCGGCCCGGCGGACCGCGAACAGGGTGAAGGAGTAGCCGAAGACGAACGCCAGTGCGATCGCCAGGACCATGGTGGGCACGTTGCCCCACATCAGGGCGGTGCCGATCACCATGCCGAGGATCTCGCCGATGGCGCAGCCGGTCAGGCAGTGCAGCGTCGCCTTTGCCGCCATCCCCCAGGACACCGCCCCCTGCGCGTGCCCGTCGTGCCGAGCCTCGTGGGTGGCGTGGTCGTGCGCCGCGTCGGTGTGGTGAGCACTGTGGTCCATGACCTTCATCCCCAATCCCGTCCAGTGTGACCCGTTCTCGAGCCCGCACCTGAAACGTATACCCCTAGGGGGTATAGGGCAAGTGGTTCGGCCAGGGCTCGGGAGTGGGGAGGCCGGTTTCCGGGGACCGGTGGTGGGTCAGGCCGTCACGGGCTGCGGCTCGCGTGTCGGAGTCGTGAGCCGACCCGTGCGGTGGCCGTACAGGGCGGCCGCGCAGGCGAGGCCGAGCACGGACACGGGAGATCCACGGCAGCGCGGGCATGCCCGCCGCACGGGCCGCGCGAGCAGCCGCAGGCCCGCACCGGAGTCCGTACGGGGACGGCGGTGGCCGCCAGCAGGGGTACGAACGCGAGCCCCATGCCCGCCAGCCCCCGGGCCAGTGCCTGCCCGGGTTCGTAGCAGGCCTCGCACCAGGCGGTCACCCGCGTCTGGCCGACGATCGTGCTCAGGCCGGAGACCCCGAAGAGCGCCGCGACCGCGGCCGTGCCGAACTCCCCGTCCCCGCCGACCCGGCGGATCTCCAGCGGGAGGGAGAGACAGACCTGGAAGGTGAGGACGTACGAGCCGATCATGGCGCCGGAGAAGAGCAGGAACGGCCGGTTGGCGAGGATGCATCGCCACTGGACGAGCACGCCTTCCCGGCCTGCCCCTCCCAGAGGGCCGGCCTCGGCCGGCCGCGACAGACCGCCGGCCTGTCGGCGGAACGTTCTACTATGGGCCTGCGTAGAGCGGCGAAGAGGGAGCGATCATGCGGCGACTGGGGGAACTCGAGGCGGAGATCATGGACCGCCTGTGGCGCTGGCAGCGTCCCGCGACGGTGCGGGAGATCGTCGACGACATCAACAAGCGGCGGCCGCTCGCCTACACCACCGTGAACACGGTGGCCACGATCCTCTACAACAAGGGCTGGCTGCTGCGCGGGAAGCAGGGCCGCGCCTGGGTCTACTCGCCGATCCGTACGCGCGAGCAGTACTCGGCCGCGCTGATGGAGGAGGCGCTCGGTGCCAGCGAGGACCGGCCCGTGGCCCTCGCCCACTTCGTGCAGCAGATGAGCCCCGAGGAAGTCGGCGCCCTGCGCGAGGCGCTGGCGTCCGCCGAGCGGCAGGAAGCTCCGTGAACGCGGTTCCCGTCCTGCTCGGTTACGCCGGGGCCGTGGGGTTCCTCGCCCCGCGGTTGCTGCTGCGCAGCGCCTGGCCGTATCGGGCGCCCGCCCTCGCGGTGGCCTCCTGGCTGGCACTGTCGGCGTCGTTCACGGTGACGGTCGCGCTGGCCGCGTACCAGCTCGCCGCCCCGACCGAGCACCTGCACGCCAATCTGATCGGCCTGCTGCACTCGTGCGGCCTGACGATCGGCCTCGGCGCCGCCGATCCCACGGTCGCCGCCCGGCCGGCGGTGGCCCTGCCCGCCTTCGTGGTGTTTCTCGTCCTCGGCTCCTTCGCCTTCGAAGCGCTGCGGGGCCGCCGCACCCGATCCCGTCACCGGAGGGTCCTGGATCTGGTGGGCCGCCGATCCGCGCGGCTCGACGCCACTGTCCTCGACCACGAACTGCCCGCCGCGTACTGCCTTCCCGGGCACCGGCCGCGTGTCGTCGTCAGCGCCGGTGCTCTGCGGCTGCTGTCCGCCGGGCAGCTCGACGCCGTACTCGCACACGAACGCGCGCACATCGCGGGCCGTCACCACCTGGCCCTCGCCGCCACCGAGGCCTTCGCGAAGATCTTCGACCCGCTCCCGCTGGCCCGGCACGCCAGGCACCAGACGGCCCTGCTCCTGGAGATGATCGCCGACGACCGGGCCCTGCGCCGACAGCCCCGCGCGGTGCTCGCCGCCGCGATGTACGACATGGCGGCCGGTGCGGCGCCCGCCGGCGCGTTCGCGGTGGGCGGCCCGAGCGCGCTGCTCCGGCTGCGCCGGGTGCTCGCGCCGCAGCGGCGCCCGCACGCCGCACTGCGGGGCTCCGTGGCTCTCTCGGCAGCGGCGGTGCCGCTGATCCCACTGCTCCTGGGCTGCGTGCACGGCATCAGCTGAGCAGGCGAACCCTCCTGTTTCAGCGGGCAGGATTGCGATTCGAACTACGAAGCTACTAAGTTGATCGGGTACTTGACCGGCCCTTGACGCATCGAGCGGCAGAGGCATCCGCCGCCCACCGCGGCTGAAGAGGAGTTGTCGCAGGATGGGATCCCACCGCCGACCGAAGCCACCGAGCCGCTCCCGGCTCGCCGTCCTGGCCGCCACGGCGGGCACCGTCTCCCTATTGCCGACCCAGGGCCATGCGGCGCCGAAGCCGACCGTCGACGAGGTGCGCAAGCAGGTCGCGGAGCTGTACGAGGAGGCGGAGGCTCCCACGGAGGAGTACAACGCGGCCCTCGAGGAGAAGAAGAAGCTCCAGAAGGAGGCCGGGCGCGCCCAGGAGCAAGTGGCCACCCAGCAGGCGGGGATCAACGAACTGCGTGAGGCGATGGGCCCGCTGGCCGCCGCGCAGTACCGCGACGGCGGTCTGGACCCGAGCATGCGGCTGTTCCTCTCCGCCGACCCCGACGACTACCTCGACAAGGCCGAGGCGCTGAGCCGACTGAGCGCACGCCAGGTCTCCATGCTCTCCGGCCTGGAGTCCCGGCGGCGCGAACTCGCCCAGACCCGGGCCGAGGCCCAGGAGAAGCTGACGGCGGCGGAGCAGGCCCGCAAGCAGCTCGCCGGCAAGAAGGAGGAGATCCAGGGCAAGCTCCGCGAGGCCCGACAGCTCCTGAACAGCCTCACCGCCGAACAACGCGCCGTACTGAAGGCCAAGGAGGCCGAGGCCGACCGGGCCGCCGGCACCAGCAGCAGCTCGGCCACGTACAGCGGACCGGCGAGCGGACGTGCCCGTGTCGTCATCGATTTCCTCTACGCCCAGCTCGGCAAGCCGTACGAATGGGGCTCGACCGGGCCCAACTCCTACGACTGCTCCGGGCTGACCGGCGCGGCCTGGCGCGCGGCCGGGGTCTCGCTGCCGCGCACGGTCCAGGAACAGTACTCGGCGGGCCGCCAGGTCGCCAGGTCGGACCTGCAGCCCGGCGACATCATCTACTGGTACAACAGCAGCCAGCACAACGGCGTCTACATAGGCGACGGCAAGGCCATCCACGCGCCGCGCACCGGCAAGAACATCGAGATCACCCCCCTCAGTTACATGCCGTACTTCGCGGCCACCCGCCCCTGAGAACCGGCACGGGCGGACTCCGCCACGCGTGATATACCCCCGGGGGGTATATCGTCGGCGTCGGGACCCGCATACAAGCAGGCCGAGGGAACTCGACGGCCTGATCATGACCGCCGCCCGGCTGCGCGCGAGCGGCGACGTGCGGTTCGACTCGAAGAAGGCCGGCCTTGTCCACCGCGTCCAACTGACCGGCGACATGGACGACCCGACCGCGCATCCGATCCTGATCGAGGAGGGCCTTGGATGCCGCACTGCCACAACGCCTACCGCGGCGAGGCCGGGATGATGGCCCTCGTGGCCTACCGGGCCTGAGCACTTCGACGCGCGCTGGGGCGGGACCGCACCGGTCCCGCCCCAGCCGTCTCGCCCGACCCGGTCACCCGGGTTTGTAGGGGATCGCCCGCTTGCGGGTGCCGGATGAGGCCCGTCGCACAGCCACTGAACGCGGTTCTCACTTCCGCCCCACAGACAGGCATGTGACACTGGCGTCCCGTCCTGAGTGCGGACGCCCTCCGCACCATCCCCCACGAGAAGTGCGCCTTGAGCCTTCCTCTGCCGCTCGCGCTCACCACCCGGCTCGCGCCGGTCGCCGTGCTCGCCACGGCCGGCTGGGCGCTGTCCTCGGGCCCGCTCGCCCCCGCGCCGGCCGCCGACCACCACGACTCGGCCACCAAGGGCGCGTCCGCGTCGCCCACCGCGCCCTC
Source organism: Streptomyces sp. NPDC047042 (assembly GCF_040644035.1). Lineage (NCBI taxonomy): Bacteria > Bacillati > Actinomycetota > Actinomycetes > Kitasatosporales > Streptomycetaceae > Streptomyces > Streptomyces sp. NPDC047042. The sequence continues at coordinate 253,148 of NZ_JBEYVP010000006.1, read as the reverse complement.
CACCTCGGCGGCCACGAAGACGTTCACCGCCGCGCCCGCGCCCTGCACGGCCGTGAGCGTGGCGACGATCAAGTCCCTTGTCCCGGGCGCCAAGACGGCCGGCAAGGAGATCCCGTCGACGGACAAGGCGGCGCGCCGCACCTGCTCCTGGAACGCGCTCAAGGGATACGACTACCGCTGGCTCGACGTGTCCTTCGAGCTGTCGGACACGGACGCGGCGGCGAAGAAGACGTACCAGGACCGGCTGACGGAGAAGAGCGGCGGCGGGGTGGTGCCGGGTCTCGGTGACGCCGCCTACTCGGTCGTGAACCTCTCCACCGAGGACAAGCAGCAGACCCGCGAGGGCGTCGTCCTGGTCCGCGCGTCGAACGCGCTGGTGGTGATCACGTACAACGGCAGTGACTTCGAGTCGAAGAAGGCACCCAGTACGGATGTGATCAACAAGGGTGCCATCAGGGCCGCCAGGGACGCGGTGGCAGCACTGGAGGGCGGCCGGTAGAACCGACCGCCCTCCGCCCTCCGCCGTAAGTCAGCGGGTCAGACCTCCGCCTTCCCCTTTCCGGTCGCCAGCATCAGGACCAGGTAGAGGACCATCGAGGTGCCCAGGCCCACCGCCCAGCCGTAGTCGGCCAGCGAGGACAGGGCCGGAATGGGCCGTCCGTCGATCAGCGGTGCGAAGTTTGCGCCGCCGATCGCCAGCACACCGCCGACCAGGAAGGCGACGACCGCACGCCAGTTCCAGCCGTTCTCGTACCAGTAGCGCCCGCCCGACCTGTACAGGTCCGCGAGGTCGAGCTTGCCCTTGCGGAGGATCCAGTAGTCGGCGATGAGGATGCCGGCGACCGTGCCGAGGAGACCGCCGACCAGGCCGAGCCACGTGAAGATGTAGCCCTGCGGGTCGGAGTACAGCTTCCACGGGAAGATCAGGACGCCGAGCACACAGGTGGCGAGGGCGCCGGCCCGGAAGCTGATCTTGCGGGGCGCGATGTTGGAGAAGTCGAACGCCGGGGAGACCAGGTTCGCCGCGACGTTCACGGACAGGGTCGCCACCAGCACCGTGACCAGGGCGAACAGCAGCCCGAACACGTTGTCGGTCTTGGCGGCGAGCTGTACCGGGTCCCAGATGGCCTCGCCGTACACGGCCTGCGAGCCCGAGGTGACCATCACGGACAGGAACGCGAACAGCGTCATCGTGGTCGGCAGACCGAGCGCCTGTCCACGCGTCTGGGCCTTCTGGCTCTTGCCGTACCGCGTGAAGTCCGGGATGTTCAGCGACAGCGTGGACCAGAAGCCGATCATGCCCATGAGGGCGGGCGCGAAGATCTTCCAGAAGTCGCCGCCCCAGCCCAGCTTGGAGGGCTGGTCGAGCAGCGGGCCGAAGCCGCCGGCCTTGCTCGCCATCCACCACAGCATCACACCGGCGCCCAGGAGCACGAAGGGCGCGGCCCAGTTCTCGAACCGGCGGATGGTCTCCATGCCCCGGTAGATGATGGCGACCTGGATCGCCCAGAAGATGGCGAAGGACAGCCACATCGTCCAGGCGTAGCCGCCGATCTTCCCGGCGTCGCTCCAGCCGTTGCCGATGAGTTTCCCGGCGAGGAAGTAGATCGCCTCGCCGCCGATCCAGGTCTGGATGCCGAACCAGCCGCACGCCACCAACGCCCGTACCACGGCGGGGAGGTTGGCGCCGCGCACCCCGAAGGAGGCGCGGGCGAAGACGGGGAAGGGAATGCCGTACTTCGGTCCCGCGTGCCCGGTGAGCAGCATCGGGATCAGGACGATCACGTTCGCCAGGGCGATCGTGAACACGGCCTGCTTCCAGTCCATGCCCACGGCGATCAGACCCGAGGCGAGGGTCCAGGAAGCCGTGTTGTGGGCCATGCCCACCCAGAGAGCCGAGAAGTTGTACGTGGTCCAGGTGCGCTTCTCGATGGGAACCGGCAGCAGGTCCTCGTTGGCGTACGGCCCGCTGGGGACGGGCGCGTCGGGGGAGATCTCCACCCGGCCGTCGGGGAGGGTGAGTTGGGAGGACGGCGGTATGGCCGTGGGAGCGGTGTCGGTCATGGGCAGGCCAATCAAAGAGGTGGGTCGGGAAAGGCCGTGCGGGTGGCGCGTTGGGGGACGCGCACAGGACGCCCGGAGGTGTCCTGACCCCCTCCCCGGCAACCTGAACGCCGGGGAGAGGGAGATGGTGGGTGCGTAACACAGCGGGATTTCGGGGACGTCAGGCGTTGACGGCCGGGATCACCGTCGACCCGTAGACGTCGATGACTCGTTCCTGGGCGTCGTGCATGTCGTAGACGGCGAACTGGTCGACACCGAGCTCACGCAGCTTGTTGAGCTTCTCGATGTGCGCCTCGGGGGTACCGATGACACAGAACCGGTCGACGATCTCGTCCGGCACGAACTGGGTGTCGGGGTTGTCGGCCCGTCCGTGGTGGGAGTAGTCGTAGCCCTCGCGGGCCTTGATGTAGTCGGTGAGTTCCTCGGGTACGGCGGCGGAGTGTTCGCCGTACTTTGACACCAGGTCGGCGACATGGTTGCCGACCATCCCGCCGAACCAGCGGCACTGGTCGCGGGCGTGGGCGAGCGCCTCGGGCGAGTCGTCCTCGGTGACATAGGCGGGGGCGGCGACGCAGATCTTCACCTCGGACGGGTCGCGTCCGGCGGCGACGGCCGCGTCCTTGACCGCCTTGACCATGTACTCGGTCAGATAGAGGTCGGAGAGCTGGAGGATGAACCCGTCGGCCTCCTCGCCGGTCATCTTGAGGGCCTTGGGCCCGTACGCGGCCATCCAGACGGGGAGTTCGGCGCCCGGCTTCACCCACGGGAACTTGACCACCGTACCGCCGAGGTCGGCCTCCTCACCGCGCCCGAGCGAGCGGATGACCTTCATCGCGCCGCTGATCCGGGCCAGGGTGTTGGGAGTCCGTCCTGCGACACGCATCGCGGAGTCACCGCGGCCGATGCCGCACACCGTGCGGTTGCCGAACATGTCGTTGAGGGTGGCGAAGGTGGAGGCGGTGACCTCCCAGGTACGGGTGCCCGGGTTGGTGACCATCGGCCCGACCGTCAACTTCTCGGTGCTGGACAGGATCTGACTGTAGATCACGAACGGTTCCTGCCACAGCACGGCGGAGTCGAAGGTCCAGCCGTACGTGAAGCCGTTGCCCTCGGCACGCTGCATCAGCTCGATGACACGCGAGGCCGGCGGGTCGGTCTGCAGGACGAGTCCGAAGTCCATGTGCGCCTCTCCTAGTTGAGGTACTGACAGGTGGAGCGGGGGGTGTAGACGCCGTGACCCGCGCGTCCGGTGAACTCCCGCTCGGTGATGACCAGTTCGCCGCGCGAGAGGACGGTCTCGACGCGGCCGGTGATGCGCTTGCCCTCGTACGCCGAGTAGTCGACGTTCATGTGGTGCGTCTCGGCGGAGACGGTCTGCTCCGCCGCGGGGTCGTAGATGACGATGTCGGCGTCGGCGCCCGGGGCGATGGTGCCCTTCTTCGGGTAGAGGCCGAACATCCGGGCCGGGGTGGCGCAGGCGATCTCGATCCAGCGGCGGCGGCTGATGTGCCCGTCGACGACGGCCTGGTGGAGGAGGTCCATGCGGTTCTCGACGCCCGGGAGCCCGTTGGGGATCTTCGAGAAGTCGCCGCGGCCCAGTTCCTTCTGGCCCTCGAAGCAGAACGGGCAGTGGTCCGTGGAGACGACCTGGAGGTCGTTGGTCCGCAGGCCCCGCCACAGTGCGGCCTGGTGGTCCTTGGGCCGAAGCGGCGTGCTGCACACGTACTTCGCGCCCTCGAAGTCCGGCTCGGCGAGGTTGTCGGTGGACAGGAACAGGTACTGCGGGCAGGTCTCGCCGAAGACGTTCAGCCCCTCGTCGCGCGCCCGTGCCAGCTCGGCGACTGCCTCCTGCGCCGAGACGTGGACGACGTAGAGGGGCGCGCCGGCGACCTGCGCGAGCTTGATGGCGCGGTGGGTGGCCTCCGCCTCGAGGAGGGCCTTGCGGACCTCGCCGTGGTAGCGGGGGTCGGTCTCGCCACGGGCGAGCGCCTGTTCGACGAGGACGTCGATCGCGATGCCGTTCTCGGCGTGCATCATGATCAGGCCGCCGTTCTCGGCGGAGCGCTGCATGGCGCGCAGGATCTGGCCGTCGTCGCTGTAGAAGACGCCCGGGTACGCCATGAACTGCTTGAAGGAGGTGACGCCCTCCTCGACCAGCAGGTCCATCTCCTTGAGCGTGTCCTGGTTCACGTCGGAGACGATCATGTGGAAGCCGTAGTCGATGGCGCAGTTGCCGTCGGCCTTGGCGTTCCAGGTGTCGAGTCCGTCGCGCAGCGACTGGCCGACGCTCTGTACGGCGAAGTCGATGATCGTGGTCGTGCCGCCCCAGGCGGCGGCCCGGGTGCCGGTCTCGAAGGTGTCCGAGGCGGCCGTACCGCCGAACGGCAGTTCCATGTGGGTGTGCGCGTCGACTCCGCCGGGGATGACGTATTTGCCGGTGGCGTCTATGGTCCGCTCGGCGGTCCATGCCTCGGCGGCGGGGGTACCTGTGGCGGCGAGGGCGACGATACGGCCGTCCTCGATCAGGACGTCGGCGTGGAGTTCGTCGGACGCGGTGATGACTAGTCCGCCTCGGATGACGGTACGGCCGGTCATGGGTTCACGCTCCTCGGTTGTCTTCGAAGTGCCGGTTGTGTGTGGCTGGTCGCGCAGTTCCCCGCGCCCCTTGAAGGCCCCTGCGGGGCTTCAAGGGGCGCGGCCATGCCTTGCTACGGCGCCGTCAGCGGGTCGTAGGCGTCCGGGCGGCGGTCTCGGAAGAACTGCCAGCGGTCGCGGACCTCTCGCAGCTTGGCCAAGTCGAGGTCGCGGACGACGAGTTCCGTTTCCTTGTCGCTCGCCACCTCGCCGACGAACTGGGCCTCCGGGTCCACGAAGTACGAGGTCCCGTAGAAGTCGTTGTCGCCGAGTTCCTCGACGCCGACCCGGTTGATCGCGCCGACGAAGTACTCGTTGGCGACGGCCGCCGCCGGCTGCTCCAGCTGCCAGAGGTAGGCGGACAGTCCGCGCGAGGTGGCCGACGGGTTGAAGACGATCTCGGCGCCCTCGAGCCCCAGCGCGCGCCAGCCCTCCGGGAAGTGCCGGTCGTAGCAGATGTAGACGCCGATCTTGCCCACGGCGGTGTCGAAGACGGGCCAGCCGGCGTTGCCCGGGCGGAAGTAGAACTTCTCCCAGAAGCCCGCGACCTGCGGAATGTGGTGCTTGCGGTACTTGCCGAGGTACGAGCCGTCGGCGTCGATCACGGCGGCCGTGTTGTAGAGGACGCCGGGCTGCTCCTCCTCGTACATCGGCAGGACGAGGACGATGCCCAGTTCCCTGGCGAGTGCCTGGAACCGCTTGACGATCGGGCCGTCCGGGATCTGCTCCGCGTACTCGTAGAACGCCTTGTCCTGGACCTGGCAGAAGTAGGGGCCGTAGAACAGCTCCTGGAAGCACATGACTTGAGCACCCTGGGCCGCGGCGTCGCGGACCGCCTGCTCGTGGACCTGGATCATCGACTCCTTGTCGCCCGTCCAGGCTGTCTGGAAAATGGCGGCGCGAATCACCCTGCTCATCGGGACCTCCGGTCACTCGGTGTACGGCGAGCCTAGGAAGCCCGGAGATCGGGTTTGAGTTGCACGGTGTCACGCCTGCGGGCGTTCGGCGTTCCACGGTGTCACCCTGGCGTTGGCCCATGTTTCACCACTGTTTTCCCAGGTCCTTTGATGTTTCGGAGGGGTAAGAAGGGGCTGGTGGTCAGCGCTGCTGAGCGTCGTGCGCGAGGAGCGCGATATGCACGGAGGCGGCCTGCTCGAAGTCGTCCAGATCGAGCCCGAGCCGCGCCTGTATCGCCTCCAGCCGCCGGTAGAGCGCGGGGCGCGAGACATGGTGCAGTTGCGCGGTACGCGACTTGTTGCGCCCGGTGGCGAGATAGGTGCGCAGCACGGGCAGCAGGTCGGACTCGCCCTCGGCCCCGCACAGCAGCCCGTCCAGCTCCCGCTCCGCGAAGGCCTGCACCTGCGGATCGTCCCGCAGCAGCCGGACAAGTCCGCGCAGGCGTACGTCCCTCAGGTGCACCAGCACCGGCAGCTCCTGCCCCGCCGGGGTGTCGGCGACGGCCGCCGCGACGTGCAGCGCCTCACGCAGTCCGGTGGGTACGTCGTCCCAGGAGGCCAGCGCCTCGGCGGCGGCCACGACGGTCCGTCCGCCGCCGGCCTCGGTGCGCAGCCGGAGTGCGAAGTGCGCGGCCAGGGCCTTGGCGTCCTGGTCCCGGGCGAGGCTGAGCAGCACGGCGGTGGCGTCGTCGGCGAGCTCGGCGACCAGTCCCGGCAGCCCCAACAGCCGTAGTACGCGGTCGAGTTCGGCGGGGTCGCCGTCCCGCACGACGAGCGGCACGAACGTCCGCCGGTTGACGGGCAGCCCGGCGGCACGAGCCCGTGGGAGCAGTTGCCTGGCCGGTACGACTCCGCTCACCAGGTCGGTCAGCAGGCTCTGCGCGGACTGTTCCTCCCAGGTGCGCACGGATCCCCCGAGCATGCGGTGCAGGACGAGTGCCTCGGCGCCCCGGTCGGCGAGGAGCCGTCCGGTGGCGGCATCCCCCCGGTAGCCGCACAGCACGATCCGCCCCCAGCGTTCCCCGCGCCCGCCCAGCTCGGCCCGGATCCACCCGTCGCCCTCGCTCCCGCCGGCCTGCCGTGCGATGCGATCCCAGTCCCGCAGCACGTCGTCGACGGCCGACCGCTCCCCCGAGGTGGCGAGGACGCGGTGGGCGAGGTTGGTGACGACGACGGGACAGGCACTGTGCGAGGCGACCTCGTCGAGGAGGAGCTGCAGCGGGGCGCCGGAGGTGATGAGCCCCGTGAGAGCGGTCCGTACCGCCTCGGAGAGGCTCACGGCGGCGAACTTCCGCCGTACGAGCCGGGATTGGACCTCCTCGGTCAGCTCCGCGAAGGGGAACGGCCGGTGGAGGACCACCATCGGCAGCCCGCACCGCTCGGCCGCGCGCCGCATGACGTCCGGCGGTGCCGGGAAGGCACGCCCGAGCCCGAGCACGACGGCGGCGGCCTCCGCCCGGTGCAGCGAGCGGATGTACTCGACCTGCGCCTCCTCGTCCCCGGCGAGCAGCACGCCGGTCGTGAGGATCATCTCGCCGCCGCTGAGCATCACGCCGACGTCGGCTGCCTCGGCGACATGGACCCAGCGCACGGCCCGGTCGAGCTGGCCGGCGCCGGCCACCACCTCGGGTTCCCCGGCGAGGACCCGTTCCAGGCCGAGGACCTGGCGGACCGACAGGGCGGGTTCCAAGGTGGTGGTCGTGAGCATGGCCGTCTTCCTTGCCGTGGTACAGCTGAGATCCAGCTGGGGTGTTACCGGACGCAGCTCCGCAGAGCGCGTTCGAGGATCGCGGCGCCCTCCTCGGCCTCCGCGACGGTGAGCGACAGCGGCGGCGCGATGCGCAGCGCGCTCGTGTTGTGGCCGCCGCCCTTGCCGAGCAGCAGCCCCTCCTCCCGGGCCGCCTCGAGCACGGCGGCGGCGGTGTCCGGGTCGGCGGTGTCGGTGCCGGGCTTCACCAGCTCGACGCCGATCATCAGTCCGCGCCCACGGACCTCCCGTACGCCCGGAAGCTGTGCGGCGACGGCCCGCAGCCGTTCGATGAGGAGACCGCCGACGCGCCGGGCGTTGCCCTGGAGATCGTGTTCCAGGAGGTAGTTGAGGTTGGCGAGGCCGGCCGCCATGGTGATCTGGGTGCCGCCGAAGGTCGAGATGGAGTTGGAGTCGAGGCAGTTCATGATCTCGGCGCGGGCCACGACCCCGCCGATGGACATGCCGTTGCCGATGCCCTTGGCGAAGGTGAGGATGTCCGGCGGGCCGTTCTCCGCGTGTGCCTGCCAGCCCCAGAAGTGCTCGCCGGTGCGGCCCCAGCCGGTCTGCACCTCGTCGGCGATCCACAGGATGCCGCGTTCCTCCAGGACGCGGCGGAAGGCCGCGTACAGCCCGTCGGGCGGCGAGGTGAAGCCGCCGACGCCCTGGATGGGCTCCGCGATCAGGGCGGCGGGCGGGCGGACGTGCCCGAGCAGGTCCTCCAGGTCGGCGACGCAGGCGGCGATGAACTCGGCGTCGCTCAGCTCGGCGTACGGGCCGCGGGTGCGGACGCCGCCGTGGACGTACAGGGTCTGGAGCGGGGACAGGGAGGTCGGGGACCAGCCCTTGTTGCCGGTGATGCCGACCGTGCTGAAGGAGCGGCCGTGGTAGCTGTTGCGCATCGCCAGGATCTGGTTGCTGCGCCGGTAGGAGGTGGCGAGCAGGAGAGCCGTGTCGTTGGCCTCCGTACCGGAGGTGGTGAAGAAGACGCGCGCGTCCGGGATGCCGGACAACTCGGCCACACGCTCGGCGAGTTCGACCATCGGCCGGTTGAGGTAGAGCGTGGACGAATGGATGATCCGCCCGGCCTGTTCGCTGACCGCCTTGGTGATCTCGGGCAGCGCGTGCGCGGTCATCGTGGTGAGGATGCCGCCGAAGAAGTCGAGGTACCGCTTACCGTCCGCGTCCCAGACGTACCGGCCCTCGCCGTGCGTGATCTCGATCGGATCCGCGTAGTAGAGGGCCAGCCAGTCCGGCAGAACTGCCTTGTGACGCCCGTAGAGATCGCTCACGGCTGTACCAGCCCTTCATATGCGTCCGGCCGCCGGTCCCGGTAGAAGGCCCACTGCTGCCGGACTTCCTCGATGAGATCGAAATCAAGATCCCGCACGAGGAGTTCCTCGTCCTGGTCGCTGGCGACCTCGCCGACGAACTGTCCGCGCGGGTTCACGAAGTACGAGGTCCCGTAGAAGTCGTTGTCCCCGTACTCCTCCTGGCCGACGCGGTTGATGGCGGCGACGAAGTACTCGTTGGCGACGGCGGCGGCGGGCTGCTCCAGCTGCCACAGGTAGGAGGACAGGCCCCGGTGCGTCGCGGACGGGTTGTAGACGAGCTGTGCGCCGTTCAGTCCGAGCTGGCGCCAGCCCTCCGGGAAGTGGCGGTCGTAGCAGATGTAGACGCCGACCTTCCCCACGGCCGTCTCGAAGACGGGCCAGCCGAGGTTTCCGGGCTTGAAGTAGTACTTCTCCCAGAAGCCCTTGACCTGCGGGATGTGATGCTTGCGGTACTTGCCGAGGTAGGTCCCGTCGGCGTCGATCACGGCAGCGGTGTTGAAGTAGAACCCGGACTGCTCGACCTCGAACACGGGCACGACGACGACCATGCCGGTCTCGCGCGCCAGCTCCTGCATCCGCGTGACCGTCGGCCCGTCCGGCACGGGCTCAGCCCACCTGTAGTGCTCGGGCTCCTGGACCTGGCAGAAGTAGGGGGCGTTGAACACTTCCTGGAATCCGATGACCTTGGCGCCCTGCCGGGCGGCCTCACGGGCGTGCTCCACATGTTTGGCGACCATGGACTCGGTGTCGCCGGTCCAGGTGGCCTGGACCAGAGCGGCACGTACGACGTTGGCCATGACCTGCTCCTTCGGCTGGACGTCAGTGAGCCTCTACGCCCGTAGACAAGGTCACAAAGGTCGTAGGGGCTTGAAAGTAAGCCTCCGGAGGAGCCTTGCCAAGACCATCGCCGTTAACCCGCGAAGTCGATCACGTTTCACACTCCTGTGGGCGAGTCGCGGCCGGCCGGATCAGGCGCTGTGTCCGGCGACCCGGAGGGCGTGCACAAGATCCCAGTAACGGTCCTCGGAGGCGCCCCTGGCCGCCTCCAGCAGCAGGGGTACGAGGCGCTGCGGGTCGGTGGCGACACTGCGGGCGGCCTCCTCGGGGGTGCGGACGCGGACGTACGCGTCGAGCAGCGCGCGCACCTCGCGCCGCCTGCCGTCCTCGGTGAGCCGGAGCACCGCCTCGCCCACCTCCCGTGCCGGGCGCGCCATGCCCTGCCGCAGGATCTGCTCGCCGTCGGTGCCCCGGCCCGCCGCGACGAGCGCGTCGGCGGCGGCGACCAGCCGGTCCACCGGCAGGGAGGCGGCCTCCCAGAGCAGGGTGGCCCAGTCGGCCCCGAGGCCCGCGCGGTGCAGTTCGGCGGCGAGCAGCGGAAAGCGCGCGGCGGGCCAGTGGGAGGCCTCGACGAGCAGCGCGTGCGCCTCACCGCTGCGGCCTTCGCTCCGCAGCCGTACGAGGTTGCGGACCGCGTCGATGGTGTCGTGCCGGGCGTCGTCGTCCAGCGGCTCCCGCACGGGCACCGCGCTCTTGGCACCGGCCCCGGCGAACCGCGCCCCACGCGGGGTACGGCGGCCCGGCGCGGCCGGCGTGGGGTCACCGACGGGCGTACCGCCCGTGTCCGCGTCGTCCATGGCCCCGGCGAACCGGGCACTCCCCCGGGCCCGCCGCTTGGACCGCTGCTTGACGGCCGGGGCGGGTTCGGGCTCGGGTTCGACGACGGGTGCCGCGTACCAGTCGGCGGGCAGCTCCGGCACAGGGGAGTCGCCCGGCTCTTCCGGGCCACCGGAATCCGGAAGGGGGCCGTCACGGTCGTCCGTGCGGCGGAAGTCGTCACGCCGGTCGGACGCACCATCGCCGACGTCTTGACGTCCGAGGTGGGCGGCGGGACGACCACCACCGAGGTCATCCGCACGGCGGGCGCCGTCGCGCCAGTCGGACTCGCCGTCGCCCGGCTCCTGAGCGCCGGGGCCGCGGTCCACTCCGTGTCCGGTGCCGTCGCGGTCGACACCGCGGGTGTCGGCGCGCCAGACGGGTGCCTCGTCTCCAGAACCAGGACGGCCGAAGTCGCGTTCTCCGCCATGGGCGGCCCGGCCGACGCCATCGCGCTCGTCCACGCGGCCGGGGTCGCGACGGCCCTCCCGACCGCCGGAGGCCTGTTCGTCGGAGCGCTGACGGCGGAGTCCGGGGTCGCCCGCGTCGCGGTCGTCCGGGTAGCCGGAACGGCTCCCGTCGCGCCAGCCGGCCGCTTCGCCTCCAGAACCCTGCCGACCGGAGGCTCGGTCGCCCTCGTAGACGCCCGAACCGAACCCCTGGTGCTCACCTGCCCCGTCGGCGTCCCGCGCGTCGCCCCGCCAGACGGCTGCACCATCACCGGAAGCCTCACCGCCGGAAGCTCGATCGCCCCCGTGGACGCCCGAACCGAACCCCTGGTGCTCACCTGCCCCGCCGGAGCCCCGCGCGTCGCCCCGCCAGACGGCTGCACCATCACCGGAAGCCTGACCGCCGGAAGCTCGATCGCCCCCGTGGACCGCCGAACCGGGACCCTCGCGGTCGGCCGCTCGGCGGGGGCGACGACTGCCGGCGCCCGCGTCCTCGGAGTCGGCCGTTGTCCGCTGGTCCGTGTCGGTGCGTTGTCTCGGGAGGGTCAGGGGGTCCGTGGGGTGCGGGGTGTTGCGGACGCCGCCCGCGAACAGGTCCGCCTCCTCGTCGCCGTCGCGGTGCGGACGGGGTGCCCGGCTCACCGTTCTGCGGGCCAACTGGTCCAGGCGGTAACGGAGTTCGAGGCAGCGGGCGGAGGCGCGTTCATGGTCGTCGCGGGCCCAGGCGAGGTCGAGGCGGAGTCCCTCGGCCTCCTCGTGGGTGGTGGCGGAGGCGAGCAACCGCCCCAGTTCGGCGAGGCGGTCGGCGGCGTACTTCTGTTCGCGGAGCATCACGTCGAGCCGGTCCCCGAGGGTGTCGCGGGCGCCGGGCCGGCTGTCGAACTCGGCGAGCGAGGCCTGGTGCAGGGCACGCGCCTGCTCGGTCTCCGAGGTGACGGTGTCCGTCGCGTACCCGGCCGCGAGATCGTGCAGCAGTGCCTCCACGACGTCCCACGGCGGGACTTCACGCCCTTCCAGGCAGGCTCGCATGCCGTCGGGGTCGCGCTCCCAGAACACGCCGCACCAGCCCGCGCCCTGATCGAGGCGGGCCAAGAGGCCGTTCAGATACCGCGCGAACTCCCGCACCTGCCCCGGGAGTTGTTCCACCGCCATGACGTTCACCCCATGCCCGACCGGAGTTCTCCGCCCCGTAGAAAACACCAGTCGTGTTACGGATGGGCTACGAGGGGTTTTCGGACCGGACGCAGAGTACCGCGCGCCCAGCGGACCGTGACGTGAAGCACAGTCACAATGGCCAAAACCGCCCGGCGGGGCTCACGCCGCGACCGGGGCGGTCGGGGCGGTCGGGCCGATCCGGCCGATCAGTTCGTCCATGGACAGCCCGAGGACCCCCGCCAGCGCCGCCACCGTGAAGAACGCCGGGGTCGGCGCCCGGCCCGTCTCGATCTTGCGGAGGGTCTCGGCGGAGACACCGGCGCGGGCGGCGATCTCCGCCATGCTGCGGCCACCACGCGCCTCGCGCAGCAGCCGGCCGAGCCGCTCGCCGCGTTCACGCTCTTCGGGAGTGAGAGGAGTGCGTACCATGTCGCCATTCTAATACCGGTATAGTAATTGGCATGGTTGAACTCAAGACGGACCCCGCGATCGACGCCATGTACGAGACGGGCCAGGTGGTCGCCAGAGGCCTCACCGCCGTCAAGAAAGCCGCTGACGTGGGCGTTTCCCTGCAGGAGCTGGACGAGGTGGCGCACCAGGTGCTGCGCGGGGCCGGGGCGACCTCCCCCTTCCTCGGCTACCACCCCTCCTTCGCGCCCACCCCGTTCCCGGCCGTCCTCTGCCTCTCGGTGAACGACGCGATCGTGCACGGCATCCCGGACGACTACCGGCTGCGCGACGGCGACCTGGTCTCCGCCGACTTCGGCGCCGAACTGGGCGGCTGGGCGGGCGACTCGGCGATCAGCTTCATCGTGGGCGAACCCCGCCCGGCCGACGTACGGCTCGTCGAGACCGCCGAGCGGGCCCTCGCGGCGGGCATCGCGGCGGCGGTCGTCGGCAACCGTGTCGGCGACATCGCGCACGCGATCGGCGAGGTGTGCCGCGACGCGGGCTACGGCATCCCGGACGGCTTCGGCGGCCACGGCATCGGCCGCCGTATGCACGAGGATCCCCCGGTGCCCAACGAGGGCCGCCCCGGCCGGGGCATGCCGTTGCGCCCCGGCCTGGTCCTGGCGATCGAGCCCATGCTGATCGGCAGCGGCAAGGACGGCTACTACGAGGCCCCGGACGGCTGGACCCTGCGTACCAACGACGGCTCCCGCGCGGCCCACGCGGAACACACCGTGGCGATCACCGAGTCGGGGCCCCGGGTGCTCACGGCACGCCAGGAGGCGCGCACCGGCCCGGCGTAGCCTGCGGCGTCATGCGTATCAGGAAGGGCACCCCGGCCGACGCGGAGAGCATCGCGGCGCTGCACACCGCGAGTTGGCGCAGCGCGTACAGATCGCTCATGCCCGCCGCGTATCTGGACGGGCCGCTGGCGGCGGAGCACCGCGCTAAGTGGCGGGCCCGCACGGTCGAACTGTCCGAACTGTCCGAACTCTTCGACGAGCGCTGTCTGGTGCTCGCCGAGGGGGAGGGCGAGCCGCTCGGCTTCATCCATCTGGCGGCCGGCCCGGACGGCCGGGTCCACGTGGACAACCTGCACGCCCGTCCGGACCACGTCGGCACCGGCGTCGGCCGCACCCTGCTGCACCACGGCTTCGCCTGGGCGGCGGGCCGTCACCCCGGCCGGGACGTCTACCTGGAGGTGCTGCGCGGCAACACCCGGGCGATCTCGTTCTACGAGCGCGCGGGCGGCCGGCGCACCGCCGAACGCCCGCTGCGGATGGCCGCGGGATTCACCCTGGAGGAGTTCGAGTACACCTGGCCCGCCGCGACCGTCGGCCGCCACGGGGACGGGCGGCCGGCCCCGGACACGGTGCCGCCGCCCACCCCCGGCTGACTCACGAAGCCGGCCGCACCACCATCGCCGACCCGCCGCCACGCCGTACTGTCTCCGCCGCCGCCAGCCACTTGCCGTTGGGCAGACGTTGTACGCCGGTTGCCGCGCCGATCTCGGGGTTGAGCCGGAAGCCGTGCCCGATGGCCTCCAGCTTGGTCCTCAACTCGCTGTTCCACAGGCCCGGTTCGAGCTCGGTGGTCGTCTGGTTCCGCTGACTGGCGCGGGGTGCGGCGATCGCGTCGACCAGCGGGAGCCCCCGGTCGAGGAAGCCCGTCAGGGTCTGCAGGACGGTCGTGATGATGGTCGCTCCGCCGGGCGAGCCAAGAGCCACCACCGGCTTGCCGCGCGCGTCCAGGACGATCGTCGGGGACATCGAGGAGCGCGGTCGCTTGCCCGGGCCCGGCAGGTTCGGATCGTGGACGGCCGGGCTGGCCGGAGCGAAGGAGAAGTCCGTCAGCTCGTTGTTGAGAAGGAACCCGCGGCCGGGGACCGTGATGCCGCTGCCGCCGGTCTGTTCGATGGTCAGCGTGTAGGACACGACGTTGCCCCACTTGTCGGCCACCGTCAGATGGGTCGTGTTCTCACCCTCGTACGTCGTCGGCGCGGCGACGCCCGGCCCGGCGCAGGCCGCGGGGTGACGCGGATCCCCGGGGGCGAGCGGGCTCGTCAGCACCGCGTCGTCCTTGATCAGGCACTCCCGCGAGTCGGCGTACTTCTGCGACAGCAGCTCCTTCGTCGGTACGTCCTCGAAGGCCGGGTCGCCCACCCAGCGCCCCCGGTCCGCGAAGGCGATCCGGCTCGCCTCGATGTAGCGGTGCAGGAACTGGACCTCGCTCGCCTTCGAAAGGTTCGTCCGCTCAAGGATGTTGAGGGCCTCACCGACCGTCGTACCGCCCGAGGAGGAGGGTGCCATCGAGTAGACGTTCAGGCCCCGGTACGACGTCTTCGTGGGCGCCTGGCGCTTCACCCGGTAGGCCGACAGGTCCTTCAGCGACAGTGCGCCGGGCCGTGCGTTGTAACCCGAACCAGGGGCCACCGGCGGCTTGTTGACCGTGTCGACGATCTCCTTCGCCAGCTTCCCCCGGTACAGGGCGCCGACGCCCTTACGGCCCAACTCGGCGTACGTTCGCGCCAGTTCGGGGTTCTTGAAGCTCGACCCGACCACCGGCAACGCGCCGCCGGGCAGGAACAGCCTCGCCGTGTCCGGGAAGTTCCTGAACCGCGCCTCGTTGGACGCGGTCTGCGACCTGAACGTCTCGTCGACCGTGAAGCCGTCGCGTGCGAGCCGCTCCGCCGGTTTCAGCAGCGTGCCGAGCCGCCGGCTGCCCCAACTGTCCAGCGCCGCCTGCCAGGTGGCGGGCGTGCCCGGCGTGCCGACGCCCAGTCCGCTGGTGACGGCGTCGGCGAAGGGGATGGGCTGGCCGTTCTCCAGGAACAGGTCCGAGCCGGCTGTCAGAGGTGCCGTCTCGCGGCCGTCGAGTGTCTGCACCGTACGGGACTTGGCGTCGTAGTAGACGAAGTAGCCGCCTCCGCCGATGCCGTTGGAGTAGGGCTCCGTCACCCCGAGCGCGGCGGCCGTGGCGACGGCGGCGTCCACCGCGTTGCCCCCCTTGCGCAGCACCTCGATCCCGGCGGCCGAGGCATCCGCGTCCACGCTCGCGACGGCACCGCCGTACCCGACGGCGACCGGGACCTTCTGCACAGCGGTGCCCGGGGCCCTGTCCGACGGCGTGGCGTCCGAGGGCGGCGCGGCCGCTCCCACCGACACCATCGTGGCCGATACCGCCAGGACCGCCAGACTCCGCGCGACAGGGCGACGCATCAAATACCTCCAGTCAATGACCGTCCGCGCAGCGTAACCGCATCCCGACGGGTCCCGTAAGGGCATCTCGAACACCTCTGCGGTTGACCGCTACCATGCGCGCACATGACTGACGACGTGCGCAATATCGTCCTCGGTGTGGTCGCGGCCGGTATCAGCGCAGCCCTCGGCTGGCTGGCCCGCACCTATCTGTGGAAGCGCAAACTCCGCCGCAAGCAGGCCTTCTTCGGGCTGCCGGACAACTCCGAGTCGCTGCTCGTGGTGAACCGCGAGGCCGGTGGCCCCGAGTTGACGGTGATGCGCCACGACGTGTTCGCCCTGCTGGAACTCGCCGCGCTCATCAAGGACTGCAACGCCCACGCGCAGGTCGTCGCCCACGACGCGACCCAGCAGGGGGTCGGCGAGCGGACCGAGTTCTGTGTGGGCGGCCCGGCGTCCAACCGCCGCATGCTGGCGCATCTACAGACGCTGCTCCCCGGCGTCCGGGTCAACGTCGACGCCGAACCGGGCCCGGACCGCGGCGCCTTCCAGATCGGCACCGAGCGCTACCGGCTGGAGTCGGGCCGGGGCGAGTACGTGATCCTCGCGCGGCTCACCGCCGGCACGGGCGGCCAGGCCCGGCCGGTCTTCCTCTTCTGCGGCCAGCGCGCGATCACCAACCAGGCGGCGACCCGCTATCTCGCCCGCAACCACGAACGGCTGGCCCGCAAACACGGCAACAACTCCTTCGCCCTGCTGTTGAAGGTCGTCAACTCACAGGCGTACGGACCCGATGTCGTCGAGGTCGTCACGGACATCACCCGAGCCGCCCAGACTCCCCTGCCGGCCGTCGCGGCGACCCGGAACTCGCACCGCGCCTCATAGGGCCTCTCCCGGGGTTCCTACGCCATGCGGCGTCGTCGTGCGGAGTGGGCGCTGAAGCAAGGAGAGCGGCACCCGCGTCGCGTACCTCCGCGACGTGGGCCCGCTCGGCCTCGGCACAGCTGGTCAGCCGGGTCGACCCGCTCTGCGTCGAGCACAACCCGTCCGGCGCAGCTGACCTCCTGCTCGCCGGAGCGCGACCCCTGGTGGGAGTCGGTACCCCTGCGCGAGCAGTGATCTCCGGCTGCCGCCGGGCGAACGCATGCCCTCCTACCACTGCCCGCCTGGCAGCAGCGTCCCTGTTTCGGCCGGCGCCACCGGCCTCGGCCTCGGTCCCCGTCCCGATGGGGATGAACGACAAATCGTAGTCGAGGTTCGGCGCGGCCGGTTTCCCGGGCCGTCCCGTCACCGGGAGGTTGTCCGTCAGCAGGTTCGCGCAGCCCTCAACTTCCCTGTCAGCAAACGCTGTTGACGTATCGTCACAGCACGGCCGGGAGTGCCTCAGTGTTTGAGGATCTTGGAGAGGAAGTCCTTGGCGCGGTCGCTGCGCGGGTTGGTGAAGAACTCCTCGGGGCTGCGGTCCTCGACGATACGACCGTCCGCCATGAAGACGACCCGGTTGGCGGCCGAGCGGGCGAAGCCCATCTCGTGGGTGACGACGACCATCGTCATACCCTCGCGGGCGAGTTGCTGCATGACCTCGAGGACCTCGTTGATCATCTCCGGGTCGAGCGCCGACGTGGGCTCGTCGAAGAGCATGACCTTCGGGTCCATGGCCAGAGCGCGCGCGATGGCCACCCGCTGCTGCTGGCCGCCGGAGAGCTGGGCCGGGTACTTCGGCGCCTGGGAGGCGAGGCCGACGCGGTCGAGAAGCTCGCGGGAACGCCTGTCGGCCTCATCCTTCTTGCGTCCGCGCACCTTGATCTGGCCCAGCGAGACGTTCTGGAGGACGGTCTTGTGGGCGAAGAGGTTGAACGACTGGAAGACCATCCCGACCTCGGCCCGGAGCCGGGCGAGGGACTTGCCCTCGTCGGGCAGCAGTTGTCCGTCGAGTTTGATCGTCCCGGAGCCGATCGGCTCGAGCCGTTTGATCGCCCTGCACAGAGTGGACTTGCCCGACCCCGACGGGCCGATGACCACGACCACCTCCCCCCTGCCGACGGTGAGGTCGATGTCCTGGAGAACATGCAGTTCACCGAAGTGTTTGTTGACTTCATGCAGCTCGATCAACGGATCGACAGCCATGCCCAGCCCTACTCACTTCTCAGCTGTGTCGTGGTTGCCGCAAACTATCCAGACGGGAGCGGAGTTGACGCACGACACGCACTTTTCAGGCATTAGCCGTATTTACGCCAAATGTGGCCACCGCGCCTATGCCTCCGCGACCTCCGCGTACAGCTGCGACAGCTCGGGCGCCCCGCTGGACGCCCACTCGTGGCCGGACGCGACGACGTCGAACTCCCGGCCCGAGGACAGCCGTACGACGGGCTGGCCGTTCGGCCAGAAGTCCCAGGCGGCGCCGGGTACGGTCCGCACGATGACCGTGCCCAGATAGAGCCCCGCGTCGTTGCCGAGCCAGGACAGCGACTCCTCGTCGTCCCGCCAGCCCGGCAGCAGCTGGTCCAGCGCCTCCAACGAGGCGGCGGAGTCGTCGAGTTCGACCCCCGCCCGGCCCGCCTGGGAGCGCAGCAGCTCGCACTCGGAAAGCAGCCCGGCGACCGCCTCGGGGTCCGGCTCGCCCTCGGAGAACACCGCCACGCCTCGGGCGGGTCCATGCTTCTTGCGCCAGCTGCCCAGGAAAGGGATGTTCATACGTCCAGCCTGTCATTCCCGCACCGACCGCACCACAGGGCGCGCGGGGACGCCGGTTCCGGCCAAGTTCCCCGCGCGCCCCTGTCCGGTGCGGGCGGCGAATTGACTGGCCCCCCGGTAGCTCTTTAGCTTCACACTGCACTGAGCGGCGGGCCGAGCGGACCGGAGGACGAAGATGGGCCGAGGTGGCCGAGGCGAGCGGACACCGGGACTCCGGAGTCTCTCGGGGCCAGGCCTCATCCTCGCCCTGTGCGCGGCGCTGATGCCTCTGTCCTCCACGACCGAGGCCGCCGAACCCCTCCCCCTGACCCGGTACTTCGACAACAGCGCCGTCAGCGACGACGCCCTGCCCGGCGCGGCCGACTTCGACGGCTCGGGTGCCTCCCTGTCGGCCCAGGACCTCGCGGCCGCCGGCTGGACGGGGGGCCGGGCCCTCACCGTCGAGGGCGCCCGCCTGACCTGGCCCGACCGGGATCCTGGCGAGGCCGACAACGTCCGGGCCGCCGGCCAGCCCGTCCGCGTGCGGGGCAAGGGGGACGCCCTCGCGTTCCTCGTGGCCGGCACCGGCGGCTCCGACGTGAGCGGCGGGGGCACCGTCTCGTACGCGGACGGCACGTCCGCCACGTACCGGCTGACCGCCCCCGACTGGCGCAGGGGTTCCCTCGGCGCCAAGACGGTCGCGCTGCCGCACGTGAACACGCCCGACGGCCAACTCGGCGAGAAGGCACGGCTGTTCGTCGTCACCGTGCCGATCGATCGAGGGCACGAGGTCGCCTCCGTACGGTTGCCGTACGCCGCCGACCTGCATGTGTTCGCGCTCTCGGTACGGCCCGACACGGCGGGCTGGACGGGCAGTTGGGCGGCGCCGACCTCGACGTACGCGACCGTCGGCCCGTGGACCGACCGGACGCTGCGCCTGGTGGTGCACACCTCGGCCGGCGGACCACGGGTCCGGCTCCGCTTCGACAACACCTTCGCTTCGGCGCCGGTACGGATCGGCGGCGCGACGGTGGCCGTGCAGGGTACGGGCGCCACGGCGAGCGGTACGCCGGTGCCGCTGACGTTCCTGGGCGCGCGCGGAGTCGAACTCCCGGCCGGGGCACAGGCGTTCAGCGACCCGCTGGACTTCGCGGTCCCCGCGGACGCCAATCTGCTGGTGAGCTTCCATCTGCCCGGCACCGTGACGGCGGCCCCGCTGCACCGGCTCACCCAGCAACGCTCGTACGTCAGCGAGCCGGGCGACCACACGGCGGACGCGGCCTCGACGGCGTACACCTCGTTCGTGACGACGTGGCCGCTGCTGACCGGCGTGGATGTCGGTGCCGGGCCCGGGTCGGTCGTGGTGCTCGGGGACTCGATCACCGACGGCCAGGCCTCGACCCTGGACGCGAACCGGCGCTGGCCCAATGTGCTCGCCGACCGGCTGCTGGCCCAGAGCGCGGTCCCCCGCTACGGCGTGCTCAACGAGGGCATCGCCGCCAACCGCGTCCTCGCCGACCGCTACCCGGGCGACGGCGTCTCCACCGACTCGGGCGGGGTGAGCGCCCTGCACCGCCTCGACCGGGACGTCCTCGCCCAGGCCTCGGTGCGTACGGTGATCGTCTTCCAGGGCGTGAACGATCTGCGCACGGGCGCGACGGCGGACGATGTCGTCGCCGGTCTGCGGGAACTGGCGGAGCGGGTCCGTGCGCGCGGGGTACGGGTGCTGGTCGCGACCATCGCGCCGTGCGGGGGTGAGTCACGGTGCACTTCGGTGGTCGACGGGCAGCGGGAGGCCGTGAACTCCTGGATCCGGGAGGAGGCCGCGTCCGGCTCGGGTTCCGGTTTCGACGGCGTCCTCGACTTCGACGCGGCGCTGCGGGATCCGGCGCAGCCGACGCGGCTGCTGCCCGCGTACGACAGCGGTGACCATCTGCATCCCGGCGACGCGGGGCTGGCCGCGATCGCGGGCGCCGTGGAACTGGGGTCGCTGGTTCCGTAGG
Organism: Streptomyces sp. NPDC047042; assembly: GCF_040644035.1. Lineage (NCBI taxonomy): Bacteria > Bacillati > Actinomycetota > Actinomycetes > Kitasatosporales > Streptomycetaceae > Streptomyces > Streptomyces sp. NPDC047042. The sequence goes on along the minus strand of NZ_JBEYVP010000006.1, from coordinate 232,833 downwards.
CGGACGGGGTGGCTTGGGGTGCGCGTCTCTACACCTCCAGGTCGACCACCACCGGGGCGTGGTCCGACGCGCCCTTGCCCTTGCGCTCCTCGCGGTCCACGTACGCGTCCTTGACCGCCTTGGCGAACGGCTCGTTGCCGTAGACCAGGTCGATGCGCATGCCCCGGTTCTTGGGGAAGCAGAGCTGGCGGTAGTCCCAGTACGTGAACGGGTGGTCGTACTTCAGGGGCCGGGGGACCACGTCCGTCAGGCCCGCCTCGCGCAGGGCCGCGAGCGCCGCGCGCTCGGCCGGGGTGACGTGGGTGAGGCCTTCGAAGGCGGCCAGGTCGTAGACGTCGTCGTCCGTCGGCGCCACGTTGTAGTCGCCCAGGACCGCGAAGGGGCGGCTGCCCGCCGCGTCCTCGGCGACCGCTGCCTTGAGGGCCTCGAACCAGCCCAGCTTGTAGACGTAGTGCGGGTGGGCCACCTCGCGACCGTTCGGCACGTACACCGACCAGACCCGGACCGGGCCGCAGGTCGCGGAGACGGCGCGGGCCTCCTCGACGCCCTCGTAGCCGGGGTCGCCGGGCAGGCCACGCACCACGTCCTCCAGGCCGACGCGGGAGATCACCGCCACGCCGTTCCACCTGCCGGTCGCGTTGACCGCCACCTCGTAGCCCAGCTCGCGCAGCTGGTCGGACGGGAACTGCTCGGCGGCGACCTTGGCCTCCTGGAGGCACAGCACATCCGTGCCGCTGCTCTCCAGCCAGGCCAGCAGCCTCGGCAGGCGGGCGGTGATCGAGTTCACGTTCCAGGTCGCGATACGCATGCCCCACAACCTACCCGCCGGGTCTGACAACGCCGTCTCAGACCTCCGCCGACGACCCCGGCGCCAGCCGCACGTGCTCGGAACCGCCCAGGCCACCGACCAGCCGGCCGTAGATCGGGAGGGCGAGGTCCGTGAGGAGGGAGTCGTGGATGTCGTACGCGCGCTGCGGCTTGACCTCACGGACGTAGTCGACGACCTCGGACAGCTTGCTCCAGGGGGCCATGACCGGGAGCAACAGCGTGTCCACCGGGTGGTCGGGGACGGTGAGGGCGTCGCCGGGGTGGAAGACGGCGCCGTCGACGAGGTAGCCGACGTTGGTGATGCGCGGGATGTCGGGGTGGATGACGGCGTGCAGTTCGCCGTGGACCTGGACGTCGAAGCCCGCCGCGGTGAAGGTGTCGCCGTGCCCGACGGTGTGGACGCGGCCCGGGAAGGCCGCGGAGAGCTGGTCCGCGACCGCGGCGAGGGTCCACAGCTCGGCGGCCGGGTTGGCGTCCAGGGCGGCGCGCAGCCGTCCCTCGTCGAAGTGGTCCGCGTGCTCGTGGGTGACCAGGATCGCGTCGGCACCGGCGGCGGCGTCCTCCTCGCTGAATCCCCCGGGGTCGAGGACGAGCGTCCGTCCGTTCTTCTCCAGGCGGACGCAGGCGTGGGACTTCTTGGTGAGCTTCATGGGTCCATCCTGCCGCGCGGGCCCGGGCCCGTGAGCGGCTGGGGCTGGTGCTTTCGCCACCCGGCTACGGGGGTCACCCGGGATCACTCCGCCGTCACCCCTCGGGCGTGGTCTCCTCGCGGATGACCTGCTGGGCCACCTTGAACGCGCTGTTGGCGGCCGGTACGCCGCAGTAGACGGCGGCCTGGAGCAGCACTTCCTTGATCTCGACCGGGGTGAGGCCGTTGCGGAGGGCGGCGCGGGTGTGGAAGGCGAGTTCGTCGAGGTGGCCGCCCGCGACCAGGGCGGTGAGGGTGACGCAGCTGCGGGAGCGCCGGTCGAGGCCGGGCCGGTTCCAGATCTCGCCCCACGCGTACCGGGTGACGAAGTCCTGGAAGTCCCCGGAGAACTCGTCCGCCTGCGCGAGCGCGCGGTCGACATGCGCGTCTCCGAGCACCTCGCGCCGGACCTTCATCCCCGCGGCGTACTGATCCGGCCGCCCCCGCACCTCGGGCTGCACGGCCGGCGGGGCTATCTCCGCTATGGGGGTGGTGGGCGCGGGTGCGGCGAGGACCGGCTTGGCCGGGGCGGCGGAAATGGCCATCTGGCCGATGGCGATGTCGTACGCGGGCTGCCAGGCCGTCGAGAAGTGGCGTACGAGGAGATCGGTGACGGCCGCGGGCTGCTCGACCGGGACCAGATGCGATGCGCCGGGTACGACCGCGAGGCGGGCGTCCGGGATACCCGCGACCAGGGTGCGGGCCTCGGCGGGGCCGGTGACCTGGTCGTCGGAGCCGACGAGTACGAGGGTAGGCACACCGACGCGGGCCAGTTCGCCCCTTACGTCGAAGGAGGCGAGCGATTCGCAGGCCGCGATGTAGCAGCCGGGGTCGGTGGTGCGGACCATCTGTACGGCCCACTCGGTGATCGCGGGCTGCGCGGCGGCGAAGCCGCTGGTGAACCAGCGCTCGGGGGCGGTACGGGCGATGGGGTCGAGCCCGTTCGTACGGACGATCACCCCGCGCTGACGGAACTCGTCGGCCGTTCCGAACCGGGGCGAGGCGGCGATCAGCGCGAGTGAGGCGAGCCGCTCGGGGTGGCGCAGCGCCAGTTCGGTGCCGATGGCGCCGCCGAGCGCACAGCCCGCGTAGCCGAAGCGCCGCACGCCGGCCGCGTCGAGCGTGGCGAGCAGTCGGGCGGCCAGATCGGCCACCGATCCGACGGGGTGCGCGGGGGATCCGCCGTGCCCGGGAAGGTCGAAGCGGAAGATCCGCCACTGCTTCACCAGCTCCGGTACCTGCCGGTCCCACATGTGCCATGTAGCACCGAGGGAGCATCCCAGGACCAGGACCGGAGCCTGTTCTGGCCCGTCAAAGCGGTATTGCAGGGTTTCGACGTTCTTCTCACTCACCCCTTCACGCTCCCACATCACACATTCTCTGCAGGAACGGGGGCGGAGACACTCGCCAGACCTCCCCATGTATCGGCTGCCGAACGGAGATCCTCCACATCCGGCTTCACATACCAGCGCTTCGTAGTCCGGACGTCGATGTGCCCGGCCCACCGGGCCAGGAGGTGATCCGGCACCCCGTTGTTCGCGAGGTACGTGAAGCAACTCGCGCGAGCGTCGTACAAGCGGACCCGCCGCAGCCCGTGCTCGTCCATGACCTTGTACGCCCGCTCACGCAGCTGCCGCCCGTTGAGCGGCCTGCCCGATTCATCCACGAGCACGTACCCGCTGTCCTCATACCTCTTCCCCGCCGCCAGCTTCTCGGCCACTTGCACGGCCCCCAAACACGTCAGCGCCTCCCTGACCAGATCGGGCAGAGGAAGCTGCCGCTCAGCCGCGAGAGACTTCGTGTCCTTCTCCACCACGGTCTTGTTCCCCATCAGGGTCCGCGTGTTCGCAATGGCCAGAACGGCCCTGCCCAGGTCGACATCGGCCCAGCGCATGCCGCAGATCTCCCCCGGCCGCAGGCCCATCAGGGACAGAAGGAAAGAGGCGTACAGGCGGTCGCCCTCAACCGCGCGCACGAAGGCATGAACCTCCTCGACGTTCCAGGGCTGCACCACCGCCTTCGCCCTGCGCTCCGCCTTGCGCACTTTCCGAGGGATCGTGACCCCCTGGGCAGCGTTCACGGCAACCAGGCGACGGGCCACCGCCCGGTTCAGTGCCTCCTTCAGCCGCGCCAGGGACATCTCTACCGAGGTCGCCCCCAGGCCCTCGCCTGTCCTACCGCCCCGAACGCGGCCCTCCTCAAGGGCCCACCTCATCCATGCCTCGACGTGATCCTCTGTCAGTTCCTGTAGCCGGATGTGCCCGAGCTTCCCCCGGACACGGCCCAGGGTCATCGTGTAGCTGTAGACGGTGCTCTCTTCCAGGTCTTCCGCCTTGCCGGCAAGCCACCGATCGAGCCATTCGCTCACCGTGATCGTGCTGGGCTCGACGAACGTCCCCTCGTAGCGATGGTTCGTGATGCGGGCGTACTCGGCCTTCGCTTCCCTCAGCAGGCCGAAGGTACGGGTCACCTGCTTCCGCTTCCCCGTGGCCGGATCGGTCCCGACATCGACCACGAACCGGTACCGGACCTGCCCCTTCGCATTCGGGGGGAGCTTCTTGATCGGATCAGACAGGATTGCTCACTCTCCTTGGGGGCGTGGAACCCTTCCACACAGACAAAGGCCCCGCTGCGTTTCAGCGAAGGTGGTGCCGTGGTTATCAGGGCAGTAGGCGACAGGACCGTTCACTTCTCGCAGTGACCTGCGGCTCTGTCCAGTACGGCTCCCTGCCGAACACAACCGGCTGCGGACACCTTCAATGGTCGTCACCATCGCCGGTTTGGCCAACCGGCGATCATGGTCTATGTTGCGCTCGCTACCGGCTGAGATCCGGCCTCACCATCCCCGGTGTGACCTCGATCAGGAGCCGAGCCCGAAGGACCGGAGTGCAGGGTCATGCCGTCGGGAGGGTGAGCACTAAAGCTCATCCCGCAGCAGTTGAGGTTGCGGGCGCCATGTACCACAAGGAGATACAGCGCGGTCCCCGTCAGGGCGGGGACCTACAACCTGTCTCAACCCATGGCGACCGGCGCTTCGGCCAGACAGTCCGCATCATGCAGGGTTCGACCGAATACCGTTACCAGGGCGGAAGTTCGGCCCAGTACGCCTCTTCGAGCGCAGCGTCGTCGTGCCCCGCGCTCCACATCCGCGATCGAATTGTCCGGTGCTGACAGACACACTGCCGACGAGGAGCCCGCCTGTCTGCTCTCCGGGGAGTCCATGCTCATGCTGCTCAGGGATCTGCGCAACCTCAGCCCGTGCTTCCGGGCCATAGGCAGCCTGCCGTTGCCCAGGCCGGTCTGGGCTCCGACCCCCGTAGCGGAGGCCAGCGCAGTGCGCTCCTGACGGTCGTTTCGAAGGAGCAATTGTCAAATTCTGTGGATCGGTTCTGCCGGCTGGCTATGTGCTGAGGTGTTCGTGAAGCATCTGCCAGGTTCCGGTGTTGTTGACGATCACGTTGGTGCCGCGGCCGCTTCCTGATCGTGGCTGGCCGTCGATGGTTCCGGTCCAAGTGAACCGGTAACGGCATACCGCGTGAGCATCGCTTCGGGTGATCCACTCCAGGTCGTTGATCTGGTAGATCTCGTCTCGGATGGTGGCGAAGGTCGCGGCGATGGCGGCGAGGACGGCTTCGCGGCCGCGGTGCGATCCGTCGGAGAACCAGTAGACGACCTCGGGAGCGATCAGTGGGACGAGCTGGGTGACATCGTGGCTATTGGTGGCCTGCTCGTAGGAACGGATGAACTCGGTGAGCGGGACGGTGGGATCGGGCATGGGCTGGTCCTGTTCTCCCTTGCGCGGTGCGGCGGGTGACGGGGGCTGTCAGGCTGCCTTGGCCTGTTCCCGCTCGACAAGGACGCCGCTCTCGAACCGGGGGCCCGCACGGACTAGAGCGACGAGTTGGGTGCGGTGATCGCGCGCCAGTGTTCCTGGGCGGACCGCGGGTGATCTTGGTCCGGAGCTTCACCGTGAGTAGGTTTGATTCGATGGGATTTGTGGTGCGCAAATGGATCCAGTGCTCAGCGGGGAAGTCGTAGAAAGCGAGGACCTCGTCCTCGTCATCAATGATCTTCTTGACGGCCCTTGAGCCACTTCGCCCCGTAGGTCCTGGCGAAGTCCTTCACGGCCTTGGCGGCGTGGGCGCGGTCCTCGGCGTTGCAGATCTCCACCCCGGATCACGCTGGATCTGTGGGCGGAGGGCTGGAAGGTGTCGATGAACACGGTCGCCGAGATCATGGCCGGCCTCGGCCTGCAAGGGCGCAAGCCCCCGCGCCGGCGGCGGTCTCTGACCCGGCAGGGCAAGCGAAGAGCCGCCCCTGACCTGGTGCACCGCCGCTTCGACGCGGTTGCCCCGGACCTGCTCCGGTACGGCGACATGACAGAGATCGCCACCCGCGAGGGCAAGATCTATCTGGCCACGGTCATCGACGCGTTCTCGCGCCGCTGCCTGGGCTATGCCATGGGCGAGCAGCACCTGCTCTGTTCCCCCGTGAAATCAGCTCTCCCTATCAGCCACAGCCCGGTTCACCGCCTCTGTGCGATGAGCCGCATTCATCCTCAAGGCTTTTCAACGGTGCATTCCCCGACGCCTGTCAACGCCTGGGCCGTCCATTCGAATGGATTCACGTGATCCCGGAGAAGAACGCAGGGAAGTCCGAGCAGCGTGGAAGAAAACTGCCGGCCGCTTTTTGAACCGTGGCCCCTATCGGTGATCGCAGGCAGGTGTCTCTTTCCCCTTTTCGTCCTGGACAGCCTGCACCGCCTCGGCTTCCACATGACGGCTGGGGGCGCGGATGCTTACTACGGCGTGAGGGGCGTCGTCGATGCGGTGCTCGGCATCGACCAGGGCGCCGGACCCCGGACTCCCGACAGGGCCCGCCGCTTCCTCAATCCATACATGGTCCGGCATGGGGACCGTCCGAGAGAGCGCTCATCTCGCCTGGCATCTGATCGACCTCTATGCGGAGGTGGTGCCCGCCACCGGGTTCGACACAGTCGTCCCCGCACTCGCCCGCCACCTCATCGGCGACACCTGCGCCGTTCAGCTCCACGTGCCACACACGTGGCGGGACATCGTCACCAAGGCTGGACAGGGCGACGGTGAGGTCGAAGGCGCTACTGAGCTCCCCCGGTTCGACAGGCTCGGATCCCGACGTATCCGGTGCTGTGCAAAGCGTCAAAAGAGCGTCATAACCGCCCCTGCGCAGCGAATCCGCAGAAGTCGGCCGGCCAGGAGTCATCGCGTGTGATCGCGCGCGGCGGCCCGCGGTCAGGGTCTCCCGGCGGGTGCGGATGTGCCCAGCAGTGCCTGTGTCGCCGCGTGTCGCGGGGCGGTGAAGACGTCGGCCGTGTGGCCGGACTCGACGACGCGGCCCGCCTCCAGGACGGTGACGGTGTCCGTGCGGTCGGCGATGAGGGGCAGGTCGTGGCTGATGAGGACGAGGGTCGTGCCACGGCGCTCGCGCAGGTCGGCGAGGAGGTCCATGATCGCGTGGCCGGTGTCGGGGTCCAGGGCGGAGGTGATCTCGTCGCAGATCAGCACCTCCGGCTCGGCGGCCAGTGCTCGCGCGATGGCGACGCGCTGGCGTTGTCCGCCGGACAGTTCGTGCGGGTAGCGGGCGGCGAAGGCGGATGGCAGACCGACCTGTTCCAGTAGGTCGGCCACTCGTTCGCCGATTTCCCTGGACGCGCAGCGGCGGTGCAGCCGCAGCGGGCGGCCCACGGCGGCGCCGACGGTGTGGCTCGGGTTCAGCGCGCCGAGCGGGTTCTGTGTGACGAGTTGCAGTCGGCGCCGCTGTGTACGGGTGCGTCCGCGCAAGCCGGTGCTCAGAGATGTGCCGGCCAGGTGGATCGTGCCGGAGGTGCTCCGCTGGAGTCCTACGACGGTGCGTACGAGCGTGGTCTTGCCGGAGCCGGAGACACCGACGATGCCGGCCGCGGAGCCGGTGGTGACCGTGAGGCCGACGCCGGTGAGGGCGGGCGTTTCACGGAAACTCACGTGCAGGTCCCGGACTTCGAGGGCGGTTGCCCTGCTCCCCTCAGCCTTCGGGACGGCTGAGGGGCGGGGGGCGGGCGTATGCGTCGGCGGGGGCAAGTGGACACCGTGGACACCCAGTTGTACGACCTCGTCGGAGAACCGTTCGACCACGGTGGGCTCGTGGCAGGAGAACACGACGGCGAGGTGGTGTTCGCGGGCGAGGTGTTGCAGCAACTGGCCGATCTCGTCGCGCAGTTCGGGGTGGAGACCGGCGGTCGGCTCGTCCAGGAGGAGTATGTCGGGGCGGCGGGCCAGGGCACGGGCGAGGGCGACGCGGCGCTGCTGTCCGCCGGAGAGGGCGCCGGGGCGGCGGGCGGCCAGGCGTCCGTCATCGTCGAGGAGTCTGACCTCGGTGAGGAGTGCTGCGACGGCTTCCGCGCTGCGGTCCGCGGCGAGTTCGCGGACAAGGTTGCGGACGCGCATACGGGGGTTGAGGCCGGAGCCGGGGTCCTGGCCGACGTAGGCGAGTCGGGTGCCGCGCAGGGTGCGCAGTTCCGGTTCGGAGAGGGTGAGGACGTCGTGGCCGAGGATGTCGACGTGGCCGGCGGTGCGTGTCGTTCCAGGGGGCAGGAAGCCCGTCAGCGCGCGCAGCAGGGTCGTTTTGCCGGCGCCTGAGGGGCCGGTCAGGGCGACCAGTCGGCCGGGGCGTGCGGTCAGGGACGCCTCGCGCAGCAGGAGGCGGCCGTCCGGCGCGGTCACCGTCAGGCCGGTGACCTGGACGGCGGGTGTGTCGCTCGGCGGGTTCCCGGGCTTCGCGTACCGGTCGGGCATGTGGCTCACAGGACGGTCACCGCCTTCCGGCCGGTCTGGGGAGCGAGGACGGCGGTCGCGAGGTTGACGCTGAGGGCGAGGAGGGCCACGGCGATGCTGGGGGCGACCACGGACCACGGGTTGAGGAGGATGCCCGGGGAGTTCTCGCGGATCATCAACGCCCAGTCGGCGGCCGGGGGTTGCGGACCGACCTGGAGGAAGCCGGCCGTGGCGACGAGGTACACGGCGGCGACGAAGCGCAGCCCGAACAGGGCGAGCAGGGTGGCGCGCAGGTTAGGCAGGATCTCCCGGACGACGAGGTACCAGAGGCGTTCGCCGCCCGCTGCCGCCGCCTCGACGTAACCGGTCTCGGCGATGGGGGCCGCCGCACTGCCCGCGAGTCGGACCGCGTAGGGCGTTCCGAGCACGACGGCGGCGGCGATGACGGCGAACCGGCCGCCGCCCGGCCAGGACAGGGTGACCAGGAGGATGCCCAGGACGGCCGGGAGCAGCATCATCAGGTCGGCGGTCCGCTCCACGAGCCGTCCGACGAGCGGGCGTACGGCGCCGATCGCGCCGAGAACCGCGGCTGTGCCCGTGACCAGGGCCGCGACGAGCAGTGAGGACAGGACGAGGTCGCGTCCGCCGGCCAGCAGTCGGCTCAGCACGTCCCGGCCCAACTGGTCGCCGCCGAGCAGGGTGCCGTCCGCGCCGGATTCCGCGTAGGGCACGGTCACCGGGATGTCCACGGCGTGCGGGGCGATCCAGGGACCGATCAGGGCGAGGCCGATCAGGAGGACTGCTGGCGTGACACGCAGGGCGATCCTCGTACGGGAGGTCTTCGTCATCGGCCTTCCCTCGCCGCGGGGCGGCCCCGCCGACGGCCCCCCATCGCTGCGGGGGGTCTTCGCCGTCGGCCCCCCATCGCCGCCGGGCGGCTTCGCCGTCGGCTCGGTGTCGCGGCCGGAGGTCGTCATCGTCGTCCTCCTGTCACCACGGTGCGTATCAGGTCGGCCAGGAGCAGTACGCCGGTGATGACGGCGCCGGACAGGGCCGTGACGCCGGCGATGACGGGGCTGTCCCGGTCGGTGACCGCCGAGGCGAGCACCGATCCGATGCCTGGGTAGTTGAAGATGGTTTCGACGACGACCGCGCCGCCGAGCAGCATGCCGGTGGAGGTGGCGAGTCCCGCGGCGATGGCGGGCAGGGCGCCGGGCAGTACGTGGTGGGTGAGGACGCGGTGGGGCGGCAGTCCGTCGAGCACGGCGGTCTCCACGTGCGGGGCGCGGGCCTCGTCGGCGAGCGCGGCCCGCACGATCATGGTGTTCCAGCCGACCTGGGGGATCGTCAGGGCGAGGGCGGGCAGCACGAGCATGTCCCAGGAGGCGGGGGTTCCGTCGGCGCCGGTGAGGGTGACCGCGGGCAGCCAGCCGGTCCACAGCGAGAGCACGAGGACCAGGGCGACGGCCACGACGAACTCCGGCAGGGCGAGGACCGCGGTCGCCGAGCCCGACACGACCCGGTCCAGGCGTCCGCCGGGCCTCAGGGCGGCCCAGCAGCCCAGGGCGAGGGACAGGACTGCGGTGAGCAGCAGGGCGACGCCGCCCAGGAGCAGGGTGTTGGGGAAGGCGGCGGAGACCAGGTCGGTGACCTTCTCGCCGCGTGCGGAGATGCCGAGGTCGCCGGTGGGCAGGCCGGTCATCCAGTCCCAGAAGCGTTCCAGGACAGGGCGGTTGAGACCCAGCAGCTCACGGCGTGCCGCGAGGTCGGCCGCGCTCTCGCCACGTTCGGAGGTCGCGTTGGCCGCGTCGCCCGGGAGCAGTTCGACGGCGGCGAAGACCAGCGCGAGCAGGAGCGCCAGCAGGGCCGTCCGTTTCAGCAGCGCGCCGCCGACCCGCGCCAGGAGCAGGGCGAGGGCGCGGGCCGGCCGCTTCTCCGGGGCGGGCGGAGAGGCGGCCGGTGCGACGGGGTCGGAGGTCAACTGGCCAGCCATGCGCCTTCGAGCTGCACCCTTCCGTATCCGGGCAGCGTCGGCAGGCCGTGCACCCTGGCGCCGGCGAGGTCGATGCCGTCGGCCATGCCCCACAGGAGGTAGCCGGAGGTGTCGTACTCGATCTGCTGGAGCTGCTGCAGGAGTTGGGTGCGCCGGGCAGCGTCGGCGGTGCCGATGGCCTTCTGGTACGCGGTGTCGAACTCGGTGGACTTCCAGCCGGCCTCGTTGGTGCCGCTGTCGGAGACCATGGTCTTGCTGGCGAAGAAGACCACGGAGTCGTTGGTGCCCCAGTAGGTGGTGTAGAGGTCGCCCTTGAGCCAGGTCTTGTCCCAGAAGACGGCCGACTCCTGCTTGACGACCTTCACCTTGACGCCGGCCTCGCGGACCTGGGTGGCGAAGAGGGTGGCCGACTCGGCGAGGCCGGATATGTCTTCGGTGGTGAGCAGTTCGTAGGTCTTGGAGGTGTCGAACTTCGCCTCCTTGAGCAGTTCCCTGGCCTTGGCGAGGTCGCGGGCGCGCTGCGGAACGCTTCTGTCGTAGGCGGGGTCGCCGGTGCCGAGGATGTCGTTGGCGACGGTGCCGTAGCCGGACAGGACCTGCTTGACCATGGCCTCGCGGTCGACGGCGAGGCGGAGTGCCTCGCGCACCTTGGGGTCGGCGAAGGGGCCGTCGGCGGTGCGCATGACGATCGGCATGGCCATGTCGTTGGGACGGCGCACGGTCTGGATGTCCTTGCGGGACTCGGCGGTCCGGGCGGCGACGGCACCGACGTTGGAGGCGAGGTCGATCTGTCCGGCCAGCAGGGCGTTGGACATGGCCTGCGGGCTCTCGAAAATCTTGACCTCGATGGCGTCGAGGTACACGTCGCCGCCGTACCAGTCGTCGTTGCGGACCAGGCGGGCGTTGCCGGTGCGGAACCAGTCGAGTTTGAAGGGGCCGGTGCCGGGCGCCTTCGCGATGTCCTTGTCGGTGGTGCCGTCGGGGATGACGAAGGTGGTGAGGCGGGTGAGCAGAGGCAGTTCGGCGTTGGCGTAGTCGGAGACCAGGACGACGGTGTCGGTGCCCTCGGCCGTGATGTTCTTCGCCTGGATGCCGGGGAGCCGGGAGGCGCCGGCAGGTGTGGCGCGCAGGCGCTTGAGGGAGTAGACGACATCCTTGGCGGTGACCGGGGACCCGTCGTGGAACTTCGCCCCTTGGGCGATCGTGAACTTCCAGGTCTTGAGGTCCTCGGAAGGGGTCCAGCTCGCGGCCAGGCGGGGCTCGGTGTTCGGCTTCGTACCGGGCACGGTGAGCGTGTCGTATACGAGGCTGATGATCAGGTAGTCGCTCTCGTTGGCCTGGGAGCCGTGCGGGTCGCGGGTGATGGCGGCGGCCCGGCCGAGGGCGCCCACGCGGAGGGTGCCGCCCTTGCGAGGTTTGGCGGAGCCGGTGGCGGACCCGGTCGGTTCGGCGTCATCGCCGCCGCCGCAGGCGGCCAGCAGAGCGGTCGCGCCGACGGCGCCACCGGCCCACAGGAGTTGACGTCTACTCAGGTCCACTTTGTCCTCGATTTCACGTGCGGCTCGTTTGCTTAGGTTTGCCTATCCTGATTTACAGGGGTCGCACAAGAGGGCACGCACTGTGATCCTGATCAACTTAGGTAAGCCTTGCCTGTTTGTTGTGGGTTGGCTATGTTTCCGTTCGGTCAACACGACCTCTTCATCGACTCCATCGACAGAGGCCCACCGCCCGCCCCTCACCCGCACCGGAACGGACGGTTCACCCATGCCGACGGCAGCCACGCCTGTACGTCAGCTCCACCCCCACGCCGTGACCGAACTGCTCACCACGGCCCGCGCCCTGCTCGACGCCTTCAACGGCGTCTCCACCCACCCCGGGCTGCTCGCCCAAGTCCCCGCTGCCGCAGCCGGGTTGCCCGATGACATCCGGCACGCCTGCCGCCCGGTCGACACCGCCGACGGACTGTTCGTACTGCGCGGCCTCCCGGTCGACGACGAGGCGATCGGCCTCACCCCGGGCCACTGGTCGACCGCCGGGAACGCCGGCGCGCTGCACGACGTGGTTCTCCTTCTGCTCTCCACGGTGATGGGCACGCCGCTGGCCTGGGAGGGCCAGCAGGACGGCCGGTTCGTGCACAACATCGTCCCCTCGCCGGGACACGAGGCCGAACAGACCGGCGCCAGCAGCAGCGTGCTGCTCAGCCCGCACACCGAGGACGCCTTCCACCCCGGCCGCGCTCATCTGCTGGTACTCGGCTGCCTGCGCAACCCGGACGCCGTCGCCACCACCGCCGCGAGCATCCGCCAGGTCCAACTGGACGCACGGGACCATGACTTGCTCAGCCGGCCGATACTCCCGATCCTGCCCGACGACGCCTACGCCGAGGCACAGGGCTACGACGGCACCCCGCCACCCGTGCCGACGGTGTGGCAGTCGCCGCACGGGCCGACCCTGCGCTTCGACCCCGCCTACACGCCCCTGGACGAAGCGCCCGAGGAACACCGCGCGGCCTACGGCCGGCTGGAGGCCGAGCTCTCCAGGGTCTCCGTGGCGGTGGCTCTGACGCCGGGAGACGTCCTGGTCGTCGACAACGACCTCGTCGTGCACGGCCGGGTCCCCTTCAAGGCGCGCTACGACGGCAACGACCGCTGGCTGAAACGTTCCTCCGTGCGGGTGCCGGGCCGCCGCACCCGTCCGCAGGCCGAGCGGTTCGAACACGGCTACGGCCAGGCGGCCGTCGAGGCGTTCGCATGACCGGCACCGACGGCACGGGCACCGACACCGGCATTGACACCGAAACCGACTTCGCGAAGACGGGGAGCACCATGGCGTCCGAGTCCGACGACACGACACTGCGGATCCTCAGCACCAGTGATGTGGCCGGCATCGACATCACCTTGGCCGACGTCGTCTCCGTCGTCGAGCAGGCGTACCGCACGCTGGCCGACGGCAAGTCCGACAACCCGCGCAAGCTCACCGTCAAGCCGCAGGACGGCCACTCGGTGGCGTACGCGATGCTCGGCCGTGACGGCGAGCGGGGCGTGGTAGCGGTGAAGACGTCGTACAAACACGGCCTGCACGAGGCCCGCGACAAGCAGCACTACTACACGACGCTGACCCTGTACGACGACGAGACCGGCCTGCCGGTCGCGATGCTGGACTGCGGCCGGGTCGGCGCACTGCGCACCCCAGCGGTCTCGGCGCTGCTGGCCCGCGAACTGGCCGTGCCCGGCGCCCGAAACGCCCTCGTCATCGGCACCGGCACACAAGGGCGCCTCGCACTGCCGTTCCTGCTGACCACACTGCCGGACCTGGAACGGCTGATGCTCTTCGGCACACATCCGGACGGCATCCGGGCGGTACGCGAACGGCTGCACACGCACTTCCCCGACCGCGACCTGGAGATCGTGACCGATCTGCGCGCGGCGGCCGGCGACGCGGACATCGTGCTCGCCACAGCGGGCCCGAACACCCCCGCGTCCGTGGATGCCGAGTGGCTCAAGCCCGCCGCCCTGTCCGTGCTCATCGGGTACGGCATCGCGCCCTCGACCCTGCACCGGGCCGACAGAGTGATCGCCACCAGCGCGGCACAGATGCGCGTCACAGGCGTCGACATGGCCGACGCGGACGGGCAACTGCGCGATGTGGACGCCGAGTTCCCTGAGGTACTCGCCGGCCGGGCGGAAGGCCGTACGGACGCGAGCCAGCGGATCTTCGCCTACAACAGCGGGCTGGTCGTCACCGACATCGCGCTGGGCCACCGCTTCGCCCAACTGGCCCTCGCCCAGGGGCTGGGCACGGCGGTGCCGCTGTGGAGGTGACGGCGCCGCTCCCCTCGCACACGACACCCGAGGTACGGGCCCTGCTCGCAGACCCGTTGCTCGACGAGCTGAGTCATGGACTCGGCGGCCCCTGTCACGTACTGCTCCCCGAGCGTTTCGACGCGAACGCCGCCGCGTTCGAGAAGGTGTTCGCCGAGGCGGATGTGCACGGCCGCGTGTACTACGCGAAGAAGGCCAACAAAGCCGCCGTGTACACCGAACGAGCCGCCGTGACCGGCCAGGGCGTCGACGTGGCGAGCCACGGGGAACTGCGCGAGGCCCTGTCGGCCGGGGTGCGCGGCGAGGACCTGGTGGTGACCGGTCCGGCCAAGACGGACAGACTGCTGCAAGTCGCCGTGCTCCAGGGCGCGTTGATCGCGGTGGACGCACTGGACGAACTGGACCGGCTGATCGCCCTGTGTTGCGAACTCCGGCGTACGGCAAGCGTGTTGCTGCGCAGACTGCCTCCGGAGCAACCGCACAGCCGCTTCGGTCTGGACGACGGAGAGTTGGCGGCAGCCCTGCGTCGATGCGTCGACGCGTCCGTCGGCGTGGCGGGATTCAGCTTCCACCTCTCCGGCTACGACGTCCGCCAACGCACCGACCTGGCCGCCGAGTTGGTCGGCCTGTGCACGCGCGCCCGGGCTCTCGGACTGCGCGCCGACCGGATCAGCATCGGCGGCGGCTTCGCCGTGGACTACGTGGCGGCGGACGACTGGCGGCGCTTCGAGGCGAGCCGCCGCTCCGAGCACTTCCATGCGGGGAAGTCCTTCGGCGGCTTCTATCCGTACCACTCCCCCGTCGCGGGCGCCGATGCCCTGCGTACGATCCTGGCGGCCACCCCGACGGGCCAAGTCACCTCTCTGGCCGAGCTGTTGCGTGCGGCCGGGGTCACCCTTCTCGTCGAGCCGGGCCGGGCGCTGCTGGACCAGGCCGGGTTCACGGTGTTCCGTGTGCAGGGCGTGAAGGAGCGTGACGGGTACGCGATCCTGACCGTGGACGGCACCAGCCTCAGCCTGTCGGAGCAGTGGTTCGACAGCGAGTTCCTGCCGGACCCGGTGCTCGTGCCGGCCGCCGGCCGTCCGGTCGCCGACGCGGGACCGTACCCGGCGTGCGTGGGGGCCGCGACCTGCCTGGAGTCGGACATGCTGACCTGGCGCAAGATCCCCTTCCCGGTGCGGCCGGCCGTCGGTGACCTGCTCGTGTACCTCAACACCGCGGGCTACCAGATGGACTCCAACGAGTCGCCGTTCCACGACCTTCCGCTGCCCCCGAAGGTCGTCGTCGAGCCATCCGGATCCCGTCACCGCTGGCGCCTCGACCGCCCTCCCCACTGAAGACACCGACGACCACTTGACGACCACGTGAAGACCACAGGAGCCCCCATGGACGACCCCCTGTACCGGCCGCCCATCGTGCGACAGGTCTCCGAACTCATCGGCGCCACCCCGCTGTTCGAGCTGGCCCGCACGGAGAGCGACGCCCGGCTGCTGCTGAAGCTGGAGCAGTTCAACCCGACGGGCACAGCCAAGATACGGATGGCCCGGCAGATGGTCGTCGACGCCGAGGAGCGCGGCCTGCTGCGCCCCGGCGGCCGGATCATCGAGTCGACCTCCGGCAACACCGGGCTCGGCCTGGCCGTCGTGGCCGCCGAGCGCGGCTACACCTTCACCGCCGTCGTCGACCACCACGCGGCCGTCGACAAGCTGCGCGCGATGAAGGCGCTCGGCGCGGAGCTGGTGTACGTCGCCGACGACGGGGACGAGGAACTGGCCACCGCCGCCCGCGAGGAGTTCGCGGAGAAGCTGGCCGCCGAGTCGGACAACGCCTACTTCACCGAGCAGCACAACAACATGGCGAACGGCGTGGGTTACCACCCGGTGGCCCGCGAACTCCATGCCGCGCTGGACGGCCGTATCGACATCCTCATCGGCGCGGTCGGCACCGGCGGCGGGCTGTTCGGGACCGGTGGCCCGCTGCGGGAGACGGTGCCCGGGGTACGGATCGTGGGCGTGGAGCCGAAGGGGTCGATCGCGTTCGGGCCGCCCGCGCACGACTACCACCAGTCGGGAACCGGCACGCCCGAGGGCGCGACCATCGGGGCGATGGTCGACTACTCGCTGCTGGACGAAGGCGTGAAGGTCGGCGACGTCGAGGCGTTCGCCACGGCGCGGGCCGTCGCCCGGCGCACCGGCCTGCTCCTCGGCGGCTCGGCGGGCGGAGTCGTGTACGAGGCCCTGGCCCGGCTGTCCGCACTGCCGCCCGGCACGACTATGGTCGCGTTGATCAACGACGGCGGGGAGAAGTACATGGACACCGTCTTCGACGACGACTGGATGGCCGCCCGTGATCTCCTCTCCCCCCAAGTGGAGCGCGAAGTCGACGAGTTGCTGACCAAGCTCCGCCGACTCCCCACCTCGCCGGACACTTCGCGCGACTCTTCGCAGAAACAGGACTGATGCAGCCCGCCCTCGCCCGCCTCCTCACCGACGGCCGTGCCCTCGCCACGCTGGCCGTGCCGCTCGCGCTCACCCAGCTCGCCCAGGTCGCGCTCACCACCACCGACACGATCATGATGGGCCTGATGGGCACCGAGGCCCTGGCGGCCGGCGGCCTCGCCATGGTGATCTTCAACCAGCTGCGCACCATGGGCGTCGGCCTCGTCACGGCCGTCGGCAACCAGGTGGCCGCGGCGGACGCCCGCGCCGAGACGCGAGGCGCGGAGGCGAGAGGCGCCGAGGCGGACGCGGCGCACGAGGAGGTCCGGGATCTCGTCCGGGCGAGCCTGCTGCTGTCCACGCTCGCGGGTCTCGCGGGCGCGCTGCTGATGGTGCTGATCGGGCATGCCGTGGTGTTCCTCGGCCAGGACGCGGACGTGGTCGCCGCGGCGAAGCCGGTGCTGTACACGATGGCGCCCGGTCTGGTGCCCTGCCTGTGGTTCCAGGCGATACGCCAGTTCACGGTCGGTATGCGCCGCCCCCAGGCCCTGCTGCGCATCACGATCGCCTCGATCGCCGTCAACGCGGGGCTCAACTGGATCTTCATCCATGGAACCTGGGGCCTGCCGAAGCTGGGCCTGCCGGGCATCGGGCTCGCGACGAGCTCGGTGTACGCCCTGTCCTTCCTCGCCCTGTACCTCTCCGCCCGCCGCGATCCGCGGCTGGCGCCGGTGCTGTCGCTGAGCATCTGGAAGACCCGCCCGGCCACCCTGCGCCGACTGACGGCACTCGGTACGCCGATCGCCGCCACCTACGGTTCCGAAGCGGGCTTCTTCTCCGTCGTCGCCCTGCTGGTCGGCAGCTTCGGCACGGCCGCGCTGGCCGCGCACACCGCCGTCAACCAGCTCGTCTACATCGTCTTCCAGATCGCCGTCGGCCTCTCCCACGCCGCGTCCCTCGGCGTCAGCCGTGAACTCGCCCTCGGCAACACGGGCGCCGCCCAGCGGCTGAAGGCAACGGCCCTGGCCTGCGCCGCCGCCGTCATGGCGGTCGTGGCGGTCGTCTACGTCGCCCTCCCGGGGCTGGTGCTGGCGCCGTTCTTCGAGGGCGAGAGCCGGACGGCCACCGACCTCGCCACGAACCTCCTGCTGATCGCCGCCGTGATGCAGTTCTTCGACTGCGCCCAGAACATCGGCGTCGGCCTGCTGCGCGGCCTCGACGACACCAAGGGCGGCTTCCGCGTCACCCTCGTCGGCTACTGGCTCGTCGGCCTGCCCGCCGCCGCACTTCTCGGTTTCGCCACCGGCTGGGACACGGTCGGCATCTGGCTGGGCCTGCTCATCGGCCTCGCGACCACCGCGGCCCTCCTGCTGCGCCGCTTCAACCGGGGCGTCGGGCTCCTGCACGGCGTCGCGGCGGCCCGGCCCTGACCCCTCCCTCGACCGGACGCCGCGAACGGTGAGGCCGATGAGGGGTCACGGTTCTCCGAGGTCGGACACTCCCGTACTCGGGGGCCGCACGGAGGGGCGCCGGTCCCGCGAGCCGCTCAGGCCGTCCGCCCGTCGACGCGCCCGGGTTCCGCGACGTCTTTGCGGGTCACCGCCAGGTGCACCACCAGGCCGAGGATGACCGCCAGGAACAGCGCGCTGGTGACAACGGTGCCCAGGCCGATTCCGCCGTCGCCGGTCGGCTGGGAGAGGTAGTCACCGATCGAGGCGCCCAGCGGGCGGGTGAGGACGTAGGCGATCCAGAAGCTCCACACCGCGTCCAGACCCAGGGCGAAGTGCGCGACCGCGACGGCGCCGATGGCCAGGGCGAACAGGACGGCCGCGAGCCAGTAGCCGAGGTCCATGCGCTCGGAGACCAGGTCGCCGGCCGCGGTGCCGAGGGCGAACGTGAACAGTACGGCCAGCCAGTAGAACGCCTCACGGCTGGTGGTGTCGATGCTGTGGATGGACAGGGTCCGCTCACGCCGGTACCAGGCGACGAAGACGACCGCGAGGAGGACCGCGAAAACCGTCGTGGTCGTCTCCAGCGGTACGCCCACGTTGTCGGTGAGGTTGTCGCTGATCAGCGTGCCGACCACGCTGATCAGGGCTACGGCGAGCCAGTAGACGCCCGCGCGGTAGGCGGTCGTACGGAACTGCACGACGAGGACGACCGCGAGCAGCGCGCTCATCAGGACCGACACACCGGTAAGGCCCAGGCCGGCCTTCTCGTTGAGCAGGTCCGCCGCGGTCTCGCCGACCGTCGTGCACAGCACCTTGATGATCCAGAAGTAGGCGGTGACCTCGGGGACCTTGTTCCAGCGCAGGCGGTGGGACGGGCGGGCGGCAGCACTCGTGCCGGGTTCGGCCTCAGGTGTCTCGGAGAGTTCGTAGGTCATGGGACGGGACACTGCCAGCGGTTACCTGAACACATCCTGACTGCCGCGCGGCTTTCCCCGCCTGCCGGAGCTGTCCTGATCACGATGAGTCCATGCACACCCGCGCCGCGTCCTGGCTGCGGCACCGCCTCGGCCGTGCCGTGGTTCTCGCCTATCTCCTCGCTCTGTTCGTGCCCGGACCCGGCCTGTGGCTGCGTCGCCCCCATCTCCTGCCGCTGACCCACCTGACGCTGCACACCGCACCGCTTCTGCTGTCCCTGGTGCTGTTCTCGGCCGGACTCCAGGTGCCCGTCCGCGAGCTGGGCCGCCTCGTGCGGCACCCGAAGGCGCTGCTCGCCGGGCTCGTGCTGCACCTTGCGATCCCGCTGGCGATCGTGCCGTTCGTCGCGTTCCTCCTGCGGCGCACCCCCGACACCGACGGCGGCAGCGGACTGCTCACCGCGATGATCCTCGTCGTGGCGATGCCCGTCGCCGCGGGCGCCACCGTGTGGACCGACAAGGGCGAAGGTGACCAGCCGACGATGGTGGGCCTCGTCCTGGCCTCCACCCTCCTCAGCCCGCTCACCACCCCCTTCCTGCTGGAGACCCTGGCGCCCGTACTGAGAGGCGGCTACGGGCAGGTACTCGTCGACACCGGCAGGCTTGCCCACGGCGGGTTCGGCCTGGCCACCGTGGCCCTGCCCTGCGCGGCCGGCCTCCTGGGCGCACTCGCCCTGCCCGCGCGATGGCTGCGCCGTCTCCACGGGACAGTGATGCCCCTGGCCCTGACCGGCTCGCTGCTGCTGACCTACGTCAACGCCAGTGGCGCCCTCGGAACCGTCCTGACCCGGCCCCGCCCGCTGCTGTTCGCCGCCGCCCTGGCCGTGGCCGCCCTGGTCTGCCTGCTCTCCTTCGCCCTCGGCCGGATCGCCGCCCGCGTCCTGCGGCTGGAGGCGGGTACGGCCTCCTCGCTGACGCTGGCCTGCGGCATGAACAACAGCAGCGCGAGTGCGGTCCTGATCACCGCGTCCCTGCCCGACAAACCGCACCTGCTGCTGCCGGTCCTCGCCTACGGGCTGATGCAGAAGACCGCCGCGAGCCGAATCGTCACCCACCTCCGACCCGATCGCGCTCCCGCTCCGGCAGCCGGCACCTGAACACTCAGCCACGGCCCTCCGGCCCGGCCTCCTCCTGGCGTACGGGGACGAGCAGGGTGAAGGCGGCCGGGCGGCTGCTGGTCAGGGAGAGTCTGCCGCCGAGGGAGACGGCCAGGTCGCGGGCGAGCGACAGCCCGATGCCGGAACCCGCTCCCGCGCCCACCTGACCACGGTCGAACAGCCGGGCTCCCTCGCCCGCCACGGCTCCCTCGTCGGTGACGTCGAAGGCGACCGCGTCGCCCAGGTCGCGTGCCGTGAGGCGGACTGCGCCGTGCCCGTGGACGCGCGCGTTGTCCAGCAGGACGCCGAGAATCTCGGCGACGAGGGCTCCGGGGACACGCAGGTCCTCCGGTGCCTCGCGAGTAGCGCACTCCAGACGTCTGCCGTCGCGGGCGAACAGTCCGTGCCAGCGTTCCTCGGTCTCGTCCAGCAGCCGTGCCACCGACGTGTCCGGCGCGGGCCGGCGCGGCAGGCCACGGGAGCGGGACAGGCGCAGCACCTCCTCCACCGTGGCGTGCAGACGGCGCGTGGTGGCCAGAGCCTCCTCCAGGGCCGGCCGCAGCCGGAAGTCGTCGTCCTGGACGAGCCCCGCTTCCAGGGTGAGCTGGAGTCCGGTGAGCGGGGTGCGCAGCTGGTGCGAGGCGTTGGCGGTGAAGTCCCTTTCGTGACGCAGGAGTTCGGTCAGGCTGTGCAGCATCTCGTTGTGGGTGCGGGCGACCTGGTCGATCTCGGCGACAACGCTGGGTGCCGCCCGGGCGCTCAGGTCGCCGGCGGTGACCGCCCGGCTGTGCCGGGAGAGGTCCTCCAGCGGCGCGGCCAGCGCCCGCGCCTGGCGGCGGGCGACGAGGACGGCCACCGTCAGTGCGAGGACACAGACTCCGGCGAGGACGGCCCAGGCGAGCAGGACCCGGCTGCGTACGGTGGACGCCGGTGAGGAGGCCCGTACGACGCCGATCACCTGCTCGTCGTGTGACACGGGCACGGCGGCGACCAGGTCACCGCCGGCCCGGCCGCGCACGACCTCCGCGGCCAGCGCCCTTCGCACGACTGTGTCACCGGTGCGGGGGCCGGTGCCGGCCCGCAGCCGTAGCGCGGGGTCGTACAGGCCGAGGCGTCCGCCGGCCGGTGGCGCGGGCAGTTCCACGGGGTCTCCGGTCGCGTAGTCCGGGCTGACGCGTACGGCGCCGGACAGGGCCGTCCGTTCCAGGGTGTCGCGCTGGTCGGCGTACAGGGAGGACCTGATGGCCAGGGCCAGTGGGAAGGCGAGGAGGACGACGGCGACCAGGGCGGCGGTGAGGGCGACTCGCACCACGCGCTGTCTCATGCCCCCATCCTGCGGGCTCCCGGCCGGCCCGGGGACGGTCCGCCACGCGCTTTTGCCGTCGCCTAACCGTCGGCGGCCGGGGCGTTAACCGACGGCTCCCTAGCGTCGGAGGCATGACCAGGAAGCAGTTCCCGGCAGTTCCTCGGGAGGGCAGTGGCATGTCGTACGCACGTACTTCCGCCGGCGTCGTCGCCATGACGGTGGTCGCCGCGGTGATCGCGGGATGTTCCGGATCGTCGTCCGGGGCACACTCGGGCTCGGGTTCGGCGGCCCCCGTGCGGGCGAACCCGGCCCCCACCGAGTCGAATCCGCCCGGGGACATCCCCGACAACCAGGTGTTCGTGGCCTATCAGCCCTCGGGCACCTTCACCGGGTTCACGGTGAAGGTGCCCGAGGGCTGGGCCCGCACCGACAGGGGCGGTGCGACCGTGTTCACGGACAAGCTGAACAGCGTCACCATCACGACGGCCACCACCTCCACGGCCCCGACCGTCGCCTCGGTGAAGAACACAGTTGTCCCGCGACTGCGAGGCCAGGTGGTGAAGTTCGCATCGCCGAAGGTGTCGCAGGTGACCCGCAAGGCGGGCCCCGTCGTCCTTCTCACCTACCAGGGCGACTCGACCAAAGACCCGGTCACCGGCAAGGTGGTGCGGGACGCGTTCGAGCGGTACGCCTTCCACCGGCACGGCCATGAGGTGGACCTGACCCTGTCCGGCCCCGTCAACGCCGACAACGTCGACCCGTGGCGAACCGTCAGCGACTCGTTCGCGTGGCGGTGAGTGCGATGCCCGCCGGACCCTCCGCCGACGACGTGGTGCTGGCCGCCCGGGAGCTGTACCGCTTCTACCGGGCCGGTGAGGAGGAGACGCTCGCGTTGCGCGGGGTGTCACTGCGGGTGCGCGGAGGGGAGACGGTCGCCGTCGTCGGCCCGTCGGGGGCCGGCAAGTCGACCCTGCTGGCGTGCCTGGCAGGTCTCGACGAACCGTCGGGCGGCGAGGTCCGCGTGGCAGGCGTGCGCATCAGCCATCGGCCCGAGGCCGAACGCGCCCGGCTGCGCGCCCGGCACGTGGGGGTGCTCCTTCAGTCACGCAACCTGCTCCCGCATCTGGCCGTGCGCGACAACATCCGGCTCGCCCAGCATGCGGTGCGCAGCCGTCCCGCCGTAAAAGCCGAGGCCCTGCTGGAACAGGTGGGGCTGGGGCGAAGGGCCGGCGCGCTGCCGCGGCAGCTGTCCGGCGGTGAGCTGGCCCGCGCGGGGCTCGCCGTGGCGCTGGCCAACTCTCCGGCCGTGCTGCTGGCCGACGAGCCGACCGGTGAACTCGACGGCGGAACGGAGGAGTTGGTGCTGCGGATGCTGCGGGACCGGGCGGCGGACGGCTGCGCGGTGCTGATCGTGACGCACAGCCCGGAGGCGGTGCACGGCTCCGACCGAGTGATCACCCTGGACGACGGCCGAGCCCACGAGGCACACGAGGCACACGAGGGAACCACTCATGCGAAGGAGCACGGCCATGTCCTCCGCTGACCTGCTCGTCTCCTGCCAGGGTGTCGCGCTCACCTTCGGCCAGGGCCCCACCGCCGTGGTGGCGGTGCACGGCGCCGACCTGGACGTCCGCCGCGGCGACCGGCTGGCGGTCGTGGGCCCTTCCGGGTCGGGGAAGTCGTCCCTGCTGCATCTGCTGGCCGGGCTCGAACGCCCCACCGGCGGCACGATCTCCCGGCCCGGACTCGGCGGGTCGCGGGACATCGGCCTGGTCTTCCAGGCCGACAGCCTCATCCCCGCCCTCGACGTCACGGAGAACACCGCGCTGCCGCTCGTCCTCGCGGGACATCCGCCTGCGGAGACCCGCCGTCCGGTCGCCGAGGCGCTGGACGTGGTCGGCGTGGCCGGGCTGGCCGACCGGCTGCCCGACGAGATCTCCGGCGGTCAGGCCCAGCGGGTCGCCGTGGCCCGTGTCCTGGCGCAGGCGCCCCGCCTGATCCTCGCCGACGAACCCACCGGCCGCCTCGACCACGCCACCGGCGCCCGCGTCCTGGACGCCCTGCTCGCCGCCGCCGACCGGACGGGCGCGGCCCTCGTCGTCACCACCCACGACCCGGCCGTCGCCGCCCGGCTCGCCGTACGGCGGAGCATGCGCGACGGCCGACTGCTCGCACCCGAAACGGCGAAAGCGCCGACCCCACCAGGGAGCCCGTCATGATCACCGCCTGGGCGAAGGGACTGACCCGCCACCGCATCGGACGGCTCCTCGCCGCCGTCGCCGGAATCGCCCTCGCCGTCGCACTCGTCGCCGCGCTCGGATCCTTCCTCACCGCGTCCAAGGCGACCATGACCGAGCGGGCGGTCCGCTCGGTCGCCGTGGACTGGCAGGTCGAAGTACAGCCGGGCGCCGACCCGAACGCCGTCGGGTCACTGGTGAGATCCGCCCCCGGCACCCGGGCCGCGCTGCCCGTCGGCTTCGCCCGCACCACGGGTTTCACCGCCACCGTGGGAGGCAGCACCCAGACCACCGGACCGGGGGTCGCGCTCGGCCTGCCGGCCGGCTACCGCAGCCACTTCCCCGACGAACTGCGCACACTCTCCGGCACCGGCACCGGTGTCCTGCTCGCCCAGCAGACCGCGTCCAACCTGCACGCGGCCCCCGGCGACACCGTCGGCGTGCAACTCCCCGGCGCCGGACTGCGGCAGGTGCGGGTGGACGGCGTGGTCGACCTGCCCCAGGCCGACTCGCTGTTCCAGAAGGTCGGCGCGCCCACGCAGTCCCAGCCCACAGCTCCTCCGGACAACGTCGTCCTGCTGCCCGCCGCCCGGTTCGCCTCCCTCACCCGGGGAGCCACCGACGTCACCACCCAGATCCACGTGGCCCGCGACGCGAACCTGCCGCCCGACCCGGCCGCCGCCTTCACCTCGGTCACCGGCGCCGCCCACAACCTGGAGGCCAGATCGGCCGGCACCGCGCTCGTCGGAAACAACCTCGGCGCGGCCCTCGACTCCGCCCGCCAGGACGCCCTCTACGCCCAGATCCTCTTCCTCTTCCTCGGCGTCCCCGGCGCCGTCCTGGCCGCCGCGCTGACCGTGGCGGTCGCCTCGGCCGGCGGCGAACGGCGCCGCCGGGAACAGGGACTGCTGCGGCTGCGCGGGCTGCGCCCCCACCAGATCACCGCACTCGCGGGCCTGGAGGCCGCACTGGTCGGCGTCGGCGGCGGCCTCGCCGGTCTCGGCCTCGCCGCGCTGACCGGACGCCTCGCCTTCGGCAGTACGTCCTTCGGGGCCAGCGCGGGCACCTGGGCGGTCTGGTACGTCATCGCCTTCGTCCTCGGCGTGGTCGTGGCCGCCGGCGCCGTGCTCGTGCCCGCCCTGCGTGATCTGCGCACGGTGACCGTCGCCGACACCAGGCGGGAGCGGCCCGTGTCGCGTTCGCCCTGGTGGCTGCGGTACGGGCTGGACTTCGCGCTGCTGATCGGCTCGTTGCTGGTCTTCCGCGCCTCCTCCGGCAACCAGTACGCCCTGGTCCTCGCCCCCGAGGGCGTGCCCAGTGTCTCCGTCTCCTACTGGGCGTTCCTCGGCCCGGCGCTGCTGTGGCTCGGCGCGGCCCTGCTGCTGTGGCGGCTGACCCTGCTGGCTCTTGCCCACGGCCGACCGGTGCTGGCCCGCCTCGCCAGGCCGCTGACCGCGACCCTCGCCCCGACCACGGCGGCCGTACTGTCCCGCCGTCGGCGCCCGCTGGCCCGCTCGGTGGTGCTGCTCGCCCTCGCCGTGTCGTTCGCGATCTCCACGGCCGTCTTCAACTCCACCTACCGGCAGCAGTCCGAAGTCGACGCCCGCCTCACCAACGGCGCGGACGTCACCGTCACCCAGCCGCCCGGCGCCCCGGTCCCGCCGAGCGCGGCCGGCAAACTGAAGGTCTCCGGCGTCCGGCACGTCGAGCCCCTCCAGCACCGTTACGCCTACGTCGGCGCCGACCTCCAGGACCTCTACGGCATCCGGCCCGCCACCGTCGCGAAGGCGACCTCGCTCCAGGACGCCTACTTCTCGGGCGGCACGGCAGCGCAGCTGATGCGCAGGCTCACCCAGCGCCCCGACAACCTGCTGGTCAGCGCGGAGACCGTGCACGACTTCCAGCTCTCCCCCGGCGACACGGTCAACCTCCGTGTCCAGGACGCCCGTACGAAGGCGCTGCGCACGGTGCCGTTCCACTACGCCGGGATCGTCAAGGAGTTCCCGACCGCGCCGAAGGACAGCTTCTTCGTCGCCAACGCCGCCTACGTGGCGAAGACGACCGGCAGCGACGCGGTCGGCGCCTTCCTGCTCGACACCGGCGGCACCCACCAGAAGCAGATCGCCGACAAGCTGCGCCACCGGTTGGGCACCGGCGCCACTGTCACCGACCTCGCCCAGACCCGCGGCATCGTCGGCACCAGCCTCACCTCCGTGGACCTGTCCGGACTCACCCGCATCGAACTCGCCTTCGCCGTCCTGCTGGCAGCCGGGTCCGGCGGCCTGGTCCTCGCCCTCGGACTCGCAGAACGGCGCCGTACCTTCGCCATCGCCACCGTTCTGGGCGCCCGCGGCGGCCAACTGCGCGGCATGGTCCTCACCGAGGCCCTGCTGCTGGCCACCGGCGGCCTGGCCGGGGGAGCCCTCATCGGCTGGGCACTGTCCGAGATGCTGGTGAAGGTCCTGACGGGCGTCTTCGATCCGCCGCCCGCGAGCCTTTCGGTGCCGGGCGGCTACCTCGCCCTGACCGCGGGCGCGGCCGTCGCCGCCGTACTGGCCGCCGCGCTGAACGGCATCCGCAGCGCAGGCCGGCCCGCCGTGGAGGAGCTGCGTGACCTGTGAGCGGCCGGGCGCGGGCGGGCCGGGCGCCCCGCCCGCTCCTACGCTGTCCAGCATGCGTACGCACGCGACCGCCGACCACAGCCGCCACAGTGTCCTGGTCGTCGAGGACGACGACACCATCGGCCGCCATCTGGCGACCGGCCTGCGCGGCAACGGCTACACGCCGACCTGGAGCCGGACGGGTTCGGCAGCTCTGGCCGAGGCCGCACGCAACCCGTACGACGTGCTGCTGCTCGACCTGGGGCTGCCCGACCTGGACGGTCTGGACGTCGCCCGCACCCTGCGTGCCCACCATCCCGACCTGCTGATCGTCATCCTGACGGCGCGCACGGACGACATCGACATCATCGCCGGACTGGACGCGGGCGCCGACGACTACCTCGTCAAGCCGTTCAGCCTGACCGTGCTGCTCGCCCGGCTCCGCGCCCATCTGCGCCGCCGGGTCGTCGCCGCACCGCAGCAGGAACCCGTCCGGCTGGCCGACCTCGTCCTCGACATCGCGGCCCGCCGCTGCACGCTCCACGACGAGGACATCGAGCTGCGTCCCAAGGAGTTCGACCTGCTCGCCGTCCTGGCCCGGCGTTCAGGCGAGGCCGTGTCCAGGGAGACCCTGATGGCCGAGGTCTGGGACGAGAACTGGTTCGGCTCCACCAAGACGCTGGACGTCACCATGGCCGGCCTACGCCGACGCCTCACCGAAGCCGCCGACATCTCGGCCCGCCCCGCCGGCCTCCCCCGCATCACCACCCTGCGAGGACACGGCTACCGCCTGGAGAGCTGACGGGCCCCTGCTGCACGGCGAACTGCCGCGCTTGCTGCCTCCGGTGCAAGGGCGATGCAAGGCCGGGGCCAACGGGCGGCACGGCCTCCGCCCGCCTTGGTCGGCTCGTTCCGATTCGCGCCCGGTGCCGGGCAGGCAGGCGTCCGTCGGCACCACGGCCGGGCACGGCTCGGCGGCCTCGCGGACAGCCGCCCCCCTCCATCCGCGGCCGACCACCGGCCCCTCGCCGACGGTTCGGCGACGAGGGGCGCTCGTTTCCGCATGCCCACCATCGCGCGTCCTTGTCGTGCGCACCCCGGGCGGGTCCTCAGTGCACTATCCGGTAGCGGTGTTCGGGACGGCCGGTGGTGCCGTAGCGGAGTTCGAGCCGGACCATGCCCTCGCGTACGAGGTAGGAGAGGTACCGCTGCGCCGTGGCGCGGGAGACGCCGGTGAGTTCGGCGGCCTGGGCCGCGGACAGGGCGTCGTGGGCAGTGCGCAGGACCTGGTGCAGGAGGGCGAGGGTCGGCGCGGAGTGGCCCTTGGCCGGGACCCGGGGGACGGCCGGTGGCCGGGCGGCGCTGAAGAGGGCGTCCACGTCGGCCTGGTCGGTTCGGGGTGCCAGGCCGAGGGCGTCCGCGCGGTGCTGGAGTTCGCGGTAGGCGGTGAGCCGTTCGGCCAGGTCGGCGGAGCCGAACGGCTTGACCAGGTAGCCCACGGCGCCGAGCTTCATGGCGGTCCGCACCGAGGTGATGTCCCGGTCGGCGGTGATCATGAGCGCGTCGGGGCGGGCGCCTCCCTCGTCCGCGCTGAGCCGCCGCAGCACGTCGAGTCCGCTGCCGTCCGGCAGGAAGACGTCGAGCAGCAGCAGGTCGGGGTGGAGGGTGCGCACCGCGTCCAGTGTCTCGGCCACAGTCGCGGCCCGGCCCACGACCTCGAAGCCCTCGACGCGGGTCGCGTAGTCGCAGTGGATGTGGCTGACGCGGAAGTCGTCCTCCACCACCAGGGTCCGGATCATCCCCGGTCACCTCCTGTCGGTGAGGCTGTCGTGAGCTGTGCGTCTCGTGGTGCGGGGGTGGCGTCCGACAGCGGCAGTACGACGGTGAAGACCGCGCCCGGCCCCTCGCTGACCGTGATGGTCCCGCCGTGCCGCTGGGCCAGCCGGTGGACGAGGGCCAGCCCCAGTCCGCGCCGGGCGGTGCCCCGGTCGGGCCGGGTCGACCAGCCGTCCTCGAAGATCGACCCGGTGGCGCCCGGCGGAATCCCCGGGCCGCTGTCCGCGACCCGCACGTACACCTGATCGACGGCCTCGACGAGCGAGAGCTCGACCGCGCGGCCGCCCGCCGGGGGCGGTCCGCCGGCTGCGGCGTCGATCGCGTTGTCCAGCAGGTTGCCGACGATGGTCAGCAGCCGGTCCAGGTGCGGCGGGTCCTCGCCGAGCGCGGAGTCGTCGCTGAGCTCCACCGTCACCCCGCGTTCCGCGGCCACCGTGGTCTTGGCGACGATCAGCCCCACGAGCAGCGTGTTGCCGATCCGTTCCCGTACGGACTCGGTCAGCGCCTGGTCGGCGCCGGCCGACTCGACGGCGTACTCGAAGGCGGCGTCGTGGTCGCCGATGTCCAGCAGCCCGGCCACGGTGTGCATACGGTTGGTGAACTCGTGCTGCTGGGCGCGCAGGGCGTCGGTCAGCCCGCGCACCGAGTCCAGTTCGCGGAGCAGTCCGATCAGCTCGGTGCGGTCGCGTACGGTGACCACCGCACCCAGTTCACGGCCCTGCAGTGTCACCGGCATCCGGTTCACCACCAGGCAGTGGTCGTCGGTCAGCACGCTGAGGTCGATGCCGGTGAGGGTGCCGTCCAGGGCGCGGCGCAGCCGCCCGTCGGGCAACACCTCCTCGAGCGTGCTGCCGAGCGCCGTGCCGATGCCGAGCAGGTCGCGCGCCTCGTCGTTGACCACGGTGATCCGGCCGTCGGGAGCGAAGGCGACCACGCCCTCCCGGATGCCGTGGAGCATGGCCTCGCGGTCCTGGAGCAGTCCGGCGATCTCCTCCAGTTCCAGTCCGAACGTCGACCGCTTCAACCGGCCGGCCAGCACGAACGCCGCCGTCGAGCCGAGCGCGACGGCGATCGCGGCGTACAGGCCGAAGGTGGGCAGCTCCCGCCACAGCTCGCCGAGCACATCGCGTTCGGGGATACCGGCCGACACCTCGCCGACCAGCGTGCCCGCGGGCCCCTTCAGCGGGGCCTTGCCGTTGGCGGACCGCCCGGTCGCGCCCTGGTCGGTGCCCACGTGGGTGTGGCCGTCCAGGACCACGATCGGATCGCCCACACCCTCGCCGATCAGCGCCGGGTCGGGGTGCGAGTGGCGGATGCCGTGCAGGTCGATCACGACCACGTACGACGCGCCCGACGCCTTCCGGATCCGTTCGGCGACGGTCTGCACGATGCCGTGGCCTCCCCCGTGTGCCATGGCCTGCCGGATCTGCGGATCGGCGGCGGTGGTCTGCGCGATGTCCAGTGCCCGCTGCTCATAGGCTCGGTCGATCTCGGCCCGCTGGGCGAAGGCGAACAGTACGAAGCCGATGGCTCCGGTGAGGGCCAGGATGACCAGCTGGCTGGCCAGGATCCGCGCGGAGAGCCTCCCCTTCCCGGCGCGGCCGATCCGGATACGCATGGGCATCACAGGTGACTTCGCCCTTGTCGTGCTGCCGGGCCCGGCCCCTTCGCCGTACCCGTGGTGGCGTGATTGTGTCCCACCGAGGACATTCTGCCCACCCCCCGACCTGCTGAGCAGAACGCGCAGAACCCCTCTTAACACGACTAACGCGAGATACGTCTGAAACAGCGACGTAATACCGCGCGGCCTCTAGCGTCTGCCTTCCTCGACCTCCGAGGTGAGGAAAGGAGACGGCCTCAGATGGCTTCGCGAAACGATGTCGCGGTGAGCCCGGCCGCCGAGAAAGTCGGCCGGGACAGCGCGCGAGTCGAGATCTCAGGACTCACCAAACGATTTCTGACGCCTGCGGGAGAGGTGTTCACGGCGCTGCGGGACGTCTCCTTCACCGTGGAACCGGGCCAGTTCTGCGCGGTGGTGGGCCCGACCGGCTGCGGCAAGTCGACGACGCTGAGCATGGTGTCCGGGCTCGACCGGCCCAGTGAGGGCTCGGTCAAGGTGGGCGACCGTGAGGTGGACGGCGTCACTGACGGCGTCAGCTTCATGTTCCAGAGCGATGCGCTGCTGCCCTGGAAGACGGTCCTCGGCAACGTCCTGATGGGCCCGGTCTTCCGCGGCGTCCCCAAACAGCAGGCGCACGCCTCGGCACGCGACTGGCTGCGCCGGGTGGGCCTGACCGGGTTCGAGGACCGCTACCCGCACCAGCTCTCCGGCGGGATGCGCAAGCGCGTGGCGATGGCCGCGGCGCTGATCAACGAACCGAAGATCCTGATCATGGACGAACCGTTCGGCGCCCTGGACGTGCAGACCAAGGCGATCATGTCGACCGAACTGCTCGGCCTGTGGGAGCAGATACGTCCGTCGGTCATCTTCATCACCCATGACCTCGACGAGGCCGTGGCCCTCGCCGACCGGGTCGTCGTCATGACGTCCAGCCCGGGCTCGGTCAAGGCGGTCTTCGACATCGACCTGCCCCGCCCGCGCGGTGCGGTCCAGGAGATCCGCTTCCAGCCCCGCTTCATCGAACTTCAGCACCAGATCTGGGACTCGCTGCGCGAGGAGGTGGAGCGCGCCTACGCACGCACCGCAGGAGGTACGGCATGAGCACGACGTCCGCAGTTTCCGCCGTGCCGGTCGAGGCCGGCGCACCGTCCTCGGCCGCGGACGCCGCCAAGCGCGCCGCCAGGCGGCGCACCGCGCTGGTGTGGGCGGGCCGCGTCGGTCTCGCGGTCTTCGTCATCGGCGGCTGGCAGGCGTTCACGGCCTGGGGGATCGTCGACCCGTTCTTCTTCGGGCAGCCGTCCGGCATCGCCAAGCGGCTGATCGACCTCTTCCGGCACGGCACCGAGTTCGGGTCGTTCTACTCGAACATCTGGACAACGATCCAGGAGGCGCTGGCCGGCTTCGCCCTAGGGGCCGTCACCGGGGTGCTCTTCGGCGTCACTCTCGGCCAGAGCCGCTTCCTCGCCGACGTGCTCGGCCCCTACATCAAGATGGTCAACGCGATCCCACGTATCGTCCTCGGCTCGATCTTCATCGTCGCGTTCGGCATCGGCGTGCTGCCGAAGATCCTGCTCGCCGCGGTGCTGGTGTTCTTCATCGTCTTCTTCAACGCCTTCCAGGGCGTGCGAGAGGTCGACCGCAACATCCTCGCCAACGCGAAGGTGCTCGGTGCCTCACAGACGCAGATCACCCGGCATGTCATCGTGCCGTCCGCGCTCACCTGGATCATCGCCAGTCTGCACAGCGCCTTCGGGTTCGCCATCGTCGGCGCGCTCGTCGGCGAGGTGCTCGGCGCGCAGAGCGGCCTCGGCCTGGTCATCAAGACCGCGCAGAACAACTTCGACCCCGACGGCGTGTTCGCCACGATGCTCGTCATCTCGGTCATCGTGCTCGGCGCCGAGTGGGTGATCGGCAAGCTCGAACACCGGCTGCTGTCCTGGCGCCCGCCGACGCCGACCGAGGCGAACTCCCTCTGACGCCCCCGCACTTCCTCCCTCCTCCATCTCCTTCATCTCATTCATCTCCTTCATCTCGGGACCCCTGCTCAGCAAAGGAATGTGGTCAGCCATGTCCAGACGACCCGTCGCCGTCGCCGCGTCTCTGCTCACCGTTCTCGCCCTCGGCGCGGTCAGCGCCTGTTCCAGCAGCTCGCACGCCGCGAGCGGCAGCGCGGGCGGCACACCGACCGTCAAGCTGATGGCCGGCGGCCTCGACAAGCAGATCTACCTGCCGTACCAGCTCGCCCAGCAGCTCGGCTTCTACAAGAAGTACGGCGTCAACGTCGAGCTGAGCACCGAGCAGGACGGCGGTGTCGGCGCCGAGGAGGCCATGGCCTCGGGGCAGGTCGACATGGCGGGCGCCTGGTACAACCACACGATCGAGTTCCAGGCGAAGGGCAAGGCGGTCGAGGACGTCGTCCAGCTCTCCGGCGCGCCCGGGGAGCGCGAGATGTGCACCGCGAAATCGGGCGTTACCTCGGGCGCCGACTTCAAGGGCAAGACGCTCGGTGTCACCGACCTCGGGTCGGGCACCGACACCCTCACGCAGTTCCTGGCCGCCAAGAAGGGCGTCAGGACCAGCGAGTTCCACCGGATAGCCGTCGGGGCGGGTTCCACCGCCGTGGCCGCGCTACAGAAGGGCAAGGTCGACTGCGTGATGACGACGCAGCCGACGGTGG
Source organism: Streptomyces sp. NPDC047042 (assembly GCF_040644035.1). Lineage (NCBI taxonomy): Bacteria > Bacillati > Actinomycetota > Actinomycetes > Kitasatosporales > Streptomycetaceae > Streptomyces > Streptomyces sp. NPDC047042. The sequence continues at coordinate 200,478 of NZ_JBEYVP010000006.1, read as the reverse complement.
CCGCGATCCAGAAGAAGGGCGTCGGCACCTCTGCGATCGACCTGGCCAGCACGGCCGGCGCCACGGCGGCGATGGGGGGTGCCTATCCCGCGGCCAGTGTGCTCGCCCGCACCGACTGGGTGAACTCCCACAAGGCCACCGTGCAGAAGGTCGTCGACGCGCTGGTCGCCACCATGCACTGGATCAACACCCACAGCGCGGCCGACATCGCGAACAAGCTGCCGGCGTCGTTCGTGTCGAACCAGCTGGTGACCAAGGCCGACTACATCTCGGCTCTGAACGAGGACAAGGGCCAGTTCCTCCCCGACGGCATCATGCCGGCCGGCGGCCCGAAGACCTCTCTGGCGACGGAGCAGCTGGTCGGCAACGTGAAGGGATCGGTGGACCTCGGCACGACGTTCACCAACGACTTCGCCGTCCAGGCCAACAAGACCGAGGGCTTCAAGACCACCACGACCCCGGCCGGACCGAACGGCTGAGCCCGCGCCGCTCACGGCCGGGGCGGCCCGGGGTCTTCCCCAGGGCCGCCCCGGCCGTGAGCGCGTCCGATGAGCGCGTCCTGCCCGTCCGCCGCCCGTCGGTTCAATCCACGCTGGGCCGGGCGAGGCCGTGGTCGTAGGCGAAGATCACGGCCTGGATGCGGTCGCGGGCGCCGATCTTGGTCAGGACGCGGCCGACGTGGGTCTTGACGGTGGACTCGGACAGCACGAACCGGGTGGCGATCTCCCCGTTGGTCCAGCCCTTGCCGATGGCGACGAGGATTTCGCGTTCGCGTTCGGTGAGAGAGCCCAGCCCCGGGTCCTCGGTGGAGTCCGCGCGGTGGGCGGGGACGTAGCGGGCGTACTCGTCCAGGAGCCGGCGGGTGAGAGCGGGCGCGATGACGGCGTCGCCCACCGCGACGGCACGGATACCGGCGAGGAGTTCCTCGGGGCGCGCGTCCTTGAGGAGGAAGCCGCTGGCGCCGGCGCGGAGAGCGGCGTGGACGTATTCGTCGAGGTCGAAGGTGGTGAGCACGAGGATGCGGGAGCGGCCGCCGGCGGCGACGATGCGGCGGGTGGCCTCGATGCCGTCCATGCCGGGCATGCGGACGTCCATCAGGACGACGTCCGGGCGCAGTTCGGCCGCCTTGCGGACCGCGTCGGCGCCGTGCGCGGCCTCACCGACGACGTCGGTCTCGGGGACGGAGTCCAGGAGCAGGTGGAAGCCATAGCGTTGCAGCGGCTGGTCGTCGACGATGAGCACAGTGGTCACCGGTCACCGCCGCTTCCCCGCGTGAGGTTGAGGACGGCCTCGACGCCCCATCCTCCGCCGCCCGCCGGTCCCGCGCAGACCGTGCCGCCGTACAAGGCCGCTCTCTCCCGCATGCCCACCAGGCCATGTCCTTCCTCGTTCGGCGGTCCGGGCGACGCGGCCGGGCCGGTGTCCTGGACCCGGATGGTCAGCCGGGTGCCCTCGACGAGGATCGCCAGCTGCACCCGGGTGCCGGTGTCGGCGTGCTTCAGGGTGTTGGTGAGGGCTTCCTGGACGATGCGGTACACCGTCAGTTGAACCCCGCCGTCCAGGGCGTCGACGTCGCCGGAGGTCCGGTAGACGACCTCCAGTCCTGCGGCGCGCACCGTGGTGCACAGGGCTCCGACGTCCAGGATGCCGGGCTGCGGGCTGAGCTCGGGCCCGTCCGGTGGGCCTGCCCCGGCCTCGCGCAGTACGCCGAGCACGCGCCGCAGTTCACCGAGGGCCTGCCTGCCGGTGTCACCGATGAGCTCCAGGGCCTCCTTGCCGCGCTCGGGGTCGATGCCGGTGGCGTAGGCGCCGGCGTCGGCCAGCGTGATGATGACGGCCAGGTTGTGGCCGACGATGTCGTGCATCTCGCGGGCCACCCGGGTCCGTTCGGTGGCCGTGGCCAGCCTGCTGCGCTGGTCGCGCTCTATCTCCAGCTGGGCGGCCCGCTCCCGCAGTCCGGCGAGCTGGGCCCGGCGGGCCCGCACCATCAGGCCGAGCGCGAGGGCCGCGGTCGCCGTGCTCAGCAGGAAGAAGAGCGCGTCCCAGACGGACACGACCGAGGACACGCGTACCGCGACCAGCACCATGGCGCCCGCCATGGCCGCGCAGGCCCACGGAAGCTGCCGCAGCAGCCCGTGCAGGGCCAGGCTGTAGAGGGCGACGAACAGGGCGACGTCCGCGCGCAGGGGGACGTTCAGAGACCACTGCAGGACGAACACCGCGGCGACTGCACCGAAGGCCGCCACGGGCTTTCGCCGCCGCCACAACAGCGGCAGCACAAGGCCGACCTGCAAGGCGAGCATCCCCGCCACGGGCAACTGGGTGAACACGAGTCGGAACCGGCGCGGGCCGTCGTCGACGTCGTCGACGCCGCCGTGGATCAGGTCGGGCAGGCAGAACATCAGGAAGACCAGGACGACGACCGCGGTGTCCAGCACCCACGGATGCGCCTGGTCGGCCTGCCGCAGCCGCTGGCCGCCCCGGGACAGCCGGGCGACCAGCGGTCCCGTCCCGCTGATGTCATCGTTGGTCACACACGTCACCTGTCCATGGTGCGGGCGTCAGACGTCGCTGCGCGTGAGCCGGTACGCCGCGCCGCCCAGCGCCAGCGCCGTCCAGGACAGGAAGACCAGCAGGCCGGCGCCCGGCGACAGGGTCGTGGTGTCGTGCGTCAGAGCGAACATCGCCTCCCCCGCGTTGGACGGCAGGTAGGGGCTGACGTCGTCCTGCCAGGAGCTCGGCAGCAGGGAGATCAGTCCCGGGATCAGCATCAGGGCGGCCACCAGCACCGAGATCCCACCGGCCACCGACCGCAGCAGCGCCCCCAGGGCGGCGCCGATCACCCCGACCAGGCCGAGGTACAGCCCCGCGCCCAGGAGGCTTCGTACGACTCCCGCGTGCGTCAGACCCATCGCGGCGGGCGTGCCGGAGACGATACCGCTGCCGAACCCGAAGGCGACGAACGCGCCGAGGGTGCCGACCACCAGTGCGACCAGCCCGAACACGGCAGCCTTGGACCACAGCACGGGCAGCCGTCGGGGCACCGCCGCGAGCGTGGAGCGGATCATGCCGGTCGAGTACTCCCCCGCCGTGACCAGCACGCCGAGCACGCCCAGGGCCAGCTGGGCGAAGTTCGTACCGAAGAGGGACAGACTGACGGCCGTCGCGTCGGCGAAGTCCCGGTCGGTGTGGCCCGAGTTGATCCCCGACCTGTAGTGGTTCGCGGAGATCAGGCCGAAGGCGACAAGGAACAGCAGGCCGAGGCCCAGCGTGATCCAGGTCGAGCGAAGGGACCACAGCTTGGCCCACTCGGAGGCCAGCACGCGCCGTCCGGTCACCCTGTAGACGGGCCTCGCGGGGGTAGTGGTCCGGGGTTCCTCGACGGTTGCGGTGAGGGTGCTCACGCGGTCCTCCCTGCGGCCTCGATGGTCTCGATCCCGGTCGTGGTGCCGTGGTACTCCACGGCGTCCCTGGTCAGGTCCATGAACGCCTCTTCGAGTGACACGGTCCGCGCGCTCAGCTCGAACAGCGCGATCCCGTGCTCGGCCGCCTTCAGTCCGATGTCGCGGGCGCTCAGCCCGGTCACCTGCAGTTCCTCGGAGCCGATCAGTCCGGTGACGTCGACGCCCGGCCCCGCCAGTACGTCCCGCAGCCGCGCCGGGTCCTGCGCCACCACCTTCACCGTGTCGCCGCCCGCCTCGCGGATCAGGTCCGCGACGGTCGTGTCGGCCAGCAGCCGGCCCCGCCCGACGATGATCAGGTGGTCCGCCACCAGGGCCATCTCGCTCATCAGATGGGAGGACACGAATACCGTCCGGCCCTCGTCGGCGAGCCCCTTGAGCAGGTTGCGGATCCAGAGCACGCCTTCCGGGTCCAGCCCGTTGACCGGCTCGTCCAGCATCACCGTCCGCGGATCGCCCAGCAGCGCCGCCGCGATGCCCAGCCGCTGGCCCATCCCGAGGGAGAAGGCACCAGCCCGCTTCTTCGCCACACTGCCGAGGCCGGCGAGGTCGATGACCTCGTCGACCCGGCGGCCCGGGATGCCGTGGGTCAGTGCGAGGGCTCTGAGGTGGTTGTACGCCGAGCGGCCCGGGTGGATCGACTTCGCCTCCAGCAGAGCGCCCACCTCCTGCAGCGGCGCCTGGTGACGGGCGTAGGGATGGCCGTTCACGGTGACGGAGCCGCTCGTCGGTGTGTCGAGCCCGACGATCATGCGCATGGTCGTGGACTTGCCCGCGCCGTTGGGCCCCAGAAAACCCGTCACCGTGCCCGGCTTCACCACGAAGTCCAGCCCGTCGACGGCCGTCTTCTCGCCGTACCTCTTGGTCAGCTGCCGTGCGTCGATCATCCGCGCTCTCCTGTCGGCCTACGGCGTGCGTCGCTCCGACGCCTCACAGGCCACGCTAAGAGCCGAATCACCCCAAACCCGTGGTACCGCGAGGCTGAACCGCGCCGTGCGTGTAGTACCGCGGTACTACACGCCCACCTGCGGTGTCGTTACGGCCCCGTCGCCGGGACGTGGCGACGGGGCCGAGGTGGTGCATCTGACGTTCAGGCCGCGGCTGGCTCCGGTTTTGGCTCGGTGTCGGGGGTGGCGAGCCGGAACCGGCTGTCCATGGTCAGTCGCACCTCGTCGTAGGGAGATTTTTCTGGGCCTTCCAGGTCGCGGTCATGGCCTTCGGGTGGCCCGGTGCACGAAGGCGGGCGGCAGATTCGACCAGACCGTCTCCGAGCGTTCCAACCGGTCAAAACGGCGGGCCAGTTCGGCGGTGAAGTGGCGGGCGGGCGGAGTCCGGGCCGCGTGCAGGTAGGCGAAGGTGGTGAACCGGCCGCCGGGCGCGAGGACTTCGGTCACCGCGTCCAGGATGTGCCCGCGTCTTTCCTGCGGCATGACCGTCCACGGCAGCCCGGAGACCACCGCGTCGACCGGTTCCCCCACCGCGGCGGCCAGCTCGGCGGCCGAGCCCTGCACCACGGTCAGCCGTGTGTCGCGCCGGGTGGCCGACAGCCGGGTGGCGAGCACCGGGTTGAGCTCGACGGCGACGAGCCGTGCGCCGGGGGCGAGCCGGGCGAGGATCGCATCGGTGAACACCCCGGTCCCCGGGCCGAGTTCGGTGACGAGCCGGGCCCGCTCCAGGCCGATGCCCTCAGTCATCGCATACGCCAGCCGCCGTGAACTGGCTGCCACGGCACCGGTCATGAGGGGCCGTCTGAGGAACTCGGTGGTGATCGACATGGCGGCCATGTTGGAAGCACCCCGGGTGGCCTCACGTCGTATCCCCGGCCAGTGCTTGTACGACTGCGGGAGGACCCCGTGACGCCCGCCAGGACGATGCCGGGGAGCGGGCCCCGGCCGTAGCGTGAGGCGGTGCAACGGCTGATCGAGACCCTGACCCGCCTGCGGCGCGGACATCCGTGGCTGACGGACCTGCTGCTGGTCGTGCTGGTGGCCGTGCCCCCGGTGATCCGCCCGCAGCCAGGCTGGCGACCCGTCTGGGTACAGGCAGTCGTGTACGCCGCGCTGGTGCTGCCCCTGCTGTGGCGGCGCCGTCGGCCGCTGCTCGTCGCGGCCCTGGTGACGGCCGCGTTCTGGGCGCAGTACCTCGGGCAGGTCTGGGGACAGGAGCCGGGACGCGGCGCCGTCGCCCTGGCCGCGGTCGTGGCCACCCTCACGGTGCGCGGGCTGCGCCGGGCCGCCGCGACGACGGTGCTCTGTGCCGCGGGCTGCGTACTGCTGTGGATTCCCGCCTGGCAGCGGGACTACGGGGGCCCGGGTGCCCGCGGTACCTGGCTCACCCCGCTCGCCGTGGCGCTCCTGCTGGCCGGGGCCTGGGTGTTCGGCGAGTACGTCCGTGCCCGGCGCGCCTACGTCGCCGAGTTCGAGCGGCGGGCCGCGCTCGCCGAGTCGGAACGCCTCGCCCTGGCCCGGTTCGCCGTCGCCGAGGAGCGGGCCCGCATCGCCCGCGAGATCCACGACGTCCTCGCACACAGCGTGAGCGTGATGGTGCTGAACGCCGAGGGCGGCAGGCTGATGCGGCACAAAGACCCCACGGTCGTGGACCGCACCCTCGGCGTCATCAGCGCGACCGGCCGCGAGGCCCTGGACGAACTGCGCCGACTGCTGGACGTGCTCCGCACCCCCGACGCGGACGCCTCCGACAGCCCCGGACCCCGACCCGGCAACGGTGGGGCCGTCGAGTCCCTCTCGGCCGATCTGCGGCGGCTGGTCGGGCGCCTCAACACGAACGGCACGCGAGCCCGGCTGGACCTGCGCGGAGAGTCAGGCGGCCTTCCCGCGGATCTCACCGCGCAGATGTACCGCATCGTGCAGGAGTCGCTCACCAACGTCGTCAAGCACGCGCCGCCGAACGCCACGATCCATGTACGGGTCGACACCGGTACCCAGGGGCCTGGACGGCTTGTCATCGTCCGGGTGGAGAACTCGGCCGGAGCGGAAGCGCGACCCGTCCCGGAGCGCCCTGACCCGCTTCTCTCCTGCGGTCACGGACTCACCGGCATGCGCGAACGCACTGCACGATACGGCGGGAGCATCGACGCCGGTCCCACACCCGACGGGGGCTACCGGGTCACCGCCTCCCTGCGCCCCACCGAGCCCGAGCCCACCACGGCGACACCATGACCGGCCCGACCCCCACCCCGTCGTCGTCGCGGGTGCTGATCTGCGACGACCAGGAGCTGATCCGGATGGGACTGCGCATGGTCATCGACAGTCAGCCCGACCTCACCGTGGTGGGCGAGGCCGCCGACGGCGGCGCGGCGATCGACGGTGTGGCCGCCCTGGAGCCGGACCTCGTGCTGATGGACGTACGCATGCCCGGCCTGGACGGGCTCGCCGCGACCGAACGCCTCTGCGCGCAGCCCCGCGGACCCCGGATCCTCGTCGTCACCACCTTCGACCTCGACGAGTACGCCTACGCGGCCCTGCGCGCCGGTGCGAACGGCTTCCTCGTCAAGGACGCCCCCGCCGAGGAGATCCTGGTGACCGTCCGCGCGGTGCTGCGGGGCGAGGTCATGGTGGCGCCCTCGCTCACCCGGCGCCTGGTCGAACGCTTCGTCCTGCAATCCCCCACATCCGTGCCCGCCCAGCGCAGCCGCCTGGCCGCGCTCACCGACCGAGAACAGGAAGTCCTCGCCCTGGTCGCCCGGGGACTGGCCAACGGCGAGATCGCCGACCGCCTCTTCGTCGGGGAGACGACCGTCAAGACCCACCTAGGCCGCATCCTGACCAAACTCGGCCTCCGCGACCGCGTCCACGCAGTGATCTTTGCCTACGAGAGCGGGCTGATACGGGCTGGGGACTGAACAGCGCCGGGGGCCGGCGATCGGCGGATGCGCTCGTACTCGGCGGCCCTTTCCGGTGTCCCGAGGAAGTCGTCGAGGACGGCGAAGACCTCGTGGTCGACGTCCTCGACGGAACGGATGGCCAGTCCGCAGAGCTCGCCGCTACTTGTCACTGGTTCGCTATTCGTCAACGGCACCCCTACCTGCGGTGCTTACCGTGTTCGCCGGCTCCGCTGGGGTGCGGCGCGGCGGCGGAGCCAGCAGGGCCTGCACCCCTTCGCGGACCCCCTCGGTCTCCGGCCGGGATCACAGGACGGAGCGGCGGGCCAAGAATACGAGCACCAGCAGACCCGGGAACAACGGCAGCCAGCCCGTCAGCAGCCGGTAGCCGAGGACCGCCGGCATGGCCACGGCCGCGGGCGCCCCGGCCGCGGTGAGCGTCAGCACGAGCGCGGCGTCGAGCGAACCCAGGCCGCCCGGAGTGGGCAGCAGTACGGCGGCGCCGCTGGCCAGGAGGTACGCCAGCAGGACGTGACCGGCGGGCACGGTCACGTCCAGTGCCCGCACCACAGCGACCAGCACGGCGGCGTGCAGCAGGGCGAAGCCGAGGGACCCACCCCACAGCGCGCAGGCCCTGGACCGCCTGCTGTGCACCGCCCGCACGTCCGCCAGGACGCGCCTGGCCCCGCGCCCGGCACGGTCACGCACCGGCCGGCTCGACACGACGACCAGGGCGGCGACCACGACGCAGCCGAGGACCGGAACCACCACGGAAGCGCGGGGGAGGGCCGGCGCGAGCCGCAGGGTCCGGTGCGAGGCCAGGAGCAGCGCGACGGCCAGTACGAAGCGGACTAGCCCGCCGGCAGCGGCCTTGACCGCCAGGGCGGTCGCCGACCGGGCGGTGGACAGCCCGCAGCGGGTGAGGAACCGCAGGTTGACCGCGCTCGCGCCGACCCCGGCGGGCAGCACGTGGTTGGCCGCGCACGCCGCGAACTGAGCCGCCACCAGCCTCCCGGCCGGCAGCCGTTCGGCCACCGCTCCCTGCTGGGCGACGGCCGCGCACACCCAGGTCGCCAGAGCGGCCGCGCAGGCCGCCAGCAACCAGGCGCGATCGGCGACGGCGAGCCGGTCGGCGCCGGCGTCCACCATGTGCCGGTGTGCGGCCAGTACCCAGACGGCCGCCACCACCACGGCCGCGGTGACGGCGAGCTGCCAGGGCCTGCCGAGGCCGCGGACCGGCGGAACACCGACGGCGCTCACCACCGTCCTCCCGCCGGCGGGGCGGGTGCGACGTACACGCGCAGGCCGGCCACCCGGTGCGGGGTCCATGAGCGGGCATAGCCGGGCGGGCCGCCGCCCGGTGCCACGAGGGTGGCGGTCGGCAGGTGCCGGGCGGTCCGCCGGATACCGGCCGCCGTGGTGTTGGCGTCGTGGCCTCCGGTCGCCGCGGACGAGCAGCCCGCGTAGTAGGCGATCGGGACGTCGTTCTCTCCGGTGACCAGACAGGGCGGGCGCACACCCAGCCGATGCAGCCCGGCGGCGACGTCCGCCCACTCGCGGTGGGCCGCAGTGGTGCGCCGCACGGTGTGCTCCAGTACGGCGAACTGCCCGGCCAGGTGCCCGGCCAGAGCCAGGGTCAGCAGCGTCACGATCAGCGGCCGACGGATCCGTCCGGGCGCCTGGACCAGGTGCACCAGAAGGCCGGCGACCGGGACAGAGAGCAGTGCGTAGGCGGGCAGCAGGAAGCGGGGTGCCGCGTAGCCGATCAGGAAGAGGTACGGGAAGGCCGCCGAGGCGGCGCAGGTCAGTGGTACGAGCGTGGCGACAGGCCGGCGGGCGCGGATGGCGGCCACCGCCGTGAGGGCGGCGAGCAGCGGCAGGAGGCACCACCACAGGGTCTCCAGGACAGGGGGCGCGGCGCTGGTGCACGGGCGGCACAGCGTACGTCCGCCCAGAGCGCGCAGTTGGTCTCCGACGGCCATGTTCCAGCCGAGGCCGCCCTGGATGCGGGACGCGTCGGACAGTCGCTGCGCCAGTCCGCCGTAGGAGACGTACGCCTCGATCACCCACTCGGCCGCCCCGGCCGCGAGGCCGCCGACCAGCGTCATCAGCAGTGCGGGGTGCCGCCAACGGCGTACACACACCAGCAGGACGAGCGGGGGAAGGGTCGCCCAGACCGCGTCCGTGGGACGCATCCAGGCCATCAGGGCCGCGCTCAGGCCCACGCCCCACAGAGCCGCGCGGTCGGAGCGGTTCGCCTGAGCGCGCAGGAAGCAGCCCGTGCCGGCCAGGGCGCCGACGGCGACCCAGTAGTTGGGCATGGCCTGCGGGCCGTAGAACAGCGTCACCCACAAGGTGGCGAACAAGGCGCCCGCGGTCGCCAGTACCCGGGCGGGGAACAGGCCCCGCCAGGCACGGAGCGCGAGGAAGAGGGCGAGGCCGGACAGGCCGGCCAGGTAGATCCGCAGCAGCGCGGTGGACGACGACCAGGCGGCGACGGGCGCCACCAGCAGCGGGACGCCACGGGCACGCGGGGCGCTGAAGAACGAGGCCGGTGCGTGGGAGGCGACCTGGCTGACGTAGACCGACTCGTCCCAGCCGAGACCCATCCCCGGCCGTACGAGGAGGAGTTGGGCCAGCACGAACGCGCCGGCCACGATCCCGAGCGGCACCTCGCCCCGGGACCGCCGGGCGGAGCGGACGGCCATCGGCGGCCCGAAGCGACGCGGACGCGCCGACGAGACCGACGCGCTGTCCGTGGCCTGCGGCCCGTCGCTCATCACTCTCTCCCATCCCTTACAGCCTGTAGGGCCCAGTCAACCCTACAGACTGTAGGGTTCCGGTGAATCGGCCGGACCCTGAAACCCCTACACGCTGTAAGGTTTCAGTCATGGCTGGCACGGGCCCGCGGGGCAGAGCCGAACGGCGTAACGCCGGCGAGCTGGAGAGCGAGGTGCTCGCCGCGCTGTGGGCGGCGGACAGGGCACTGACTCCGGCGGAGGTCCAGGCCGAACTCGGCGGCGACCTCGCCTACAACACCGTCCACACCATCCTCAAGCGCCTGTACGACAAGGAGCTCGTCCTGCGGGACGCGGACGGACGGCGCGGTGCCTACCGGCCCGCCATGGACGCCGCGGAGCTGACCGCACAGGCCATGCACGACGCGCTCGACCGGGGGCCGGACCCCATCGCGGCGCTCCAGCAGTTCGTCACCGGTTTGAGTGCCGAGGAGGAGCGGGCGCTGCGCGAGTTGCTGGGGGGAGGGAACCGGTGAGAGTCGACGTCTACACCCCGTTCCTGCTGTCGCTCTTGTTTGCCGGGGCAGGTCCGCTGATCGGCGGCCGGGTCGCACCCGCGCTCGCCGCCCGTGTGCTGGCCGGCGCCACGGTCGTGAGCGCGGTGGCGACCACCTGGTCCCTGCTCCTGCTGGCCGTCACCCTCCTCGACGCCGCTCCCCCGGTCGTCGCGGATGCCCGCGAGGACGGCCTCCGGCTTCCCGAACCGGTACCGGCGGTCGTCGCGTTCGCCGCGTGCGTGTTGCTCCTCGTCGTGGCCCACCGGTTGTACGGAGCCGCCCGCGCCGAGTACCTCACCCGCCGGGCTCTACGGCTGCTGTGCGAGGGGCAGCCGACGGACACCGAGCTGATCGTGGCCGCCTCCTCCGCCCCCATGGCGTTCGCCATCCCGGCAAGCGCGGGTTCACCGGGCCGGATCTTTGTCACCAGCACCATGCTCGGCGCGCTCTCGGCCGAGGAACGCCGCGTCCTGCTCGCCCATGAGCGGGCGCACCTGACCCACCGCCACGCACGGTTGTGCACCGCCGTGACCCTGGCCGCCGCGGCCAACCCGCTCCTCACCCCGACCCGGCACACGGTCGCCTTCCTTCTGGAACGCTGGGCCGACGAACATGCGGCCGCTGCGGTCGGGGATCGCGCGTCCACCGCCCGAGCCCTCGCTCGGGCCGCACTCGCGGCCGGCCGCCGGGAACCGTCGGGCAGACTCGGCTTCACCGACCGCGCGGTCACCCGCCGCATCGCCGCCCTCCAGGCGGACCCGCCGCCGCGTCTGTGGCCGCTGACGGCGGCCGTTCTGGCGTTCGGCGCCCTCACCGCGCTGGGCGCCGCCGACGCCACCGGAGACCTGCTCCGGCTGCTGGGGCCGGTTCTCGCCTGAGGCCGATCACTCGGCGGGCGGGCCGAGCCCCAGGTGGTGAGCGGCCGGAACCGAACCGCTCAGGGACTCTCTTCGCCCTGGGCGATCTCGACCTGGTGGTGGAAGTCGACGACGCCTGCTGTTCCGGCGGCGACGGACAGGACCGTGCAGGCCACGAGGAGCAGCGCGGCAGGCCGCCTGGCGCTGGCACGTGAACGCGCCGGGGCGGGTGCGAGGAGGGCGGCGACGCGTTGCGGAACCGGGCCGGTCGTCGCCGCGGGCGCGAAGTCCGGACGGGTGGACGGGGAGTCGTGGCCGGCGAGGGCGGCCCGGGCGATGGCCGTGGCGATGAGGCGCCGGTCACCGACGGCGGTGGCGGCGCTCTCGTCGGCGGCCCGCTCGGCGGCGAGCCGGATGGTGTCACGGACGGCGCGCAGGGCGGGGTGGCAGTGGGCGGCGAGTTCGGCGACGGCCAGGAAGTAGTGGTGGCCGGCCCGGTTGTGGGCGCGTTCGTGAGCGAAGAGAGCCTCGCGCTCGGCGGGGCCGAGGCTGCGCAGCATCGCGGTGGTGACGACGATGCGGTGGGGCCGTCCGGGCAGGGCGTACGCGTCCGGGTGGGGCGAGTCGACGACGCACAGGTCGCCGGCGGCGGGGCGGCGATCGGCTTGTGCGCGGGCGGTACGGAAGGCGCCGGCCTGCCGGAAGGCCGAGCGTGCGAGGGTCAGCGCGCCGAGGCTGAGCACTCCGGTGGCCGCGACGGCCGCGGGGAGGACGAGATAGTCCGACGGGGTACGCAGGGGGTGGACGAGTTCGCCGAGGGCGGCCAGGGTCGGCAGCTTGAGCAGTCCGGTCAGGACCAGGGCGCCGAGTGCGGCCACGCAGGCTCCGGCCAGCGCCAGGGCGGATGCGGTGAGGACCCACAGCGCGGTGGCGGGGGCCAGGCGGTCCAGGGTTCGGCGGGCCAGTGCGGGCGCGAGGAAGGCCAGGACCAGCGGAACGAGCAGCAGCGCGGTCATCACTCATCGCCCTCCAGCAGTCGGCGCAGGAGCAGCTCGTCGCCGGGGTTGAGCTGGGCGACGAACCGGGCCAGGACCGTTTCGCGGTCGGTGTCCCGGTCGAGTTCGGTGTGCATGCGCCGGGCGGTCAGACCGGGAGCGTCCTGCACGGGGAAGTAGGCGTAGCCCCTGCCTTGCCTCTCACGGCTGACGACGCCCTTCTCGTGCAGCCGGGTCAGGATTGTCGTCACCGTCGTCCGGGCGAGGCCGGATCCGAGCTCGGTCTGTACCCGACCCGCACTGAGCGGCACCCCGGCCGCCCACAGCGCGGCCATGACAGCGGCTTCGAGCTCACCTGCCGGCCGCCTCTCGTCCTTCGCGTCGGTCATGGAACCTTCCTCACCCCCGCTATCGTCTACAGTTCAGTAGACCGTCTACAGAATTGTAGTCAGTCATCGGGTGCGCCGTTCCGCCGCGTCCGAAGGTCCGGAAGATGGATGAAGCATGAAGGGCACTCGACGATGACCACAGCCGTGCACCTATCGTCGCAGCTCGCCGTGAACGTGCTGGATGCCCGGTCCCTGCTGTCCGCGTTCGGCGTGCTGGGCGTGGGTGTGGTGCTGTTCGCCGAGACCGGGCTGCTGATCGGGTTCTTCCTCCCGGGCGACTCGTTGCTGTTCACCGCGGGGCTGCTGTGCACCGGCGCCGCCGACCACGGACTGAAGCTGTCGCTCGCCCCGCTCCTGGTCGCCGCGGCGGTCGGGGCACTGGCGGGCTCGCAGTGCGGATATCTCCTGGGCCGGAGAGCGGGCGGCGCCCTGCTCGCCCGCAGCCGTTCGGCCCGCCTGCACGAGGGCGCGAAACGCGCGGAGGAGCTGTTGGAGCGGTACGGGTACGCGAAGGCGATCGTGCTGGCCCGCTTCGTCCCGGTGGTGCGTACGGTCCTGAATCCGATGGCGGGCGCCCTGGGGGTGCCGGTACGGACATTCACCCTCTGGCAGGTGACCGGCGGGCTGGTGTGGAGCCTGGGTCTCACGCTGGCGGGATACGCGCTGGGCTCCTCCGTGCCGAACGTGGACCGCTACCTGTTGCCGATCGTCGCGGTCATCGTCGCCCTGTCGCTCATCCCGGTCGCCTCCGAGGTGTACCGCTCGCGCCGGGACGCGAAGGCGAACGCCAAAGCGAAGGAGTCGCGCGGATGATCCTCGCCCTCAACGGCTCGTCGGTCGACGGCCCGGCCTACACCGACGTCGTGAACCTCGCACGGCATGCTCCCGCGTGGCTGAACGACACGGTGGCCGCGTGGTCGACGTACGGGCTCGCGCTGTTCGCCGTGCTCATGGCCGTCGGCTGGTGGCAGGCCCGGCGGGTGGGCGCCGCCGCCTCGGTGACGGCTCTCGCCGTGCCGATCATCGTGGTCCTGGCCTACGGCGTGGACGCGGTACTGAAGCTGCTGGTGCGCGAGGACCGGCCCTGCCAGAGCCTGCGAGTGACCACGCTGGAGGCGTGTCCGGCGTCCGGCGACTGGTCGTTCCCCAGCAACCACGCGGCCATCGCCGCCGCGGCGGCCGTCGCCCTGCTGTTCGTCTCCCGCCGGCTCGGCACGGTCGCCGCCGTGGCCGCCGCCGCAATGGCGGCCTCGCGGGTCTGGGTCGGCGCGCACTACCCCCACGACGTACTGGCAGGGTGCCTGGTGGGCGCACTCACCGTGCTGCTGGCCATGTCCGCCCTGCGCAGGCGCACAGAGACCCTCGCCCGTCTGCTCGCCGCGACCCGACTGCGTCCGCTGCTCGCGGTGGAGTCATGAGGCGCGGCGACACCGCCGAACTGGCCGGCAGCTGCGGAGTCGGCGCGTGGACCGCGTTCGGCGTACTGACCATGGTCGTGGTGGGCCACGACGGCATACCGCTGTTCACGGACAGCGACCTCCTCTCGTGGTCCGTCGGCCACCGACCGGACGTCGCGGTGGCGTTCGCCCGCGGCCTGACCGCCACCGGAACAGGAATCATCCCGTTCGCGCTGGCCGCGCTGGCCGGAGTCATCGTCGGGCGCACCCTCCGGCAACGCATGCTGGCAGCCGCGCTCTGCCTGGCCTGCCTCGGGGCGGGGCAGACGCTGCGGTACGCGGTGATGGCGCTCGTCGCCCGGCCACGGCCACCGCAGGCCGATTGGAACACGCATGCCTCGGGATGGGCGTTCCCGTCCGGCCACGCCACCACGGCGGCCCTCACCGCGGGGCTGCTGATCATCGCCATCTGTGTGCGGAGGCCGCGCGGCAGGGTCCCACTGGCCCTGATCATCGGCGGCTGGGGCGCTGCGGTCGGGCTGACCCGCGTCTACCTCGGAGTGCACTGGTTCACCGACGTCGTCGGCGGCTGGCTGTTCGCCCTCGGGTGGCTGGGGATGTGTCTGTGCGCCGTGGCCAGTCGGCTGCCCGAACGATGGACCCCCGGGACGACCGACACCGACCGCGCGCGCGGGACAACAGAAGCGGCGAGCACCGCCGAACTCCGAACGGACCCGGCACGAGAACAGGGGAAGCCCCATGCGTCAGACGATCCTGATCGTCGAGGACGATCACGCCCTGCGTGATGTGCTGATGCGCGGGCTGCGCGACGAGGACTTCGACACCGTGCCCGCACCGGACGGCGCCACAGCTCTGCGGCTGGCCACCGCGGACATCTCCGCCGCCGTACTCGACATCGGGCTGCCCGACGCCGACGGGCGCGACGTGTGCCAGGCGATGCGCGCGAACGGATTCCTCTCCCCCGTCATCTTCCTGACCGCCCATCACCGGCTGACCGACCGGCTGTCCGGGTTCTCCGCCGGAGGCGACGACTACCTGCCCAAGCCGTTCCATCTCGCCGAACTCGCCGCCCGCCTGCGGGCAGCCCTCAAACGGACCGCACCGCCGCCCACCTCCACAGCAGGAGACCTGGCACTGGACGCCGTCCAGCACGTGTTCACCGTCCGGGACACGCGGGTCGAACTGACCCCGACCGAATTCCGCCTTCTCGCCGCCCTCATGACGGCCTCCGGTGGAATCGTGCGCCGCCGCGAGCTGGTCCGGGCCGGCTGGCCCGAAGGCGCTCAGGTGCACGACAACACCCTCGACCAGTACCTGACCCGGCTGCGCCGCAAGCTGCGCGAGGCGGGCAGCGACCGCACGATCGGCACAGCCCGCGGAATCGGCCACCACCTGTCATGACCGGTGTCCGCCACTGGTCACGACCGGCCGTGACAGCAGTTCTCCACCCTCTGGCGCCCCGCACCCTGCGCGGCCGGCTCTCACTCGTGGCCCTCACCACGGCCACCCTGCTGATGCTGGTCCTCACCGTCGCCTTCAACGCCGTGGCCCAGCGCCGCCTCCAGCACCAGGCGGACGACGAGCTGCGCACCCGCGCCGCCGCCGTCGCGACGACCATCGACACCAGCGGCACGACCGTACGCGTCCTGGAGACCTCCCACGACGACCTCCTCGACACCAACGTGTGGATCTACGCCGCCGGACGCCTGCTGGAAGAGCCACCGAACGCCGGACCTGTGACCCGTGTCGCCGACGCGCTCGCCGGGCGCGGCGGGCGGCCGTGCGTCACCGCCGACGTCGACGGCCCCCTCAGGTTGTGCTCGCAGCCGGTGTCCGGGGACAAGAGCCGGGCCACGGTGGTCACCGCGCTCGCCCTCTCCCCCTACCGCAGTTCGGCCGACACCCTGCTGCTGGGATCACTCGCCCTGGATGCCGTGATGCTCACCTGTACCTACGCCCTCACCCGGCTGGCGGTCGGCCGTGCGCTGCGGCCCGTCCGCACGATGACCGACCAGGCCATCCAGTGGAGCGCCGTAGCCTCCGAGGAACGCTTCGGCAGCATGCGCCACCCGGCCGAACTGGCCCGCCTCGGCACGTCGCTGGACGCGATACTGGACCGCATCCGTACCCTGCTGCGCCACGAGCAACAGCTCACCGGGGAACTCTCGCACGAACTACGGACACCTCTGAGCCGGATCATCGCCGAACTCGACTGGTGGCAGACCCACCCCCGAACCGACGACCAGACCCGCACCACCCACAAGGTCATCGCGGATGCCGCCGAGTCCATGCGCACCATCTGCGACACCCTCCTGGACAACGCCCGGGGCGCCACCCTCACCACTCCGGGCACCGCCGACGTCCTGCCCGCGCTGCGTCACCTCACCGAACTTCTGGACCTACCAGGCCACTTGACGCTCACCACCGCCGGCCCGCACCTCCGGGCCGGCATCCCGCCCGCCCTCCTCGAACGCATCGTCAGCCCACTCCTCGCCAACGCATGCCGCTACGCCCGCTCCAGCGTCACCGTCCGGGCGTACCGCACACCCGACGGCGTACGCATCGACGTCACCGACGACGGGCCCGGCGTACCGGGCCCGTTCGCCTCACGGCTCTTCGAGCCCGGGCAACGTGCGGATCCCGGCGACGGACACAGCGGAGCGGGCCTGGGACTCCCTCTGGCGCGACGCCTGGCCCGCTCCGCCGGAGGCGAGGTGACGTACGACCCCGGGCACACGCCCGGGACGCGCTTCGTCGTCAGCCTGCCCGCCGGCTGAGAGCTGCTTTCCACGCGCCGGCACCGGCAAGTAACGGCCCGTCAGGGCCGATCACAGCGTAACTTCGTGCCGGATGTCCTTGCGTGAGGCGGCCAGATAGCCGACGAAGCCGAGGATGGCCACCGTCCAGGACAGCGTCACCGGCCCCAGGCCCAGGTCGAGCCCGCCCCGGGCGTGACCGACGGCCATCCAGTCGGCGACAGACGCACCGAGCGGGCGGGTGATGACGTACGCCGCCCAGAAAGCGGCGACCGCGTTCAGACTGCCCCAGCGGTGCGCGACGGCCGGAACGGCGATCGCGGCGGCGTACAGGACTGCGGAACCCAGGTAACCGAAGCCGATCGTGGCGGTGAGGTCGCCCGCGGCGGTACCCAGCGCGAAGGTGGCCAGCACGGCGGCCCAGTAGAAGGTCTCGCGGCGCCGGGTGTGGATGCTGTGGATGGACAGGGTGCCTTCGCTGCGGTACCAGAGGGCGAAGACGGCAGCCAGCGTGACCATGAAGAAGGGTGTCGAGAGCGCATAGGGCACACCGAGGCCGACATGCAGCACGTCGGCGGCCATCGTGCCGAACACGCTGACCATGACTATCGCCGTCCAGTAGATCCAGGCCACATACCGCCGGACAGCGAACTGCACCACCAGAGCAGCCACCAGAGCGATGCCGCCAAGGCCGACAGCGGGGATCGGGCCGAACAGGTGGGCCAGCCAGTCGGAGGCCGTCTCACCCATGCCGGTCGTCAGCACCTTGATGATCCAGAAGTAGACGGTCACCTCCGGCACCTTGCTCGCCACGTGTCGTGCGTGGTGGCGCGGAGGCCGGTTGTCAGTGAGGTGATCTGTCGTCATGGCAGGCACGATGACATGGGGCCCGACGATTGCCCCAGACCCCTTTGCAAGAGCTTTTGCGCTTCTGGAGCCTGAATTGCCCAAGGCCCTCCCGAGCCTGAACACAACCTGAACAGGGTGGCCGATGAGCTGGTCAGCGGCGTGCGGCCAGTGATAACGGCAATCTCCCGACGTTGCCACAACGACCGAGAAGCAGAAACGCGACACCGACCGCCCGAATGCTCAGTGGGCTGGGCAACCCCGTGGCGGCGTTCGGGCTGGCTGGGCAGTGACGTGGCCTATTTCGTCGCCGGGGTGGATTCGGCGGGCCGCTCGCTCCCAAGTCACTGTCCGTCGCGTCGTTCCGGCCTGTAAGCACTCCGCCCCTTCACATATGGTTGGAGTTCCTCCGGCGTCGGTTCGCGCGCGCTCGGCATTCCCGGAAGCCGGGTCAAGGGGTCGATCGCCCGCCTGTAGCCGTACGCCCACTCCAACCAGCGTCGAGCCGAGTCCAGAGCCGACTCGTCCATGACACCGCCCAGCTCACCGAGACGACGTTCCAGTGCCGTGCAGTATTCACCGAGCACAGCGGCCTCTCGCCAGCGGCGGGCCTCCTCGGAAGCACCTCGGCGAGTTAATCCTGAACTGCTCGCGCCTTCGCCTCCTCCACGGCCGCTCGCCACCGAACCGCACAGTCCTCCATGGCCCGCTCTTCGCTGTCTCTACGTTGAGCGTCCTCCAGCACGCGCGCCTCGATCTCCCCGAGAATCAAGCCCAGGGCGCCCTCAGGCACCTGGTCCTTCCGATCCCGCCATCGGCCCGGCCGACCTGACTGGCCGGAACGGCCGTGGTCAAGCTCGACAACAAGACGCGCGGAGCGCTCGGGATTCGTGGACTGTGGAAACTCCTGCCTGACGGTGACCGCATGCGCGAATCCGTCGACGACCACGTCCACGCCCCCTTCACGCTGCGAGTAGTCAACCGGCCGCGCCTGACCTCGTACCCTCGCCGGACCGCCTCGACAGCCAGCGCCTGCAGCATAAGGAGTGACCGGCGACGGAGGTCCGGCGGAATCACCAGCTGGCCCGCGTCGTCCCTGAGCGCAACGACAGCCGGATGGACGGCACTCAGCCGATCAGTGACCGGGGACCACCGACGGATCGTCTTTCGGCCGCCGGCTCCGTGAGTTGGGATGTGGGCCCTCCACAAGACGCATCTCCAGCCCACGTGCGCCGAAGCCCGCCTTTCGATGCGCTTGCCCTGCGGCTCCAAGCCGTCTCGCTTCGCGTAATTGACCACGCGCCGCCACTCCACAACCTCGCCGTCATCGGGGTCCGCGATGCGCATACACCCCTCGGCAACCAGTCGCTCGATCAACTCCCGCGCCTTCGCCTGTCGAGCGCGTGCGACGGACCGCTCACTGTAGGGCGTCAGGCTGCGCCTTCGGCTCGTGGCCTCGCGCCGCCCTCCCCCTTCTTTCGCCGACGCGGCAGGTCCGGCGGACACCCCGTGAATACCGACGTCCGCGAACGCCGGATCGTCAGGATGATGATCACGCCGAAGGCAGAACCGGCCAGCCTCAGTGACCTCGATACGCACGTCACCGCCACCGCGGCTGACCCTCAGGGGCCCGTGATCACGCAGAGCATAAACCGAGAGCCATTCACCCGGTGCCCAGGCTCCGGGGCCGCCGTCAGCGTCGCTCGCCCCAGACGCCCCTTCGTCGCTCCCCCCTTCAACAGACGCCCCTATAACGGGGGAGGATCACCGGAGCGCTCAGCCCTCGATGTGACAGCGGCTCTGGGACACGACGGCTTGGCGGATATTGGTGGTGAAGTCGGCGGTATTGGCGATCCGGTCCACCCGTCGGCCTTGTTACGACGCAGGACGCTTTTGAAGATCTGCTCCAGCGTTCCTGTCATGCGGAACATCAAGCGGAGCAGGCATCGCTTCAGGCATCTCCCGAGGCGTTCGATTTTGCAGAAGCGAAGGCTTTGACTTGCTGGCCGCCAAGGGCCCTGGGCCGCATCTACTGCAGGCGCGTGTCATCACCACGCCCACGCGTCAAGTACTCGTTAGGGGAGAACCCAGGGGGTGCGGTGCCACCGCCGGAGCTGCAGCACACCCGCTCGGAAGCACCCTCCGACCGCATCTGCAAGGCTTGCCGTCGAACGCCTCCCTCACCGGCGCTATCACACGTCTGTCACCAACTATGCCGACTCCCCCGGACTGCGATGCCCTGACCTGCCACTACGCCCCCGCCCTGGACTGACGTGGACGCCCGAAGACGGTCTCTACAACCTGTGCCAGGTGGTGCCCAGTGAGGGACCGAGGATCAGAACGGGGGCGTCTTCTGGCCCGTCAAAGCGGTACTGCAGGGTGTTCACCGGTGTCTCACTCACCCGCCCGACCCTCTCATCTGTCACGAGATGTCACATCGCCGGGGTGGATCTGCCTGGAAACCTTCCCGACTCCCACCCAACAGCGGCTTGAACACCACATGGTGAACAGGATCTGTCCTCGCCCTTACGACGGGGCGCTGAGGGGCACCCGGGGGCGCGCTAGGCTGCGGTTCCTCGGGGGATGGGGGCATACATGCGACGCCAAGGAACACGGGTGGTCGTGCTCGGCGCGGCCCTGGCAGTCCTCGCCGGCTGCGGTACGGAGACCGCCGACGAGACGACAGACGCGGGCACGGCCACGGCCACGGCATCCGGCTGGACGCTCGCCGCTCCGATTCGCATCGACGGCATCCGTACCGCCGACGGCGGCCGGTCTCTGGTGGTCGAGGCCGAAGTGCCCGACGGGGGACGCGACTGCGTGCGCGGCCTGCGCGGTGAGCTCGACACCGTCGAGCACGGCACGGTGTACGTGAAGGTCACGTACGAGACCCGTTCCCTGGACGAGGACTCCGGCTGCACCGGCACGCGGCGGGTCGGAGCGACGGTGAAGCTGGGCGAGCCCCTGGGCGCCCGCAGGGTCATGGCGAACAGCATGGACGTGTACACCCCCGTCGGTGCCACGCCACCCGCCCTGCGGCAGTGCGGTGAGAACGGCTGCGATCCCACGCCGCCGCGTTGCACCCCGGCCTCGTACCAGCAGGCGGTCAACGACACGGACATCCCCCAGCACACGAGCTGGGAGGAACGCGGCTGCGACGACACGTGGCTGGTGCTGGACCTGTCGACCCGGATGGGCCCCGCGTGCGGCGACCCCGGCGACGGATGCTCCTCCTCCGGTGTCTCCCAGCGCTGGTTCTACCGCGCCGGGTCCACGGGCTGGCGACCGGTCGCCACGAACGGCGGTGCGGGGTGCGCCGGGATCCACGAAGTCCTGCCGAAGTTGCCCGAGCACCTGTGCGCGTGGCTGCCGGGGCTCGATCGCGGCTGATTCGGCGGAGGGGTCCGCATCCGGCCGGCCCCGAGCATTCACTCCCAGCCCGGGCACGGGTATGTCGATCTCCCGAACCGGGGATCAATACAGGCACATGACGGGGGAATGTACGGGGGCGGGGGGATGTGCCATGGGGCCGGGAGCCGGTGTGCCCGGGGCCGCTGAGGGCGGGGGGTTCTGGGGAGGTTTCTGGGAGCAGAGTGGTGGCACCGCCGTGTGGGTGCTCGGCATCTTCGCGCTCACCGTGGTCGTCGTCACCGTACGGCTGGGGTCCGGTTTACTGCTGCGTCACCAGAGCAACCGGCTGCTGCCGGTGGTGGTGGGCGAGGACCGTGGTCTGCTCGGCGGGCAGGGGGCCGCGCACCGGGGCAACGGCAACGGGCACGGCGGCGCGGACCACGGTCCCCAGTCCGCGCGCACCGCGGAACTGGCCGCCTACATCACCGAGCACATGGCCGCCGACGGGCTCGGCCCGCGCGTCCTGACCCCCGGCAGCGGCACCACCACGGGACCCGACCCGGCTCCGGAGACCGCCTCGTCCCCGCACGGCTGGGTGGATGTGATGAAACGGCTCGCCTTCTTCCAGCCCCGGGCGTACCACGTGATGCTGCACTGCATGTCGGCCGACAGGACACAGCCCCGCTTCTCCGTGCGGATCATGTACATGCCGAAGAACATCATGGTGGCCGCCACCATCATGGAAGGCGAGCCCATCACGCGCGGGGCGACCAACGAGGAGAGGCGCAAACGCGACAAGAAACTGTACGAGCGGATCGCCTGCTACTGCACCGTCAAGATCCTCGGCGACCCGCGCTCGCAGGACCGCATCCCCCGCTGGGAGAGCTGGGGCGACGACCTCGACTCGTACCGCTTCTACCGCATGGGCATCAGAGCACAGGAGCGGGCGCTGGCCGCGAAGAAGCGCCGCGACCCCGATCAGGAGCGCGCGCACTACCAGCACGCCCTCAAGCACTACGACGAGGCCGCGGCACTGGTCCCCGGCAACCTCACCGTCCGGCTCCAGCAAGCCGGCGTCCGCGAACTCATGGGCCAGGACGGCGATACGGAGGAACCCGCCACCCACATCCAGCGTGCCATCGAGATCTACGAGGACTGCGTCCAGCTGTGGCCCGAGCACATCGAGACCGCCTACCGGCTGTCCATCGCCTGCGGCGAGCAGCACCGGTACCGGGGCCAGGGGCTGCACTGGCCCGCGGACTACGAACGCGATTCGCGCGAGCATCTGAGGCTGCTGCTCAAACGCCTGTCCTGGCCGGTCATGGCCCGCCGCTACGCCCGCACCTGGCTTCCCGGCCGCCGCAACCTCGGCGAACGCCGTTACTGGCGGCAGTGGTTCGCCTTCGAGCGGCCCCACCCCTCGCTGCGCAGTCGCCGCCGGGCCTTCCTCGCGGCCGTACGCATCGCCGAGGCGGCCGACGAACTGCGGATGAACCGCCAGCCCGAGCCCGAGAAGCTGCGTGAGGCCTTCCGCACCGTCGCCAAGGAAGTGACCGGCGGCGTCTGGGCCCGCTGGGGCCGGCTCTGGGGCGGGCCCGACTGGGGGATACGCCGTCTGCTCCACGCCGACCACCGACGCGGCGGCGACCACGCCGGAGAGGGCTCCCCCGCGCCGCCTGCCTGGCACCGGGGAGCGCGTACGTACACCCACGCCGAGGCGCTGATCGCCGGCCCGGCGCCCCGGCATCGCGTGCCCACCCGTGCCTCCACCGGATATCTCGTCTACTACAACGCCGCCTGCTTTCTCAGCCTCGCGCTGAGCGTGGAGCCTCCCACGGGTTCCGTGACCTGGTCCGGCGACGAATGGCGGGAGGACTGCGCGAGAGCGGCCGTGGCCCACCTCAACAGCAGCCTGCGGGTCACGCGCAGCCAGTTCTCCGCGGCCTGGGCGGAACGCGACACCGACCTGCGCCCGCTGTTCACGGGCCGCCTGCGCGACGACCCGGCGACCGACCCACCGCGCTGGGTGCGGATCGGACGCAACTGGGCCGGTTTCGCGGGGATACACGTCCCGGACTGAGGGGCCCGATTTCGAGGGGGGACCTGCCGGCTGTCCCGGCAGTGCGCCGGATGCGTCCCGGATACGTTCCGGATACTTTCCGACAGCGCACCACGCGAACTCGCGTCCACCGCCGCTTGATCCCGACACGGGCGCCGGTGAGCTGGGGACGCCAACCCGGCTGCGGGGAGGCGACCGGCCCTGCCGTCGGGTTGCCGGGGTTCCGGAGGTTCCGACGGCAGGACCGCTGTCCTCCGGCCTACTCCGCCCGGGATCCGGTGGAGCGGGTCCTGATCACGGCGAAGACCGCCGCCGCCAGCCCGAGCACGCCCACGACCAGCCCGGCGATGCCGAGCCCACGGGCGGTCGAGTCACTGCTGGACGCGGTGGCCGAGGCGGCCGAGGTGACGGCGGCGCCGGTGGCGTCGGCCTTGGCCGCGCTCCCCGAGCCGTCCGAACTCGCCGAGCCATCCGCACCCTTCGCGGTGAGCTTCAGCATCGGCGCCGGGTTCTCCGGCTCGTCCGCGCCGGGCTGTGCCTCCTCGATCCAGCGGACAGTCTTGCCGTCGGAGTACGTCTGCAGGGTCTTGAAGGTCAACTGGTCGGCGTCGTCGGGGAGTTGCCCGAAGGCCACGTCGAAGTCCTCGAACTGCCCGGCGCCGATCCTCCCCCCGGTCCAGGTGATCTCGGAGACGGCGTCGGTGATGGTGCCGTCGTCGGTCTTGACCGGCGTCTTCAGCTTCGTGTCGGTGACCTTGGCCGTCCAGCCGTCCCTCGGCGAGACGAGCACGCCGAGCACCGGGTGGTCGGTCGGCAGGAACACCTGGACCTTCGTGGTGCTCGCGGTGTCCTCCTCGTTGGGGACCCGGAAGGTCAGGACGCCGTCCGTGGCGCCCTTGGCGTAGCTCTCGGGGTGCACGGTGACATGAGCGGAGGCGGCACCGGCGGCGGCGAGGACTCCGGCGGCGGCGAGGGCGGCGACGACGCCGGCCCGGCGCAGAGTGGTGGTGGTGGTGGTGGTGCGAGTCGTGGACATGGCGAGTGGATCTCCGTACTGAGGAGAAGGGATGTCGGGTCTCAGATCGCGTACGACATCCCCGCCGGCGGCCCGCGCCGGTGCACCGCGTACCGCAGCTCCACCTGTCGCGGCCGCCAGGCCCCCTCGGCGGCGGAACACGCGGAACCCGGCACCCTCGAAGCGCCCCGGAATCCCCGCACCAGCTGCCACCAGGCGGCGAGCCCCGGCAGGAACGCGACCGCCCGGCGCAGCAGCGACCACAACGCGGCCTCACCGCACCGCAGCCACCAGGTCAGCAGCAGGGCGGCCCCGATGTGCGCGGCGGTGGCGTGCGAGGTCAGCGCGTGGGAGTGCGCGTTGGACATCCGCATGCCGTGCATGACCATCGCGGTATGCGGCCGGGCGGCGTCAAAGGTCAGATGCAGTCCGCCTTGGGAGGCCAGCGTCCCGCCGCCGATCCCGGTCAGGGTCCGCTCCCGTCCACCGAGCAGCCAGCCGACCGCGAAGACCGGAAGACCCCCGACGACCTGCGCCCACACCGGCGGCGCCGCTCCCACGGCCAGCGCGTGTCCCCCTGTGGCGAGCAGCACGCACAGCACGGCGAACACCGCCGCGCGCAGGCTCCGTACCGCCGGGGAAGCACTCACGTCGCACGATGCTGCCATGCGGCGCGCGGGTCTCTTCCCCTGCCCCCGCATACGCACCACGACACGGCCGATGAGCGGGACTTCAGTACCGGTGACCTACCGCCGAAGGCCACGGGACACGGGACGTCACAGCCGGCGCACCGACTGCCGGATGACCAACTGCGTGCCCAGCACCACGTGGTCGTCGCCCCCGAGGGACTCCTCGCGCTCCAGGGCCAGGCGTACGGCGGTACGGCCGAGCTCCTCGTAGGGCACCCGGACGGTGGTGAGGGCCGGGGTCAGGTCGGTGGCGAAGGGTACGTCGTCGAAGCCGATCACGGACACGTCGTCCGGTACTCCGAGCCCGGCCTCGCGCAGTGCGGCCAGTGCCCCCAGCGCGACCATGTCGGAGGAGGCGAACACCCCCGTGAACTCGAGCCCGGCGCGCAGCGCGTCCCGGGTGCGGACATAGCCCGAGGATCGGGTGTACGTCCCCGTGGTGTCGAGTTCCTCGACATGGTCGGCGCCGTGCGCGCGCAGCGCGTCCCGGTAGCCGGCGCGTCGCTCGTCCCCGCTGCTCAGCCCCGCCTCTCCACCGAGGAAGAGCACCCGGCGGTGCCCGGACGCCAGCAGATGCGAGGCGGCCTGGAAGGCGCCGCCACGGTTGTCGTAGTCGACGACCGTCACCGGCAGGCCCGGCGCCGGAGCCGGGCGGCCGACCAGCACCAGGCGCGACCCCGCCGCGTCCAGCGCCCGCGCGTAACCGACCATCCGCGCCTCGTACGCCGCGTCCGGCACGACGCTGCCCACGAGGAGGACGGCCGCCGCGTGCTGCTCCCGCATGAGCTGGACCAGGGCATCCTCACGGGTCGCGTCGTCGTGCGTGGCGCACACCAGGCTGAGCCTGCCCCGGTCGGCGGCCTCCTGCTCCACCCCGGCGGCGACATGGGCGAGGGAGGGGCCGGTGATGTCCTTGATGACCAGGGCGACCGGGCCGGCCACCCGCCCGGACAGCGCCTTGGCGTGCACGTTCACCACGTAGTGCAGTGTCTCGACGGCGGCCATGACCCGGGCCCTGGCCTCCTCGGAGACCGGGTAGTTTCCGGCGAGGGTACGGGAAACGGTTGCTACCGAGACGCCCGCCTGTTGGGCGACATCCCGGATCGTGCTGGGACGCTCCTTGCCCGCCTGCTGGGCGCCGGTCCGCTTCCGCTTGCCAGGACGGCCCGCCCGGGTGGCCGACCGTCCGCTGTTCCCGTTGTCCGTCACAGCCCGACGTTACTTCATGTCGGGCACCTTGCGGAGTCCCCGGGAGAGCAGCGGAGGCCCCGAACGTGGTAAACGTTTCCTGCTCCGCTCAGTCCTCCGTCGGGTTGCCGAGGCCCGTGAGGGCGCCGACCGGGTCCAGGTCGGGGGTGCCGCGCGGCCACCAGTCGTCGTGGCCCGGTTCGGACTCGTACGCGTACCAGTAGCCGTCGCGGCCCAGGCGCAGCTGTATGTGGCCGCGTGGGTGGGTGAGGTGGTTGCGCCAGGGCCTGAAGGCGGGGAGGTCGGCGGCTCGGAGGAGGGGGCGGGCACGGTCGAACCGTCCGGCCGGTGGATCCCAGGCCTCTTCGAGGACCGCGAGGCCGTCGAGCCCGCCCTGCCGCCAGGCGGCCACCGCGCGCGCCAGTTCGGCCGGGGTACGGCCGGCTGCTCGGGCGAGCGAGGAGTACAGGGCGCGGGTGCCGGCGGTGAGGCCGGAACCGGGGCGGGCCGCGGCGAGCCGTACGGCGTCCTGCCACAGGGTCAGCTCGCCGACCGGGTCGTGGCCGGCCGTGAGCAGGGTGTGGGCGCGGGCGGCGGCGTCCGTCGCCAACTGGTCCAGCGCGAAGGGGTCGGGGCCGCCCGGGGACGCGGGGTAGGCGGGGGGCGGCTCCGGGTGCGGGCGGGGTGGCAGCGGGGCGGGGAGCGGCGGCAGGGGGCGCGGGGTGAGCGCCTCGGAGGCACGTACCCCGGGGAAGGACGCCGGTCGCTGCTCCTGAGCGGCACGGGCGGCGTGCGCGGCGTTGCGCCGGGACAACTCGTCCAGCACCTGCCGTTCGCCCCGGCCTCGCAGCAGGAGCAGGACGAAGGGGTCGGCGTCGAGAAGGCGGGCGGTCTGGTAGCAGAGGGCGGCGGCGTGCTTGCAGGGGTGGCCGGAGTCGGGGCAGCTGCATCGGGGGTCGAGGTCGCCCGGGGCGGGCAGCAGTGGAACCCCGCACTCGGCGAGGGACTGGGGCATCTCCTTGTCGAGCAGCGCGGCGATGTGTCCGGGCCGTGCCACGGCGGCGTCCAGGAACCGTTCCCACTCCTGGTCGCCGAGGGTGCGCAGCCGCACCTGGACGCGGTACGGGCGCGGCCGGGTGCCCTGCACGTAGGCGAGCACGAGTCCGGGCGTCACGGTGATGGCGTCGACATGCCCCTTCGCGGCGTATCCGCGCCCTCGCACCAGCCGGGCGGCGTCCAGCGCCCCCTCCTCCAGGGCGGCCACCCAGGCGTTCCCCCACCAGCTCTCCGCGAATCCTTCGCGGCTCCCCGAGGCGGGCAGGGCAGGGAAGGTACGACGCAGCTCACCGTCGCGGCCGGGGGCAGCCATGGAGGAGGTGGTTTGGGGGTTGGGGGTGGCTGGGGTGCCCGGGGTTGTTGTCGGCGTTCCGGGGGCGCCGGGAACGTGCCGGGTGCCCAAGGCCCTCGGCGCGTCCGGGACGTGCGGCGACGCGCCCGAGGATGTCTCCGTCGCCTCGGCACCCGCGATGGCGTGCCGCACAGCCGGTGGCGCGACGGCACGCAGGACCTCGCCGACGGTCATCGGCGACGACGTGTCCATGTGCGGCTCGTCGTCCGGAGTCTTCGGCGCCCTGGGTTCTGCCGCCGGGGACTTGTCGGTCGGCGGCTGGAAGGTACCGGCGAGCAGTTCCCGTACGTCGTGCGGCAGGTCGCCAGGACTCCGCGTGGGCGGGGCGGGACGCCGGGCGGCGGCCTCGGCTGCCGCCCTTTCCGCGTCGAGGCGGGCCCGTAGGGCCTCTCCGCGCGCGGCGCGCAGCGCCTCTCGGGCGACGTCCCCGGGACGCCCGCCCTTGCGATCGCCGGTGCCGGGACGCCCCGCCGGGGCGGCACCGGCGGGGCGAGCGGTGTCGTCCGCCGGAGCGGTGTCGTCCGCCGTCCGCGCCTCGTCGGCCCGGCTCACGGTCGGCGGTGTCGCGCGCCGCAGGGCCGCACGGGCCGCGTCTCCCGGCCGGGCCTCGCGCCCGGGGGTCTCGGCCGTGCTCCTCGTCCCGGTCGCCTCCTGGCCCGCGCGCTCGCGGGCGGCGCGCAACGCCCTGCGCGCGGCATCGGCGGGCCGGTCCTGCTCGGGTCCGTCCGGCAGAGGGTGCCCGCCCGCCGTCGACTCCTCCCCCACCGCGTCGCCACCTTCCCGGCCTTCCTGGCGCTCCTCCGACGTCATCACACCGTCCCCCGCAGCGAGACCAGGTCGGACAGCGCCCGGTCCGTCAGTTCCGTGAAGGACGACTCGCCCGACGCCAGGATCGCGTCGGCCAGGGCCCGCTTGGACTCCAGCATCTCCGCGATGCGGTCCTCGACCGTGCCCTCGGTGATCAGGCGGTGCACCTGCACCGGCTGGGTCTGGCCGATGCGGTAGGCGCGGTCCGTGGCCTGTTCCTCGACCGCCGGGTTCCACCAGCGGTCGAAGTGGATGACATGGCCCGCGCGCGTGAGGTTCAGGCCGGTGCCGGCGGCCTTGAGGGAGAGGACCAGGATCGGGGTCGCCCCGCTCTGGAAGCGGTCCACCATGCGTTCCCGTTCCAGGACCGGAGTGCCGCCGTGGAGCAGTTCCACCGGGACGGCGCGGGCCGCGAGGTGGGCCGTGATCAGGCGGGCCATCCCCACGTACTGGGTGAACACCAGGGCCGAGCCGTCCTCGGCGAGCAGGGTGTCCAACAGCTCGTCCAGCAGGGCGAGTTTGCCGGAACGGGCGGCCAGCCGGTCGCCCGCGGCCGGTCCCGGGGCGTCCTCCTTCAGATACAGGGCGGGGTGGTCGCAGATCTGCTTGAGGGAGGTCAGCAGCTTCAGCACCAGGCCTCGGCGGGCCATGCCGTCCGCCGTCTCGATGGCGAGCAGCGACTCGCGCACCACCGCCTCGTACAGCGCGGCCTGTTCGCGGGTCAGGGGGACCGGGTGGTCCGTCTCCGTCTTCGGCGGCAGTTCCGGCACGATGCCGGGGTCGGACTTCTTGCGGCGCAGCAGGAACGGGCGGACCAGCCGGGCGAGTCGGGCCACCGCCTCCTCGTCCTCACCGGTCTCCACCGCGCGCGCGTGCCGGGCGCGGAACGACTTCAGGGGGCCCAGGAGGCCGGGCGTCGTCCAGTCGAGCAGGGCCCACAGTTCGGAGAGGTTGTTCTCCACGGGTGTGCCGGTGAGCGCCACGCGCGCGGGGGTGGGGATCGTACGAAGGGCTTTCGCCGTCGCCGAGTACGGGTTCTTGACGTGCTGCGCCTCGTCCGCGACGACCATCCCCCACCGCTGCTCGGCCAGCCGGGGTGCCGCCGACCGCATGGTGCCGTACGTCGTGAGAACGAAGCCGCCCGGCAGCATGTCCTCGAGGGTGCGGTCGGGGCCGTGGTAGCGGCGGACGGGGACACCGGGGGCGAACCTCGTGATCTCGCGCTGCCAGTTGCCCATCAGGGAGGCCGGGCAGACCACCAGGGTCGGTTCGTCGCGGGCCCGCCGCAGATGCAGGGCGATGACGGTGATCGTCTTGCCGAGCCCCATGTCGTCGGCAAGGCAGCCGCCGAGGCCGAGCGAGGTCATGAGGTCGAGCCAGGCCAGTCCCCTGAGTTGGTAGTCCCGCAGCCGGGCCCGCAGCTCCGGGGGCGGCTCCACGGGGGTGACGCCCGCCGTCAGCCGGTCGCGCAGGGCGGCCAGCGCGCCGACGGGGACCGCCTCGACGCTCTCCCCGTCGACCTCCACGCGGCCGGTGAGTGCCGCGGAGAGCGCGTCGACCGGGTCCAGCAGGCCCAGTTCACGCTTACGGGCCTTGCGCACGAGGGCGGGGTCGACGAGCACCCACTGGTCCTTGAGGCGTACGACGGGACGGTGGGCCTCCGCCAGTACGTCCATCTCGGCCTCGGTGAGAGGGTCACCGCCGAGCGCCAACTGCCAGCGGAACTGGAGGAGTTCCTCGCTCTCGAAGAACCCGGTGCCGTCCTTCGCCGAGCCGGGCGCCGGACGGACGACGGCCTGGGCGGTGAGGTCCTGGGCGAGGTCCCGTGGCCAGTGCACGGCGACTCCGGCCGCGGCGAGCCTGGTCGCGACCACCCCGAGCAGGTCGTACAGCTCCTCCTCGGTCAGGGCCAGGACGTCGGGCGCGTCCTGCTCGGTGAGGCGGTCGAGCGGGGGCCAGACGCGGGCCGCGCGGCGTACCGCCAGGGCGGCGTCCACGCGTGCGCGTGCCCCGAAGGCCGCGTCCGCGGTGCCCGCCCACAGGGTCGCCGCGTCGGTCACGAGGGTGGGGTCGGCGAGGCTGTGCACCTGGACGACCGCCGCACCGGCGGTGCGCACCCGGTCGGGGTCGTCGAACAGCTCGTACGCCGACAGGTCGAGGCGGAGCGAGATCCGCACGCCCGCGTCCATGCCCGCGGCGACCTCCGCAGCCCAGTCCTGGGCGTCCGGCAGCCGCTGGGCCGGGCGCGCGGCGAAGGGCAGCCCCGACGCGTAGGGCGCCGCCGGAGTGCGCGGCAGGGTGTCCGCGACGGCGTCCAGGAAGGCGCGCAGCAGTGCCTCCGGTTCGGGCAGCAGCAGGGGGCCGGAACCGGGCAGAGGCACCGCGTGGCCCTCGTGGGGCAGGGCCGCGGCGATGGCCCTGAGGTGGGCGATGTCGTCGGGGTCCAGCGGGCCCGCGCGCCAGGCGTCGTGGCCTGCGGGGGTCAGCCCGGGGAGCAGACGGCCGCGGGCGGTGAGGCGGAGGGCGTGCAGTGCGGCGGCGCCCCAGCAGGCCGTGGCGGGGTGGGCGGCGGGGTCGCGGCGGGCCCGCACGAGCAGCGGCAGCGCCGCGTCGACGGGCAGCGTCAGCGCGGGGGTGGTGCGGCGGCGGACGCCGGTGCCGTGCTGTCGTACGACCGTGAGTTCCGTACGCAGGTCCGTGGAACCGTTGCCCCCGTCGGGGAGACCGGTGTCCCCGGCCGGGTCCCAGAAGGCGATGCGGCCCTCGCGCGGGAGGGGGGCGGGGAGGAAGACGGCCGCGAGGCGCACGGACACGTCCGCCGTCGCCGTCGCCGTCGCCGACGTCTCGTCGCTCATCCGTACGTCACCTCCCGCCCTCGTGTCGTGTCCGTCGAGTCGGACGTCTTCGACTGTACGGGCGGGGTCTGACAATCGGTCCTGGAAACAGGTCGAAACCCGTCAACACGGCCGGTCAGGGGGTGGTTCGCGAGACGACGTACACCATGTAGTGGTTGGCGCGCGCCCACTTCACGACGATGTGCTGCGTGGGTGCCGGGTTCTTCTGCGGGTGGGCCAGACCCCACCACGAGCCCGGTTCCTTGAACTCCCAGCCGACGATCTTCTGGTCGCGGGCACTGATGGGGAACGTGTTCTTCTTCAGGCTGGTCCGGGGGACGCCCATGGCCTGGAAGAAGTAGTCGAGCCCCGCGTTCGTGGTCATGAACTGGACGTACAGGCGGCTGGTGCGCCAGTTGTTCGTCTCGTAGTACGCGACCTTCGTCGACAGGATTCCCGGGCCGTCGGCCACGCGCGGGACGGGCACCTCGTAGATGTGGCGCTGCACCTTGGACGGCCATGCCTTGGTGAGGCCGCGCGCCGCCCACTTCCGTTCCTTGTCCAGGCCGCTGTCCCGGCTCTGGTTGGCGGAGATCACCAGATAGCCGGCCGGGACACCGATGAGCAGCACGATGATCAGCAGGGTCAGGGCGCGGCGGCGGATCATGTGGCCGCGGTCCTCGGGCGGCCCGGGCGGCTCGTCCGGGGTCATGGCCTGGCGGGGCAGGGAGGCGGTCACTGCGGCCCCTGGGTGGCGCGGCGGGTGGTCTCGACGAACTTCTCGAAGCGCTCGTACCGCTCGACGCGGCGCCGGTTGGCGCGCCGGAAGCGGCGGGCGACCAGGCGGGCGAGGTCGGCGGCGCCCACCATGCCGGCCTCCGGACCGAGCTGGGCGCGCGCGATGCGGGCCTCCGGCCGGTAGCCGCGGCCGGTGAGGTGCCGGCGGAAGGCGTCCCGGGCGGGGCCGATGAGCAGGTCGTCGGCGGCGGAGACACCGCCGCCGATGACGAAGCAGGAGGGGTCGAGGGCGGCGGCCAGGTTGGCGATGCCGACGCCGAGCCACTGGCCGATGTCCTGGAGCAGCTCGATGCACATGGCGTCGCCCTCGCGGGCCAGCTCGGTGATCATCGGGCCGGTGATGTCGGCGATATTGCCCTTGACGTGCTCGATGATCCCGTACGCCACCGGGGAGTCGGCGGCCGCGAGTTCGCGTGCCTCTCTGACCAGCGCGTTGCCGGAGCTGTACTGCTCCCAGCAGCCTCGGTTGCCGCACGGGCAGCGGTGGCCGCTCGGCACCACCTGCATATGGCCGAACTCGCCGGCGACGCCGAACTTGCCGCGCTTGACCTGGCCGTCCTCGAGGATCGCGCCGCCGATACCGGTGCCGAGCGTGATCATGACCAGGTGGTCCTCGCCGCGTCCGGCGCCGAAGCGCCACTCCGCCCAGGCGGCGGTGTTGGCGTCGTTGTCGACCAGGACGGGGACGGCGAGCCGGCCCGCGAGGCGGTCGCGCAGGGGCTCGTTGCGCCAGGACAGGTGGGGGGCGAACAGGACGCGACTGCGTTCGGCGTCGACCCAGCCGGCCGCGCCGATGCCGACGGCGTGCACGTCGTGCCGGTCGGAGAGGTCGAGGACCAGCTCGGTGATGGTGTCCTCGACGACCTTGGGGCTCTTTGACTTGTCCGGGGTCTCGGTGCGGAGCTTCTCCAGGATGTTGCCGTCGGCGTCGACGACTCCGGCCATCACCTTCGTGCCGCCGATGTCGATGCCGACGGTGGGCACGCGGGGGGCCGTGAGGTGGGAACGGCGCTCACGCGTGCCGACAGTGCGCAGGGCGGGGGCTCTGCGGGAGCCGATGGGGGCGCCGGCCTCTCTGGCGGAGCCGGCCAGTGCCCTGGGGAGTGCGAGGTCGCGGTAGCTGCTCATCGGGAGTGATTGTGCCTCACCGGCGAGGGGGGTGCGTTGCGGGGGAGCAATGGGGGGTGTGCGTTGTTCGCCGGGTGCGGGTGGGTTGTGGTTGCTCGCGCAGTTCCCCGCGCCCCTAAGGGCTGCGCCCTAGGGGCGTACCAAGAGCTGGAATTCGAAGGAGTAGCGGGTGGGGCGGTAGGTGTGGGTGCCGAATTCCACTGCTCTGCCTGTGTCGTCGAAGGTGGTGCGTTGCATGGTGAGGAGGGGGGCGCCCTCGTGTTCGGCGAGGCGTTCCGCCTCCTCGGGCGTCGCGCCTCGGGCGCCGATCGACTGGCGGGCGCTGTGCAGGGTGATGCCCGCGGTGCGCATCAGGCGGTACAGGCCGGTGGCCTCCAGTTGGGCGGTGTTCAGGTCGAACAGGCCCGGCGGCAGGTAGTTGCAGAGGTACGCCATCGGCTCGCCGTGCGCCATCCGCAGCCGTTCGACGCGGTGCACGTCGCTGTCCTCGGCCACGTTGAGCGCGGCGGCGACCTCGGCGGAGGCCTGGACGACGGTGTTGACGAGGACCCTGGTCGCGGGGCGCTGGCCCGCCGCCTCCAGGTCGTCGTACAGGCTGCTCAGTTCCAGGGGGCGTTTGACCTGGCTGTGCACGACCTGCGTGCCGACACCCCGGCGGCGTACGAGCAGGCCCTTGTCCACCAGGGACTGGATGGCCTGGCGGACGGTGGGACGGGACAGGCCGAGCCGTCCGGCCAGCTCTATCTCGTTGCCCAGCAGGCTGCCGGGAGTGAGTGCTCCGTGCTCGATCGCGGCTTCGAGCTGCTGGGACAGCTGGAAGTAGAGCGGCACCGGACTGCTCCGGTCCACACGGAGTTCCAGCGGCACTGTCGGGTCCACATCTGGTTTCGGCACGGGCCGAGCGTAGCTGTGGTGCTTGTTGACGGGAAGTCGTGTAGTTCGATTGTCCGGACATACGCATTGACAGCGTGCCTGGTCGGACCCCAGTTTGGTTCTCATGCGCATCGGAGTCATCGGGACGGGCCGAATCGGCACATTCCACGCGAACACCCTCAGCCGCCATCGTGAGGTCGGGGGCTCCCTCATCGTCACGGACGCGGACAGCGGGCGAGCGCAGGATCTCGCGCACCGTTTAGGAGCCACGGCCGCACCGGGTGTCGACGAGATCTTCACCTGGGGCGTGGACGCCGTGGTGATCACGGCGGCGACCTCCGCACACGCCGAACTGATCGGTCGGGCAGCACGCTCGGGTCTCCCGGTGTTCTGCGAGAGGCCCATAGCGCTCGGTCTGCCCGCCACCCTGGCCGCGATCGCGGAGGTGGAGGCGGCCGGGACGATCCTCCAGATGGGCTTCCAGCGCCGTTTCGACAGCGGTTACACCGGGGCCCGCGAGGCCGTGCGCTCCGGGAAGCTCGGCCGGCTGCACACCGTCCGCATGATGACCTCGGACCAGACGCCGCCCCCGCCCGACTATCTGCCGCTGTCCGGCGGTCTGTACCGGGACACCCTGATCCAGGACTTCGACATCCTGCGCTGGGTGACAGGGCACGAGATCGTCGAGGTGTACGCGACGGGGTCGGACGCCGGGCCCCCGATGTTCCGCGAGGCGGGCGACATCGGTACGGCCGCCGCGGTACTCACCCTGGACGACGGCACGCTCGCCACGGCGACGGCGACGCGTATGAACGGCGCCGGGTACGACGTCCGCATGGAGCTGGCCGGCGAGCTGGACCAGGTCGGTGTCGGCCTGGACGACCGTACGCCGATCGCGTCGACCGAACCGGCCGGACCGCCGGCCGCGAGCAAGCCGTGGACGGGCTTCCTGGAGCGCTTCGGGCCCGCCTACGAGGCGGAACTGTCGGCCTTCGTCGAGGTGGTGCGCGGCGAACGCGCCAACCCGTGCGACGGCCGCGAGGCACTGCAGGCCCTGCGCGTCGCCGAGGCCTGCGAACTGTCCAGACGGGAGCGCAGACCCGTACATCTCGCGGAGATTCCGGGCGGCTGGGAGTGAGCAGCGGGGAGGGCGGCCGCGACCGCGCCGGGCGGCCGTCCGCCGCGCTTCAGGGGCCGTCCCGACCGTCCTCGTCCAGGAGGCCTGCGTCGTACGTCAGCAGGGCGATCTGTACCCGGTTGTTGAGGTCGAGTTTGGCGAGGATGCGGGAGACGTGCGTCTTGACGGTCGGCACGCTCATGTAGAGGGCCGCGGCGATCTCGGCGTTCGACCGGCCCCGGCCCACGGCGACCGCGACCTCGCGTTCGCGTTCGTTCAGCGCGCCGATCCGTTCCCGGGCGCCGGCCCGCCGGGTGTCGGCCGTGCCCGCCACCGCGTGGGCCATCAACTGGCGGGTCACCGCGGGCGAGAGCACGGGGTCCCCCGCCGCGACCCGGCGTACGGCGGCCAGGATCTCGGCGGGCGGGGTGTCCTTGAGGACGAAACCGGCGGCGCCCGCGCGCAGGGCGCGCAGTACCTGGTCGTCGGCGTGGAAGGTGGTCAGGACCACGACCTGCGGGGCGCCCTCGAGAGCCCGGAGCCGTTCGGTGGCGGCGAGGCCGTCCACCGTCGGCATCCGGATGTCCATGAGCACGACGTCCGGGCCGGTGCGGCGGACGAGTTCCTCGACCTCGCCGCCGTCGGCGGCCTCTCCGACGATCTCGATGTCCTCGGCGCCGCCCATCATGAAGGACAGGCCTGCCCGTACCAGGGGGTCGTCGTCGACGAGGAGCAGTCTGATCACGGTCATGGCCCTACGTAATCACGGCGGCGGCATCACGGTTGTGCGGCGCCCGGACGTTTCCGTGTGCCGCACGGCTAGATTGCCGACCTGAACTCCCGTGTAGTGAGGGGCCTTTCGTGCGTTACCGGCTGCTGGGCCGAACCGGCCTGCGTGTCTCCGAGCTCTTCCTGGGAGCCATGACCTTCGGTGAGCAGGGCGGGGTGGGAGCGCCCAAGGAGGAGTGCGCGCGCATCCTGGACGCGTACGAGGACGCCGGCGGCAACGTCGTCGACACCGCGATCAACTACCGCGGTGGTGCGAGCGAGACGATCCTGGGCGAACTTCTCAGAGGGCGGCGCGACCGTCTCGTACTGTCCACGAAGTACACGATCTCGCGTGACGGCTCCGATCCCAACGGCGCGGGCAACCACCGCAAGAACCTGGCGCTGTCCCTGGAGACGAGCCTGCGCCGGCTCGGCACCGACTACGTCGACGTGTACTGGGTGCACATCTGGGACCGCGCCACGCCCGTCGAGGAGACCATGCGTGCCCTGGACGACGCCGTGCGCTCGGGGAAGGTGCTGTACGTCGGTATCGCGGACGCGCCGGCCTGGGTGGTGTCCCGGGCCAACACCCTGGCGGAGTGGCGGGGTTGGTCGCAGTTCGCGGCGCTGCAGGTGCCGTACAGCCTGCTGAACCGGGACATCGAGCGTGAACTGCTGCCCATGGCGGAGATGTTCGGGATGTCGGTGGCGGCCTGGAGTCCGCTGCACAACGGCATTCTGTCCGGCAAGTACACGCGCGCGCGTGGCATCGCCCCCGACGAGTCGGTGCGGCTGTCCGTGGACGCGATCGGGGAGCGCGAGCACACGGTGGCGCGGGCGGTGCAGACGGTGGCGGACGAGCTGGGCGCCTCCCCGGCGCAGGTGGCCATCGCGTGGACCATGGCGCACTCCCCCGCCGTGCACCCGATCGTCGGAGCGCGCCGGGTCGAGCAGCTCACCGAGAACCTCGGCGCGGCCGAACTGGCGCTGCCCGCGGGCCTGGTGGCGAAGCTGGACGAGACCACCGGGTTCCGGCCCGGCTTTCCGACCGAGTACATCGAGGAGACCTCGGCCTGGGTGTACGGGGAGGCGGGACTGCGGGTGATACCGCGTACGGCGACGGGTTGAGGTCGGCTTCAGGGGCCCCACGGCAGCCACGCGCGTACCGCGAACCCTCCGTCCGCTCCCTCGCCGTGTTCGAGTCGGCCGCCCGCGAGGGCCGCGCGTTCGGTCAGGCCGATGAGACCCTGCCCTGAGCCGGGGACGGGCGGGACCTCCCCCGGAGGTGCGGGATTGCGCACGGAGACGGTCAGGCCGTCGCCCGGGGCGCCCGTGAGGCGGACGGTGACCTCGGCGCCGGGGGCGTGCTTGCGGGCGTTGGTGAGGGCCTCCTGGACGATCCGGTAGGCGGTGCGGCCGACGGAGGCGGGGACGGCGGCCGGTGCCGTCACCCGGCTGTCCAGCACGATCTTCATACCGGCCGCGCGGGACTCGGTCACGAGCGGGTCGAGAGCGGCGAGCGTCGGCTGCGGGCGCCCGGCCTCCTCCGCGTCGCCTGCCCGCAGGACGCCGATGATCTCCCGCAGGTCCTGGAGGGCCTCGTGGGCGCTCTCCCGGATGACTCCGGCGGCCCGCGCGACCTCCTCGCGGGGCGCGTCGGGCCGGAACTCCAGGGCGCCCGCGTGGACGCTCAGCAGGGTGAGCCGGTGGGCGAGTACGTCGTGCATCTCGCGCGCGATGGCCTCGCGGGCGAGCCGTTGCGCCTGCTCGGCCCGCAGCGCGGCCTCCGTCTCGGTCCGCCGCAGCCGGTCCCGCAGACTCAGGGTGAGCTGCCGCTTGGCCCGCACGAACATGCCCCAGCCGACCGCGGTCGCGGTCAGCAGGATGCTGAGGATCACCGAGACGACGTACGGCAGGTCCGGGTCGGGCCGCGCCCAGTAGTAGAACGGGACCACCACGGCGGAGGCCGCGCCGACAAGGCCGGCGTACCGGAAGGGCCGGTGCACGGCGAGGGAGAAGAGGGCGACCAGGCCGGCACCGCCCGCGGTGCTCGAGACGAGGCTGACGGCGACCATCGCGACGGCGAGGCCGAGCGGCCAGCGGCGCCGCAGCCATACGGCGGCGCAGGCGAGGGCGCCGAACCACTGGTCGACGAGGGCGACGGTATGAGGGGTGTTCGGGTCGTCGGCCAGGGCGTGCGCGCCCAGCACACCGACGAGGACGGCCAGCAGGAAGCAGGTGAAGTCGACGACCCAGTCCCGCGCGGTACGCCGGGGCCGCGCGGCCGTGCCGAAGCGGCCCAGCCATCTCCGCGCGGGGCCGGAGCCGGGGTCCGCGCCGGAGTCGCTTCCGGGTCGCGGACCGAGTTCTTCCAGCAGGGCCGACGGGAAGAGCCATCGCCGCCCCGGGAATGCCGTCGGGGCCTCGGAAACGGATGTCGGCCTGTCACCACTCACGGTCGACAAATCTACGCAGGGACGGGCCGCGCCGCCCGCCCCGCTTCGTGATCGTCGACCAAAGTCGGCCCACCGCAGACTTTCGGCGCGGATTCGGCGCGGACCGGCGACTTCGGGAGAGCGGGAATCGCCCTGCGGCCGATGGAAGCGGAGGGCGCGCCGGGCGAGGATCCCGGTATGAAGCAGCTACTGGAGATCGTCGGGTTCGTCGCTCTGGTGCAGGGCGTCGCGGGCCTGCTGCAGGAGTTCACCGACCTGCACTGGGGCCTCGTACACAAGATCGGTTTTCTTGACGGCTACGAGGTCTACGCGAGCGTGACCCTGCTCGTGCTGTCGTTCGCGCTGTTCGCCGCCGCCGAGAGCCGCCGTGGTTGATGAGGGCGTCAGTAGGTGGCCCTTCCGCCGCTGATGTCGTAGACCGCGCCCGTGGAGAAGCTGACGCGGTCCGACGCGAGGAAGGCCACGAGTTCGGCCACCTCCTCCGGGCGCCCGATGCGCTTCATCGGGATGAGCCCGGTGATGTGGTCCAGCACCTCGGGGGCGGTGGAGCCGTTCATGGGGGTCGCGATGACGGCGGGCGTGATGACGTTGACGAGCACACCGCTGGTGGCGAGTTCCTTGCCCGCGGATTTCGTCAGGGCGATCACGGCCGCCTTGGACGCGGAGTAGACCGACAGGTTGGGGTTGCCGTCCTTGCCCGCCATGCTGGCGAAGTTGACGACCCGGCCCCAGCCGCTCTCGCGCATTCCGGGCACGAAGGCCCGCATGGTGTTGACGGTCCCCAGGACATTGACGTCGAGGACGCGCCGCCACTGCTCGGGCGTGGTGTCGAGCAGCGGCGCGTTCGGTCCGACGATGCCGGCCGAGTTCACCAGGATGTCCACGGGCCCGAGTTCGCCGGCCAGCCGGCTCAGCTGCGCCGCGTCCGTCACGTCCGCCGCGATGTCCGCGCCGGCCAGGTCGAGCGTGGTCACCTCGATGCCGTCACCGCGCAGCCGTACGGCCGCGGCGGCGCCCAGGCCGCTGGCTCCTCCGGTGACGAGCGCGGTCCTGGCAGGTTTGGTCGCCATGTCATCTCATTCCAACAATCGATACGCTGGTCTAATCTTTGGAATGTCTTGGACGATACGCAGAGGTTGGACGGTCCGAAACCCCTCGGCCACCAGAAGGCCCTGCTGAACTCCCCTTCACCGCCTGGAGATTGACCCATGTATCTGATGCGCATCGGAGCCGTCGGCGCCGAGAAGCCGATCGCCCGCCTCGACGAGGACACGTACGTCGACCTCTCCGACGTCGTCACCGACTTCGACGAGGCGTTCTTCGGGTCGGGCGGCCTCGACCGCGTACGGCCCGTCGTGGCCGAGCGCGCGGCGGCCGGGCAGGTGTCCCGTTTCGCCGGAGAGCGCGTCGGCGCGCCCATCGCCCGCCCGCACCAGATCCTGTGCATCGGCCTCAACTACCGGGACCACGCGGCGGAATCCGGCATGCCGGTGCCGGACGAGCCGATCCTGTTCACCAAGTCGCCGAACACCCT
The DNA here is from genome assembly GCF_040644035.1 of Streptomyces sp. NPDC047042. Lineage (NCBI taxonomy): Bacteria > Bacillati > Actinomycetota > Actinomycetes > Kitasatosporales > Streptomycetaceae > Streptomyces > Streptomyces sp. NPDC047042. Next base: position 160,595 of record NZ_JBEYVP010000006.1, on the reverse strand, counting down.
GATCGGCCCGTACGACGACGTGCGCATCCCGCGCGGATCCACCAAGCCGGACTGGGAGGTGGAGCTCGGCATCGTCATCGGCAGGCGCACCAGCTACCTGGACTCGGTGGCGGAGGCGCGCGACGCCATCGCCGGGTACGTCGTCGTCAACGACGTCAGCGAGCGCGCTTTCCAGCTGGAGCGCGGCGGGCAGTGGGCCAAGGGCAAGTCCGCCGAGACCTTCAACCCCGCGGGGCCGTGGCTCGCGACCACCGACGAGATCGACGACGTCCTCGCGCTCGGCATGCGGCTCGACGTCAACGGCGTGCGCCGCCAGACCGGCAACACCAAGACGATGATCTTCGATCCGTACTTCATCGTGCACTACCTGAGCCAGTTCCTGGTTCTGGAGCCCGGTGACCTCATCAACACCGGCACCCCGCCCGGTGTCGGCATGGGCTTCACTCCGCCCGTCTGGCTGCAGCCGGGCGATGTCATGGAGCTGGCGATCGACGGTCTCGGCACTCAGCGCCAGCGCGTCCTTGGACCTCGCTGAGCCGGAGCCGTGCGCGCTTTCGTCCTCACTGGCCCCGGGACGTACGAGGTGCGGGAGCCGCCCGGTCCTCGTCAGCGGTGACGGGTGCGTCGGCATCGGTGACCGACCTCGCGGCCGGGCCCTCGGTACGGGCCCGGGTCTCCACCGCCGGGGCCAGGAAGGCGGCGCACACGACACAGGCCAGGACGACGAACATGGCGGGACGCAGGCCGACCTGGCCGCCGAGAAAGCCGAGTCCGGGTGGTCCGACGAGAAAGGCGACGTAGCCGATGACGGCGACCAGACTGACGCGTGCCGTCTGGTCCGGGCCGGACTCCCCGGCGGCCGAGAGCGCGAGAGGGAATCCGAGCGAGGCGCCAAGTCCCCACAGCAGTACGGCGGTTCCGGCCAGGACAGCGTTGTCGGAGACGATGACGGCGAGGAGGCCGACCGCACCCGAGACGGCACTGGCGCGTACGACGACGGTGCGGCCGAGGCGGTCGATGAAGAACGCGCCACAGAAGCGGCCCAGCGTCATCGCGGCGGCGAAACCGGCGTACACCAGGGACCCCGCCGTCGCGTCCATGCCGTGGCCGTCGACCATCAGCAGCGGCAGCCAGTCGTTGGCCGCTCCCTCGGCCAGCGCCATCGCCAGCACGATCCCGCCGATGAGCAGCAGCCGCCCGTCCTTCCAGACCGCCGGGCGCCGCTTGCCGGCGCCCGCTTCGTGCGCCTCGACGGGCGCGGCACGGCCCGTGCCCGCCGGGACGGCCCGCACCGCGTGGAGGAGGAGGGCGGTGGTGAGCAGGACGACCGCGGCGAGGTGCCAGTACACCGGTACGCCCGCCGCCGTCGCCGCCATGCCCGCCCCGGCGCCCAGTACCGTGCCCAGGCTGAAGCAGCCGTGCAGCGCGGGCAGGGTGGTCCTGCCGCCGACCCGCTCGACGTCCGTGCCGTCGACGTTGATCGCCACGTCGCCGACGCCCATCCCGGCGCCGAAGGCGCACAGGCCGGCGGTCACCGCCGGCACCGACGCCAGGGCGCTCCCCCAGCAGATCGCGGCCATCCCCGCGATGAGCAGCCATGTTCCCCAGACGATGACGGGCCGCGTCCCGAACCTGGACACCAGCCGTCCCGAGCAGGAGATCCCCGCCATCGAACCGAACGACAGCCCGAACAGCACCAGCCCCATGTGCGCGGTGGAAAGGTCCAGCCGGTCCCGGATCGCGGGCGTGCGCGTCACCCAGGAGGACATCGCGATCCCCGCCAGCAGGAAGAGCAGGAACAGCGCCTGCCGCCGCCGACGCACGTCCTGGTCCATGAGTGCACTTCTCCGTCCGGCGAGGCTTGGGGGCGGCTCGCGGCCGGGCCTCGACACCCCGCCCGGCTGGATAAATGTACATGCCATTTCAGCAACGGCGGAGGGACCAGGAGGCCACCGCTCAGGCGTTGTCCGGAAGTTCGTACGTGCCGTACTCCGGGCGGCCCGCGAACTCGTACGTCTGGATGGAGACGCCCGCCTCCGTCGTACGGCCCCCGGTGCGCCGGAAGGCGGTCGGGACGGCGCCCTCCGCGAAGAGGCGGCGGCCGGAACCGAGGACGACCGGGAAGGTCAGCAGGTGGACCTTGTCGACGAGGTCGAGCGCGAGGAGGGACTGCGCGAGGGCGCCGCTGCCGTGCACCTGGACCTCGCGGTCGGTGCGTTCCTTGAGGGCGGCCACCTCCTTGCCGAGATCGCCGCTCAGCACGGTCGTGTTGGCCCACTCGGGGTCCTTGAGGCCGGCGGAGGCGACGTACTTCGGCAGGGCGTTCAGCCGGGACGCGATCGGGTCCGCGGGGTCGGTGACCTTGGGCCAGTACGAGGCGAAGATGTTGTACGTGCGGCGGCCCAGGAGGAACGCGTCCACGCGTTCGAACACCTCGACCATGAACCGGCCGAAGTCCTCGTCCCCGTACGGGACGCTCCAGCCGCCGTGCTCGAAGCCGTCTCGCGGGTCCTCCTTGGGGCCTCCGGGGGCCTGGTAGACGCCGTCGAGGGTGACGAAGGACGTGAGGGTGAGGGTGCCCATGGCGGGTGCCTGCTCTCTGGGAGGGGTCTGGTTCATCAGCTCAGACCCCTCCGGCGCCCGCAACTCATCAGCGGGAGGGACAAGGACCGCCGGGTACGGCGGTTCAGCCTCCGAGTTCCTGGTGGCGGGCCCGCAGTTCGTCCGCCCCCTCCTGGGTCAGGGAGCCGAACAGGCGCAGCCGGGAGATTCCGCCGTCCGGATAGATGTCCACGCGCGCGTGCGTGCCCGTCGCCGGGGCCGGCAGGACGAAGCGGTGGTTGGTGTCGGGCTGGAGGCGGGTGCGCGGCAGGATCTCCGTCCAGTCGCCGTCCTCGCCGTCGCGCAGCGAGACCGAGGCCCAGCCCGCGCTGTTGCCCTTCAGATACGCCGTGTCGATCTCCAGGGCCCTGATCTCCGAGCGGGCCACCAGCCGGTAGCGGATCCAGTCGTTGCCCCGGTCGCGGCGGCGGCGCGTCTCCCAGCCGTCGTCCATCTTGCGGGAGCGCCCCGGCTGGATGGTGTTCGACGCCGGTGAGTAGAAGAGGTTGGACGCGTCCTCGGCCCGGCCGCCGTTCTCCAGGGCGACCACGTCGAAGGTGCCGAGCACCGCCAGCCAGTCGGGGTCCGGGGCGACCTCGCCGTACACCCGCAGGCGCGCGATCCCGCCGTCCGGGTGCTGGTTGATCCTCAGGTGTGTGAAGCGCTGTTCGAGCGACACCTCGAAGCCGTTGGCCGCGTGCCCGCCCACCTTGGTGCGCGGTACGAGCGTCGTCCACTTCACGTCGTCCGCCAGGAGTTCCTCGGGGGACGGGGAGCCGGGCACCGACACGCCCTCCACCGACACGGCCTGCGGGTAGTTGCCGCGGAAGTGGGCGGTGTCGACGACGATGCCGCGTACGACGCCCGGCGCGCCGAGCCGGACCAGCGCCCAGTCGTGGTCCTCCTCCGTCGGCCACGGGTGCTCGGCGGACGCTCCGCGCCGGCGCCGGGTCTCCCAGCCGTCCATGATCTTGCCCTTGTGCCCGAAGTGCTCGGGCACGAACTCGGCGGGCTCGGGCACCAGCATGTTCTCGCGGTCGGCGAAGAACTCGTCGTTGGCGGCGATCACCCCGGCGCCGAGGCGGCGGTCGGCGAGGTTGGCGTACTGGGTGAAGGGGAAGTCCGCGGTGCGGTGGTCCGCGTACGGGTCGCCGCCTCCGTAGGGTTTCGCGTCGCCGGTGAAGCTCGGAATCGCGGTCACGGTGATCAGTTCTGCCTTTCGGACTTCGGCCTCGGCCGGTGCGGGTGCCGTGGGAGCCGTGGGAGGGGGATCGGGTCAGGGGTTCCGGGTGAGGAGTTGTCCCTTCGGGTCGGTGAACTCGCCCTCGGACACGATGCGTTCGCCGCGCAGCCAGGTCGACCTGACGACACCGCTGAGAGTCCTGCCCGCGTATGCGGTCACCCGGTTGCGGTGCTGGAGGGCGGCCGGGTCGACGGTGAACGTCTCGTCCGGCGCGAGGACGGCGAAGTCGGCGTCCCGGCCCGCCTCGATGGCGCCCTTGCGCGCGTCGAGGCCCACCAGGGCCGCCGTACGGGTGGACATCCAGCGCACGACGTCCTCCAGGGAGTGACCCCTGCGCCGTGCCTCGGTCCACACCGCGGCGAGGCTCAGCTGCAGCCCCGAGATGCCTCCCCACGCGGTGGCGAAGTCGGCGGTCTTCAGGTCGGCGGTGGACGGCGAGTGGTCGGTGACCACGCAGTCGATCGTGCCGTCGGCCAGCGCCTGCCACAGGAGGTCCTGGTTGGCGGCCTCGCGGATGGGCGGGCAGCACTTGAACTCGCTCGCGCCGTCCGGGACCTCCTCGGCGGTGAGGGTCAGATAGTGCGGGCACGTCTCCACGGTGATCCGTACGCCCTCCGCCTTCGCCTCGGCGATCAGCGGCAGCGCGTCGCTCGACGACAGGTGCAGGACGTGCACGCGCGCGTGGAGGCGTTTCGCCTGTTCGATCAGGTTCGCGATCGCCCGGTCCTCCGCGCCGCGCGGACGCGAGGCGAGGAAGTGCGCGTACTCGGGGCCGCCCTGCTGCGGGGCCGTGCCGAGGTGGTGGGGGTCCTCGGCGTGCACGATGAGCAGGCCGTCGAAGCCGGCGATCTCGCCCATCGACCGGCCGAGCTGCTCCTGGTCGAGGTGCGGGAACTCGTCCACGCCGGACGGCGACAGGAAGGCCTTGAAACCGAAGACGCCAGCGTCGTGCAGGGGGCGCAGGTCCTTGACGTTGTCGGGCAGGGCGCCGCCCCAGAAACCGACGTCGATGTGTGCCTTGGAGGCAGCCACTTCCCGCTTCGTACGGAGGTGGTCGACCGTGGTCGTCGGCGGGAGGGAGTTGAGGGGCATGTCGACGAGGGTGGTGATGCCCCCGGCCGCCGCGGCGCGCGTGGCGGTCCAGAAGCCCTCCCATTCCGTACGCCCGGGGTCGTTGACGTGCACATGGGTGTCGACCAGACCGGGCAGCAGGACGTCGTCGCCGAAGTCCTCCAGCCGGGCGCCGGGCGGCACGTCGGCCTCGTACGGGAGTACGGCCGCGATCCGGCCGTCGGTGACCGCGACGGTGGCCGCACGCGTCCCCTCGGGTGTGATGACGCGCGTCGAGCGCAGCACCAGTTCGATGTCGGACACCCCGACCCCTCTCTGTCACCGTGAATCCCGCCGTTAACTTCCACGTAACGGAATTCAACGTTCTGTTGAAGGAGTCTTCACCGCGTGCGCCATACCGTCAAGAGTGCGACAACCTGGAGGTTTCCACAAAACGGAAGGAGAATTCCAAAAATCAGAACGTAGCTACATACAAGCAGGCCGTCAAGCAACCGCCCGGTAGGCTGCACATTCGCCTGTCAGCCGTGAAAGGAACGCGCCGTGCCGACGCCCAGCGCCAGCTCCACCGACGCAACCAAGCCCGCCGCCGCCGGCGGTGGTGTCCAGTCCCTGGAGCGTGCCTTCGATCTGCTGGAGCGCATGGCCGACGCGGGCGGTGAAGTCGGCCTCAGCGAACTGTCCGTGAGCAGCGGGCTGCCGCTGCCCACCATCCACCGGCTCATGCGCACGCTCGTGTCCTGCGGTTACGTACGCCAGCAGCCCAACCGCCGGTACGCGCTCGGCCCGCGCCTGATCCGCCTCGGCGAATCCGCGTCCCGGCTGCTCGGCACCTGGGCCCGCCCCTATCTGGCCAGGCTGGTCGAGGAGACCGGCGAGACGGCCAACATGGCGCTTCTGGACGGCGACGAGATCGTGTACGTGGCGCAGGTTCCGTCCAAGCACTCGATGCGCATGTTCACGGAGGTGGGCCGGCGCGTCCTGCCGCACTCCACCGGCGTCGGCAAGGCCCTCCTCGCCGGCTTCCCGCCGGACGAGGTGCGCTCCCTGCTCGCCCGTACGGGCATGCCGGCCGCGACGGAGAAGACCCTCACGACCCCGGACGGCTTCCTGACCGCCCTGGAGGACGTACGCCGCCTCGGTTACGCGGTCGACGACAACGAGCAGGAGATCGGCGTCCGTTGCCTCGCGGTCTCCGTCCCCGGCTCCCCCACCGCCGCCGCGATCTCGATCTCGGGCCCGGCGGGCCGGGTCACCGAGGAGGCGACGGAGAGGATCGTGCCGATACTGAAGCAGGTCGCCCTCGACCTCTCCGAGGCCCTGGCCAGCTCGGGCAACCCCGCCCACTGAGCTCCGCTCGATGCCCCGGACAGGCCGGGCCTATCAGTATCGGCTCAGGCGACGGGCTGCGCGACGGCCTTGGGAGAGGGGCCGTACCGGTTGGTGCCCGGGGTGCCGTCGAGCGTCATGCCCACGAGATAGACGATCGGGCCGACGACCGGGATCAGGGCGATGAACATCCGCCGGCCGGACTTGCCGGTGTCGTGCAACCGGCGGACCGAGACGGTCAGCATGGGCACGATGAACGGCAGCAGGAGAAGGTTCAGCAGGGGGACCTCGATCGCGAGGCCGGCCCCGGCGATCACCGCGGTGGCGATCACGTAGAGCACCGAGAACCACCAGTACTCCGCGCGCCGTGCGCGACCGGAGAACGAGGCGTACTTGGCAATGAGGCAGGTACGTACCGCGTCGGTGAACGACATGCTGGTCACGGCGGGTCCTTTCGCAAGCACTACTTGATTCGGATAGGCCATTCCGGTTCATGGCAGAGTAGCACTCGAAGCGGATAGGCCTATCCGACTACTGCTCACAGCCCCCACCTCCGACGGAGTGACGCACATCACACCTGGGGCGAGAAATAAATGGAACGCCCGGGCCACTTATCTGCATCACCGAGAATCAGGAGGCTGCCGTGCCCCAGTCCGGCGCGGGCAGTGGCGCCACCGCGGCCGGCGAAGCGCTCGCGGAACTGACGGAAGGCCGCAGGCGGGGCCTGAGCGACGAGCAGCTCCTGGAACGTCACCCCGTGCTGCTGCCCCTGCTGCCCCCGACGCTCGGCGATCGCCCCCCGCTGCCCGAGCGGACCGGGTGGACCACGGCGCCGAGGGGCGTGGGCGCGCTGCCCGTGCGGGAGGGGCTGCGGCTGCGGATCCGCTGCGGCCCATGGCAGCCGGCGCCGACGGCCCGACAAGCGGTACACCCTATCCGTTTTCGGTGGTACGGTGGAACCGGAGATCCGGATAGGCCTATCCGGATACCCCCTTCTTCGACCATGTTCCGCGAAAGGATCGCTGTGACCAGCATCGCCATCATCGGAGCCGGCCCCCAGCTGGGCCTGGCCATCGCCCGCACCTTCGGTTCCCAGGGCTTCGACGTCGCCCTCGTCTCCCGCAACCCCGAGAACCTCGATGCTCTCGTCGGCACGCTCAGCGCCGAGGGCATCACCGCGGCCGCGTTCCCCGCCGACGTACTCGACCGGGACGCACTCACCCAGGCGCTCAAGGACGCCGCCGCGGAGTTCGGCGGGATCGACGTCCTGGAGTACTCCCCGGTCGCGGGCCTGACCACGACGATGGTCACCCCCACCGAGGCCGAGCCGGCCCACGTCCAGCACGAGATGGAGTTCCAGCTGTACGGCGCCATCGCCGCGACCAGGGCGGTGTTGCCGGCGATGCGGGAAGCCGGTACGGGCACGCTGCTCTACACCACCGGCGCCGGCTCCATCGACCCCGTCCCGCAGGTCGGCAACGTCAACGCGGCCGCCGCCGCGCTGCGCAACTGGGTGCTCAACCTCCACAAGGAACTGGACGGCACCGGCGTCCAGGCGGCCCACGTCGGCATCGACGTGTCGATCGGCACGCCGGCCGTCCCCGGTTTCCCGACGGCCCAGCCCGAGGAGATCTCCCCCGTCTACTGGGAGCTGCACACCACCAGGCGCGACGAGGCGGAACTCGTCTTCAGCCTCTGATCACGCACCGTCACGGGGAGGGGAGGGAGCGGTCGCGCCCTCGCGGGGCGCGACGCAGGTCCGTTCGGTCAGGCGCTGAAGACGGCTTCGGAGCGGTCGCGCGTGTCGTGGAGGTCCCAGTACAGCGGGGCGATCTCCTCTGCCGATGCCGTCGGGAAACCTTCGGGGCCGCCCCCGCCGATCCAGACGCCGATCGCCACATGGGCGGCGTGCACACCGCTGCCGGCCAGCTCCTTGTTCAGGTTGACGACCCAGTTGCGCAGCGCCGCACCGGCCGCGTTGACGTTGCCGAGCATCGGCAAGGGGTCGACGGAGCCGCCGCCGGAGGTGAACAGCAGGGTTCCGGCGCCGGCCTCCCGCATCGCGGGCAGGACCGACCGGGTGGCCGTGACGGCGCCGTAGAGGAGGTACTCGATCTGCGGCTGCAGATTGTCCACCGTGGCCTCGGAGGGGGTGGCCAGGACGTGACCGGGCACCGGTGAGTGCGGAGCCGGTGAGTACTCCAGTACGTCGATGCCGCCGAAGCGCGCCTTCACGGCGTCCAGGGCAGCGGTCAGGGAGGGCCGGTCGAGGACGTCGGCGGGGAAGGCCTCGGCGGTGATGCCCTCTTGGCCGAGTTGGCCGACCAGGGTCTGCAGTTTCTCCTTGGTTCGGGCGATCAGGGCGACATCGAAGCCCCGGCTGCCGAAGGTGCGGGCGATGGCCAGCCCCATGCCGGGGCCGGCACCGATGATGGCGATGGTGGGCATGCTGAACTCTCCTCGTCAGTGGGTGTGCGGACCTCAGGAGCAGGCGACGGCGATCTTGCCCGGGGCGCCGGAGCTGAAGGCGGCGAAGGCCTCCGTCGCCCGGTCCAGCGGGTACGTCGCGGTGACGGGTACGCGCAGGTCGCCGGAGACCGCCTGTTCGGCCAGGGCGGTCAGGGTCGACGCGTTCGGGTCGGCCATGATCGTGTGGACGGTGACGTCCAGGTCCTTGACGGCCTCCTGGGTCACGCCGAGGGTCGAGGCGATCCGTCCGCCCGCGCGCAGCAGGCCGGAGAGTTGGGCGATGTCGCCCGCCAGTTGCAGCGCCGTGTCCACGCCGTCCGGGGCGATCGCGCGGACCTGACTCTCCAGGTCGCCGGTGAAGTCGACCACGTGGATCCGGGTGCCGGAGTCGGTCAGACCGGTGAGGAAGTCGGTCTGCGCACCGGGGCGGGCGGTGGCGATCACCTTGGCGCCGCGAGCGGCCGCGAGCTGGACGGCCAGCGATCCCACCCCGCCGCCCGCTCCGGATATCAGCACCGTCTCGCCCTCGGCCAGGGCCACCGCGTCCAGACTGTCCACCGCGGTCGCCCCGGCCACGCCGAGCGCGCCCGCGTCCATCACGGCCAGGCCCGCCGGGAGCGGGGCGACACCGTGTCCGGCGGGTACGACGACGTATTCGGCCAGCGATCCCGCACCCAGGAACGGCTTCATCACGGCACCGAAGACCGCGTCACCCACCGCGAAGCCGTCCACGCCCTCGCCGAGGGCTTCGACGGTGCCCGCGAAGTCCCCGCCGAACACCAGCGGGAACCGGTGCTCCATCATCCCCTGCAGATAGCCGGCGGCGGTGGCGATGTCGATGCCGTTCAGCGAGGCGGCGCCCACCTTCACCAGCAGCTCGCCGGCCTCCGGGCGGGGAATGTCCAGCTCGGTCACGGCCGGGGCCCCCGGAACCGAGTCCACAGTCACAGCGCGCACGACAGCACCTCTCCATAAGTGGACCGGCCTTCCCGGTTCCGCTGGCGCCGAGCGTAACAGCAGAAGCGGCCCGGGCGTTCCACTTGGCTAGAATGGCGGGATGACCTCACCTTCCGACGGGGCCTCGGACCAGCAGCCCGAGGCGAAACTCCGCGCCGACGCCGAGCGCAACCGCGATCTCATCCTGGCGGCCGCCCGCCGCCTCTTCGCCACGGAGGGACTCGGCGTGTCCATGGCTTCCGTCGCCCGTGAGGCGGGCGTCGGCAAAGCCACGCTCAGCCGGCGTTTCGCCACCCGGGAGGAGCTCATCAACGCGGCCTTCGCCGACCGCATGGACGGCTACGCCGGTGCCGCCGCCGAGGCACTGGCCGACCCCGATCCCTGGCGCGGTTTCACCGGCTACATCCACGCCGTCTGCGCCATGCAGGCCGCCGACCGCGGCTTCGCGGACGTCCTGACCATGGCCTTCCCCGCCGCCAAAGCGCTGGAGGCCCGCCGCAGGGAGTCGTACGACGACTTCGTCGAGCTCATCGCCCGCGCCCGGACCAGCGGGCACCTGCGCGAGGACTTCGTCCCGGAGGACCTCGTCATCCTCCAGATCGCCAACGCCGGCGTCATCGCCGCCGGAGGTGACGCCGCCCCCGACACCTGGCGCCGCCTGGTCGGTCACATGATCCGCTCCTACGCCGCCCCCGGCGCACCGATCCCCGAGGTCCCCGACGCCCCGACACCCACCGCCCTCTACCGCGCCATGGTCCACCTAGCCCGCTCGGGCCCGTGCGCCACCCAGACCGCCGGCCACTGAGACCGCCGCACGCCTTCCGCGCCCCGGCGACGCGTCTCCTTCGACCTCTCCGAAGTAGAACGCGACGTTGTTCCACCGGCCAGGGAAACACACCTTCAGGGGCGCGAGGAACTGCGCAACCAGCCCCCACCCACCCGCAGCCGGCCCCTCGGCGCTCAGCGCGACGGGCCGCCGAGTCGACCGCAGCGTTTCCACCGGCCAGGGGAACACGCCTTCAGGGGCGCGGGGAACTGCGCGACCAGCCCCCGCCCACCCGCAGATCAGGGGCGCGGGGAACTGCGCGACCAGCCCCCACCCACCCGCAGCCGACCCCCAGCCCTCACCGGCCCTCACCCACCCTCAGCCGGCCCCAGCCGATACCCACCCGCACGGCCCGCCCCCGCGCCGCTCAGCGCGACGGGCTGCCGAAGCGTTCCACCGCCGCGCGGACCTCCGACAGTCCCCGGCCGAGCGCGCTGACCGAGCCGATCGCGCCCGCGATCAGGAGCAACGAGCGGCGCAGCCGCGGAACTTCCGGGCTGCCGGTGACCGTCATCGCCGCCAGGCACGCCAGTTCGTCCTCGGCGATGCCCCGGTCGGGGAACTCGGCCGGATGCGCGGCGAGTTCACGGCGCAGCCGGGACACCGCGGTCCGCAACTCCGCCACTCTCGGATCTTCGTCGCTGCCGGCCACCGACCTCTGTCCCACGCTCCGCAACACAGCTCTCCCCCACCTGTCCCCCGACTCGCGCCCCCGCGCAGGCCCCCCGTACGCCCCGCCGCGCTGGTCGGGCGCCGCCGGACGCGGGACAGTAAACGCCACCCACGCGACCGACGCCACACCACGGACCGAAATTCAGCCCGTGAACACCGCCGGTCCGACGTCGCGTCAGGTATGCAGGAGGCATGACGGAGAAACCGGACCAGGTGGCAGGGCTGTTGCTCGCGGCGGGCGGGGGCCGCCGGCTCGGCGGTCGCCCCAAGGCCCTGCTCGAACACCGAGGACACCTCCTCGTCGAACGCGCGGCCGAGGCCCTGCTCGCGGCGGGCTGCGCCCCGGTCCATGTCGTCCTCGGAGCGCGTGCCGACGAGGTGCGGGAGCGGGCGGCGCTGCCCGGATGCGTCCTGGTGGACAACCCGGGGTGGGAGGAGGGCATGGGGTCCTCGCTGCGGGCCGGCCTGGCGTCGCTGCGCGGCACACCGGCCCGCGCGGCCCTCGTCTCACTGGTCGACCAGCCGGGCATCGGGCCGGAGGCCATGGTTCGCGTCCTCGCCGCGTACACGTCCGAGGAGAGTCTCGCGGCGGCCTCGTACGACGGAACGCGGGGGCATCCGGTGCTGTTCGGTGCCGCTCACTGGGCGGGCGTCGAGGCGGCGGCACTCGGCGATCGCGGCGCCCGGGACTACCTCAGGGCCCACGAGGACACGATCACCCTCGTGGCATGCGGCGATGTGGCCCAGCCCTACGACATCGACACGGCGGACGACCTGGAGCGCCTCGCGTGACGGCTTCTCGCCACGAGGAATCTCGACATCAACAAATTATTGAACTTCCACGATGAGGAAACTAGCATCCACTGACAGAAACAGAATCATCAGTTCGCCCACAGCAGCCCGCTGAAGGAAGTGACCGCTCATGTCCGCACCAGCGCCGTCCCCGCTGGCCATCGTCGACGCCGAGCCCCTGCCCCGGCAGGAGGAGGTGCTCACCGACGCGGCGCTCGCGTTCGTGGCCGAGCTGCACCGGCGGTTCACGCCCCGGCGTGACGAACTGCTCGCGCGCCGCACGGAGCGCCGTGCGGAGATCGCCCGCACCTCGACCCTCGACTTCCTCCCCGAGACGGCCGCGATCCGCGCCGACGACTCCTGGCGGGTCGCCCCCTCCCCCGAGGCCCTGAACGACCGGCGCGTCGAGATCACCGGCCCGACCGACCGCAAAATGACGATCAACGCCCTCAACTCGGGCGCCAGGATCTGGCTCGCGGACTTCGAGGACGCCTCCGCGCCGACCTGGGAGAACGTGGTCCTCGGTCAGGTCAACCTGGCCGACGCCTACACCCGCAAGATCGACTTCACCGACCCGGCGAGCGGCAAGTCGTACGCCCTCAAGGACGACGCCGAACTCGCGACCGTCGTCATGCGTCCGCGCGGCTGGCACCTCAACGAGCGCCACCTCCAGCTCGACGGGGAGCAGGTGCCCGGCGCCCTCGTCGACTTCGGCCTCTACTTCTTCCACAACGCTCAGCGGCTCATCGACCTCGGCAAGGGCCCGTACTTCTACCTCCCCAAGACCGAGTCGCACCTCGAAGCCCGCCTGTGGAACGACGTGTTCGTCTTCGCACAGGACTACGTCGGCATCCCGCAGGGCACCGTCCGCGCGACCGTCCTCATCGAGACGATCACCGCCGCGTACGAGATGGAGGAGATCCTCTACGAACTCCGCGACCACGCCTCGGGGTTGAACGCGGGCCGCTGGGACTACCTCTTCTCCATCGTCAAGAACTTCCGTGACGGCGGCGCCAAGTTCGTCCTCCCGGACCGCAACGCCGTGACGATGACGGCCCCGTTCATGCGCGCCTACACCGAACTCCTCGTCCGCACCTGCCACAAGCGGGGCGCCCACGCGATCGGCGGCATGGCGGCGTTCATCCCGTCCCGGCGTGACGAGGAGGTCAACAAGGTGGCCTTCGAGAAGGTCAAGGCCGACAAGGACCGGGAGGCCGGCGACGGTTTCGACGGCTCCTGGGTCGCCCACCCCGACCTGGTCCCGATCGCCATGGCCTCCTTCGACGCGGTCCTCGGCGACCGCCCGAACCAGAAGGACCGGCTGCGCGAGGACGTCCACGTCGAGGCCGCCGACCTGATCGCCGTCGACTCGCTCAAGGCGAGCCCGACGTACGACGGACTGGTCAACGCCGTTCAGGTCGGCATCCGTTACATCGAGGCGTGGCTGCGCGGGCTCGGCGCGGTCGCCATCTTCAACCTCATGGAGGACGCGGCCACCGCCGAGATCTCCCGCTCGCAGATCTGGCAGTGGATCAACGCGGGCGTCGAGTTCGAGAACGGCGAGCGGGCCACGCCGGAGCTGGCCCGCAAGGTCGCCGCCGAGGAACTCGCCGACATCCGCGCCGAGATCGGCGAGGAGGCCTTCGTGGCCGGCCACTGGCAGCAGGCCCACGACCTGCTGCTCCAGGTCTCCCTGGACGCCGACTACGCGGACTTCCTGACCCTGCCGGCGTACGAGCAGCTCAAGGGCTGAGCACGGCGTACGTCATTTCTCCGAGTGGCCCAGGGACTTGTCCGGGGCCACTCGGTCGCGTACGAGGCGCTTGACCGCCGCCGGTTCGGGGAAGCCCTGCTCGCGCCGGTCCCACACCACCTCGTCGTTCACGCGGACGACGAAGACGCCTCCGGTGCCGGGCCTCAGGGACAGTTCCGTCAGCTCGGTCTCGAAGGTCGTGAGGAGCTCCTGCGCCAGCCAGGCCGCGCGGGGCAGCCAGCGGCACTGGGTGCAGTACTCGATCTCCACCCGGTGCACGGCGTCCATGTCGATCTCCACCCACTGTGTGTCCGTCATCCGAGATGCGCCGACCAATCCCGTTCCGCCGCCGGTTTGCCGTGCAGGTCGGGGACCCGCTTGAGCCAGTCCGGCCGGCCCTGCTCCGTCTTCGCCGCGCGTCGGGCGTCCTCGGCGGCGAGTTCCTCGCGGCCGGGGAAGTCGGTGGGCAGCCACGACGCGGACGCCCGCACGCGCGCGTGGAGGTACGTCACATAGGCGTCCCGGACCTCGTCCGGGGTCGCGAAGCCCGCCTCGACCTCCAGCCAGGCGTCCGGCACCTCCGCCAGGACCTCGCGCAGCAGCTCCTCCGTCACACGGGGCGCCAGTTCGGCGTCGGCGGCGAGGGTGTCCGGGGCGTGGCCGCCGAGGGCGTGGCGGCGGAAGTCATAGGCCTTGTCCGGGGCCGACAGGTCCCACCTGTGGTGGAAGACGAGGGCGGCGCCGTGGTCGATCAGCCACAGGCGCGGCGGCGCGATGCCGAACGTGGGCCAGACCATCAGGTTGGAGCTGTGCGTCGTACGGTCCACGTTGACGGTCAGGGCGTCCAGCCAGACGATCCGGCCCGCCTCCAGCGGGTCGACGTCGAACGCGGCAGCCGTCTCCGGGGTGAAGTCCTTGGCGCCCGGGAGGTAGTCCATGCCGAGGTTGAGGCCGGCGCTGGCGTGCAGCAGGTCCTGGACCTCCTGGTGGGGCTCGTGGGCGCCGGTGGCCGGGTCGAAGTGGACGAGGACCAGCTCGGGGAAGCGCAGCCCGAGGGCGCGCGCCAGTTCCCCGACGACCACCTCGGCGACCAGCGCCTTGCGGCCCTGCGCCGAGCCGGTGAACTTCACGACATACGTGCCGAGGTCGTCGGCCTCGACGACCCCGGGTACGGAGCCGCCCGACCTCAGCGGGGTCACGTATCGAACAGCAGTCACTTCGCGCAGCACACGGGCCACTGTAAATGAGCGGGTCGTCCGGCCCGGCGGATTATTCGCGCAGCGGATTCGGCAGGGGCAGATACCGGGCGTCCGCCCCGTCCGCGCCCGTCCAGCGGAGCAGCAGGTTCGTCTTGCCGGGGAGGGTGGGCGCGGTGAGCAGGGCGGCGGCCTCGGGGAGGTCGAGACGGCGGCTCTGGCGTTCGAATTCGGTGCGTACGGCGGGCCAGGGGTCGAGGTGCGGGTGGCGCTCGCGCAGTGCCTCGGCGATCTCGACGAGGTGGTTGACGACCAGGCAGTACATCAGCCGCTCCCACCCGGCCGTCCGGCTCACCTCCGGCAGCAGCTTCACGCCCTCCGCGTCCCGGAACAGCGCCTGTACGGGCTGTCCGGCGCCGTCGACGGCGATCAGGCAGTTCTGCAGGTGGGCCTCGACGACGACGCCGTGCCGGGCGAACAGTTCGAGGGCGGGGGGCACGACCGCCCGCAGATACGCCGTCCACCAGGCGGCGGGGTCACGGAGACCGTCCAGCGGGGTGCCGTCGAAGCCCTCCACCAGGGCGGCGGCGAGCAGCGGTGTGGCGCCGGGGACGACGTGATCGTGCAGGCCGTCCCTGACCAGTACCGCCAGGGCCTCGAAGGCGAAGTCGGCGGTGCGGTAGCCGCGGTCGCTCAGCCAGGCGCCGGGGGTCTCGCAGGAGGCTGCGGCTGCGGCGACCGCGCTGTCCGTGCGGCGCAGTTTCAGCAGGTCGTGGCGCCAGAGCCGGCGTATGTCGTTGGTGATGCGGACGTCGAGGCTGAACTTGACGAAGAGGTCGTGCCCGGGCGCGTACAGCGTGCGGATCGCCGCCGTGGGCCAGGTGTCGAAGCCGGCCGTGCCCAGCCGGATCAGCCGGCCGTCGGCGAAGGCGTCCGTGAGGGCCGGGCCGACGAGGTCGAGCTGCCAGGGGTGGGCCGGCAGCAGCCGGTAGCCGGGCGGGGCCGTCCCGAAGGCGTCCAGGGCGGACACGTCGCCCTCCTCCACGACCGCGTCCTCGCGCACTGCGAGCAGCACCAGCGGGAACGCGGCGTACGCCTCGGGCGCGTACGGCAGCCAGCCCGCGACGGGGCCGCCCCCGCGTGCCTTGGGCGCCGGGTGGTAGGGGTGCCCGGTGAGGAGGGACTGCTCGGAGCGCCGGTACGGGTCCTCGGGCGGGGTGATACGGGCGCGGGCGGTGAGCAGCGCGGCGACCGTGTCCCGGCTGTCGGCCATCTCGGCGGGCAGCTCGGGGTTGGACAGGCCGGTGTGCGCCCGGAGTTCCTCGGCGACGAGCTTGACGAGTTCGGCGTGCCCGACCCGGTGCCAGGTGCCGTCCGTGCTCACCTCGGGCGCCGCGGGCCGCCGTCCTCCGCGCACGCGCAGCAGACGCTCCCCGCTCGGCAGCCGGTACACCCGCGGCTCGCCCGGTCCTGGCACCGGCCGTGCCACTTCCCGGAGCAGGCAGTTGAGCAGGGGCGCGGTCGCGTACGCGTCGGCGCGCGCCCCGATGCCGTCGTGCGCGGGCACGGCCTCGGGCGTGGTGGGCGGCATGGTGGAGTCCACGCGTTTCCTTCGTTTCTTACGGTGCTCTTCCACGTGCGGTTTCCCGCGGTGCACTGGCGATCAGTATGTCTGTCGTCGTCCCCGCCCGCTCACCAGCACTTACCCGCACCCAAACCCGTACCCGAGGAGCCCGCCGTGCACCGTCCCAGCAGCGCAGAGGCCGAGGTCGCCGACGAACTGGCCGCCGTACGCCCCGACCTCGCCTCGCGCTACGCGGCCGAGCTGCCCGGGGCGCGGGCCGCCGTCCTGACCCGGTTGTGGCGGGCGCTCGTCCACGAGCCGCTGCCGTGGATCGTCCGCCGCGAGCACGCCGGCGGTCTTCTGCTGGCGGACGGCCGCAGGCTGGAGGGCCCGTACGCCGATCCGTACGCCGTCGACGACCGCGTCACCGCCGTACGGCTCGGGACACGGCTCGCGGGGGTGTCGTACGACGATCCGGTGCGGCTGATGACGGACCTGGCCGTTCCGCACGGTCCCGGTTTCGCGGCCGAACTCGGCCACAGTGTCGCGTCGTTGGCGTTGTCCCGGGCGAACCAGGAAGGTGCTCCGCAGGACCCTGTCGCCGGGTGGGAGTGGGAGCAGCGGGTCGTCGACGGGCATCCCTTCCACCCCAACTGCCGTTCCCGGCCCGGGTTCTCGGTCGCCGAGCAGCTCGCGTACGGTCCTGAGCACCGGCCGGTGGTGGAGCTGGCGCTGGTGACGGGGGACGCGGGTGGCGTGCGGGGCGAGTGGCCCGAGTGGCTGTGGGACGGCGGGCGTCCGCTGATCCCGGTGCATCCCTGGCAGGCGGAGCATGTGCTCCAACTCCCCAGCAGGGGACAGCTGTCGGCGCATCCGCTGATGTCCCTGCGCAGCCTCGCCGTGCCGGACGGCGGCCCGCATCTCAAGACGGCGCTGAGCGCGCGGCTCACCTCCTCGGTACGGGACATCTCGCCGTACTCGATCGGGACGGCGGCGACCGTGTCGGCGTTCATGGAGTCGATGGCCGCGCGTCTCGACGGGCTGCTGCACATCACCCGCACCCTCGGCGCGGTCACCGCCGACTCCCCCGATCTGGCGGCGGTGTTGAGGGAGCCGCCCGACCTGTACGCGGACGCGGCGGCGGGCGAGCACGTCGTCCCCGTCGGGGCGCTGGCCGGCACGGAACTTCCCCGATCCCCCTCCTGGCTGGCCGAGTTCACGCGTCTCGCCCTCACCGTAGGACTGCGGCTGCTCGATCTGGGCGTCGCCCTCGAGGCGCACGGCCAGAACCTCCTCGTCGTGCTCTCGGCGACCGGGGATCCCGTACGGCTGGTCTACCGCGACCTCGCCGACATCCGCGTCAGCCCGGCCCGGCTCGCCCGGCACGGCATCCCCGTACCGGAACTGACCGGACGGATCGTCACCGACGACGAAACCACCCTGCGCCGCAAGCTGTTCGGCTCGCTGGTGGCGGGCGCGCTGGGTGCGACCGCCGGCGGTGAGGCGGCGCTGCGGGCGGCACTGGAGACGGCGGTACGAGGGCTGCCGCACACTCCCGATCTCCTGGCGCTGCTCGAACAGCCGTTGCCCACCAAGGCGTTGACCCTGATGCGGCTGTCGCCGGAGTCGCCCGGCGACCTGTGGACCCAACTGCCCAACCCCTTGGGAGAGGTGAAGCGGGGAGGGAGCTGAGGGACCCGTTTTGAAGCGGGTCGCCACGGGTCAATAGGATCCATCGATGATCACAAGACAACGGCTGGCGGCGGGCGCCTGCGCCCTGTTCGCCGCCCTGGCGGCCGGGATCGCGGTCCCGGCCTCAGCCGTCGCCGACGAAACCACCGCCCTCGCACCAAAGGTCGATCTGGTCCTCGACGTCAGCGGTTCGATGCGGGCCCGGGACATAGACGGCCAGTCGCGGATGGCCGCGGCGAAGCAGGCGTTCAACGAGGTGCTGGACGCGACCCCCGAGGAGGTCCAGCTCGGTATCCGCACGCTGGGCGCCAACTACCCCGGCGACGACCGCAAGGAGGGCTGCAAGGACACCGCGCAGCTCTACCCGGTGGGCCCGCTCGACCGCGTGGAGGCCAAGACGGCGGTCGCGACACTCACGCCCACCGGCTGGACGCCGATCGGCCCCGCGCTGCTGAAGGCCGCCACCGACCTCGACGGCGGTGAGGGCACCAAGCGCATCGTGCTGATCAGCGACGGTGAGGACACCTGCGCGCCGCTCGACCCGTGCGTGGTGGCCCGGGAGATCGCGGCCAAGGGCATCGGCCTCACCATCGACACCCTGGGCCTGGTCCCCAACACCAAGATGCGCCAGCAGCTCAGCTGTATCGCGGAGGCAACCGGCGGGACGTACACCTCGGTCGAGCACACCGACGAACTCGCCGACAAGGTCAACCAGTTGGTCGTCCGGGCCGCCGACCCGGTGGTGACGCCGGTGGCCGTCGAGGGCGCGGCCGGATGTGCGAACGCGCCGGTCGTGAAGTCCGGGCTGTACACGGACCGTGAGGAGTTCGGCCTCCAGCGCTGGTACCGCGTCGAGGTCGACCCGGGGAAGGAACTGCGCGCCTCGGTGAGCGTGGCGGCCGACCGTGCCGTCAACCCCGACTACGGGGTGCTGCTGCGGGCGGTGACCACGCACGGCCGTGAGATCGTCCGCGGCGAGGGCAACGGCACCGGGCGTACCGATGTCATCTCGACGGGTCTGCGCTATGCGAAGGCAGAGGCCGACGACGACGAGTCGACGGCCGAGACGGTGTGTCTCCAGGTCACCAACTCCTTCTCGGCGGCCGGTGGTGTGAAGTCCGCGCCCGGTCTGCCGCTCGAGCTGACCGTCGACGTCGTCGACGGCCCGAGCCAGGCGAGCGACGTGGCCTCCTTCGGCCTCGGCCGCGGCTGGTGGCTGCTGGGCACGCTCGTCCTGGTCGGCTTCCTCACGGGTGTCCTGTGGGGCTGGATCTCGCGTTGGCGGGTCGCGGTCTGGAGGACCAACTGATGCGAGTAGGACACGTGATGAGAGTGGTCAGGGAGCAACTGGTGGGCGGTACGCGGGTGTTGGGCTCGGCCGTGCTGCTGCTCGGGCTGGCCGCGGCCCCGGCCGTCGCCGACGCCTCGCCCTCCGCGAGCCCCTCGGACGGCAGCGCGGCCCCCACCTCGGCGGGCACGTCGTTCCGTACGGCGACGGAGATCGACCAGGGCGAACAGGCCACCGCAAGCGGCTCGGCGGGCGACTACCTGTACTGGTCGTTCCCGGCGGACGCCACCCAACGCCCCACCGTCAAAGCGACGGTGAAGCTGCCGGACACGCACGCCTCGGAGGCGTGGCAGCTGGATGTGTACGACGGTCTGCGGCGCCGCCAGGCCTGCCAGTACGGCGCGCAGACGCGCACCGCCGCCGCGGGCACCGCGTCCGTGGAGCTGGCGTGCACCCTGCGCACGGTCCGCGCCTGGTCGGAGCAGTGGGCCAACGACCCGCTGCCGGGCACGTACTACGTCAGGCTGACGGCGGTGGACCTTCCGACCTCCGACCTCGGTCTGCCGGTCAGCGCGGAGATCCGGGTCGACTCCAAGGACATCGGTGGTGCGGCCGCGGTGGACGGCTCGCTCGCCGAGCCGCTGGTCCCCGGGATCGCGGTCAAGTCGGAGGAGAAGGAGGACAGTTCGGCGGCTTCCGCGGTGCTGTCGAGCATCGAGCCCGACGACGGCTGGTCCTCCGGCTGGTGGTCCGACCGCTGGGTCTGGACGGCGATCGGGGGCGTGCTGGCGGCCCTGGCGGGGGTCGGCGGCTACGCGCTGACGCGCGGCATGGGCCGCCCGAGGCAGGTCCCGCCGGGCGCCTGACCATTCACTGACGGTCCGTCAACATGCCCGCCGCGCACGGTAGTGCGGCGGGCATGCCCGTTTCCGGACCACTGCCATCCGGCACCCCGTCCCTCCTCAGCCCTCCCTCAGGGCCTTGGCGAGCGTCCCCTCGCCGGTCACCTCGATACGTCCGTCGCGTACGGCGTCGAGCACGCCCACCTCTCCCCGGCCGACCGCCGCGCACGTCCCGGTGTCCATCGACAGACGGGCGTCGGGCTCACCGGGGGCGGGCCCGGCGCCGTACACCGGAACGTCCTCGGCGCCGACGTACAGATGGAACTCGCCCTCCTCCAGCCGGACTTCGACCAGTCCCCCGCCGCTCGCCCCGCCCACCGCCTCGAGTCCGCGCAGCAACGGCAGCGCGAACCAGTGCGCCCGTACGGCGTCCGTGGGCCGGCGCTCGCCCAGTTCGGGCGCGCCCCACTCCCCCAGCGCCTGGAGGACGGGCAGCAACTGCCGCCCCCGGCGGGTGAGTTCGTACACATACGCGGCCCCCGGCGGGGGCAGCCGGCGTCGGGTCGTGAGGCCGTCGCGCTCCATGTCCTTCAGCCGTGAGGCCAGTACGTCCGTGCTGACGCCCGGGAGATCCGCGTGCAGATCGGTGTAGCGGCGCGGGCCCGCCAGCAGCTCCCGGACGATCAGGAGGGTCCAGCGGTCGCCGACGACGTCGAGGGCGCGAGCGGTGGAACAGTACTGGTCGTAGCTTCGGCGAGGTGACATGCGACGCAGTCTAGACATGTTGTTGGACTTTCCAAGCGGGAACTTGGTAAAACCAAGCATCACCACGAACCGGAGGGGCGTAAGCGCATGGAGTTCCGGCAGTCGAGCAAGCTCAGCGAGGTCTGCTACGAGATCCGCGGACCGGTGATCGAGCACGCCAACGCACTGGAGGAGGTGGGCCACAGCGTCCTGCGCCTCAACACCGGCAACCCCGCGCTCTTCGGCTTCGAGGCACCGCCGGAGATCCTCCAGGACATGATCCGCATGCTGCCGCAGGCCCACGGCTACACGGACTCGCGCGGCATCCTCTCCGCCCGCAGGGCCGTCGCCCAGCGCTACCAGGAACGCGGCCTCGAGGTCGACGTCGACGACGTCTTCCTCGGCAACGGCGTCTCGGAACTGGTCTCGATGGCCGTCCAGGCCCTGGTCGAGGACGGCGACGAAGTCCTCATCCCCGCCCCCGACTTCCCCCTCTGGACCGCGGTCACGACCCTCGCCGGGGGCAAGGCGGTCCACTACCTCTGCGACGAACAGGCCGACTGGTACCCGGACCTGGACGACATGGCGGCGAAGATCACCGACCGCACCAAGGCCGTCGTCATCATCAACCCCAACAACCCCACCGGCGCGGTCTACCCCAAGGAGATCATCGAGGGCATCCTCGACCTCGCCCGCCGGCACGGCCTGATGGTCTTCGCCGACGAGATCTACGACCAGATCCTCTACGACGACGAGGTGCACCACTCGGCCGCCGCGCTCGCCCCCGACCTGGTCGTCCTGACGTTCTGCGGCCTGTCCAAGACGTACCGGGTGGCCGGCTTCCGTTCCGGCTGGCTGGTGGTGACCGGGCCGAAGCAGCACGCGCGCAGCTACCTCGAGGGCCTGACGATGCTCGCGTCGATGCGCCTGTGCCCCAACGCGCCCGCGCAGTACGCCATCCAGGCCGCGCTCGGCGGCCGGCAGTCGATCGACGAACTCACCGCCCCCGGGGGCAGGCTGCGCGAACAGCGCGACCGTGCCTGGGAACGCCTCAACGAGATCCCGGGCGTCTCGTGCGTCAAGCCGAAGGGCGCGCTGTACGCGTTCCCGCGCCTCGACCCGGCCGTGCACAAGATCCACGACGACGAGAAGTTCGTCCTTGACCTGCTCCTCCAGGAGAAGATCCAGGTCGTCCAGGGCACGGGCTTCAACTGGCCCTCCACCGACCACTTCCGCATCCTCACCCTCCCGCACGCCGACGACCTGGAGGTGGCGATCAGCAGGATCGGCCGCTTCCTGAGCGGCTACCGGCAGTAGCGCCCGCAGGGGCGGGGTCACCTGCCGTCCGTCATGGGTATCCCGTCCTCATGACGGACCGACCGCTGCTGCTCCTCGACGTCGACGGCCCCCTCAACCCGTTCCGCGCCCGGCTCCTGCGCCACCGGGGCTATGTGAGCCGCCGGGTGCATCCCGCCGACTGGTCCTCCCGCCAGAAACCGGGCTCCCGGCGGCTCCGGCGGGGCCTGCGCATTCGGCTGCACCCGGGCCACGGCGCCCAGCTGCTCACCCTGCCGTACGAGCTGGCGTGGGCCACCGCCTGGATGCACGAGGCCAACGAGATGATCGGCCCGGCGATCGGGCTGCCCGCCGACCTGCCGGTCATCGAGTTCACCGACCTGTTGTTCACCGAGGACCCCGACGGGCTGTGCTGGAAGACACGGCGCGTCGTGGAGTGGGCCGCCGGGCGGCCCTTCGTCTGGGTCGACGACCTGATCACCGACCTCGACGTCCGCCATGTGGCCGAGCATCATGCCGGGCGGGCCCTGCTGCTGCGGATCGACCCGCGCAGGGGTCTCGGGGAGCGCGAGTTCGCCGAGCTGGAGCGCTGGGCTCGCGATGTCAGTCCCTGGTCGTAGTCTTCGAAAGGGTCGGGTCCACCGGTCGACCCGCACCTGTCGACGACCTGGGAGGAGTACGTCATGACACGCCCGCCGACCGCCGCCCAGCGACGCGTCATCGACGCCGCCGACCCCGTCACCGGCCGGTTGCGGGGTACGGACTTCCAGCTCGCCGCGCTGGTGAAGCGTGGGCTCGCGTTCCGGCATCCACGGCCACCGCACGATCACTTCCTGACGCCCGCCGGTCATCGCGTCCGGGAGGAGGAGCGGCCCACGACCGCGCCTGCCGCCGCCGAGCCCGCCCCTGCTCCGGGGGTCGCCGGAGTGTTCGCCGCGCGGGTGGGCGGCGAGGAGGAGATACCGGTCACCGGGCCCGCCCGGACACGTGAGGTGCACAGTGCCTGGCAGGGGCTGCTGGAGCTGCGTCGGATGACCAACACGGACGGGGCCGTGGACCGTCCGTGCGGCTGGGAGCGTACGCATCTGGTGCAGGCCGCCGCGCTGGCGCTGGAGGCCGCCTGTCACCGCCCGGCGGACGGGGGTGCGGGCAGCGGTGGCTACCGGGTGCGGGCCACTCCGCAGCCGGAGGCCGTCGCCGTGCGCGAACCGGACGCCGACGCGCTGCGGGCCTGCGCGGCCACGCTGGAGAAGGCGGGCTGGCAGGCGGGCGAGTACACCGAGCCGCGTACCGGCGTGCGCTATCTGCTGGCGTCGCCCCGGCGGACGTAACCGGGCTGTGCGCGTGGGCAGTTGAGACCCGCGAGCGACCGCTCAGTACGCTTGCGCCCTCATCGACCAGTCGTGAAGGGAAAGTCGTGGCCGAACCGTTTTCCGTCCCGGTGACCGTGCGCGGGTACGAGACCGATGTGCAGGGGCACCTCAACCAGAGCGTGTATGTCAACTACGCGGAGCACGCCCGGTGGTCGTTACTCCACGCCGCCGGGATCACCCAACAGGGGCTGATATCCAAGGGAGTCGGTCCGGTGGCCCTGGAGACCACCATCCGCTACCAGCGGGAACTGCGCGCGGGCGACGAGGTCGAGGTGACGTGCGACTTCACGTTCAGCGAGGGCAAGACGTTCCGTATGCGGCAGACGATCCGCAAAACGGATGGCACGGTCGCCGCCGAGATCACGGCGGTCGGCGGGCTGATGGACCTCACAGCCCGCAAACTCGTCGCGGACCCGAAGGAGTACTTCCGCGCACTGGCGTCCCAGCCGCAGCTGTTCGGCCTCTGACGCGCGTGCCGGCTCGGCGTGCCGTCGGCCCGGAACACCTTGCGGACGCCGGCGGTGGTGGCCTGCTCCGCCTCCAGCGCCTTCGCCGCGCCGAGCCGGCCGCCGCCCGGACCGTTGCCTCATCGGCCCCCGGCGGTGACGGCGGCTCCGGCCGAGAGCTGTCCTCCCCTCGACCGGAGCTCTTTTCGAACCCCCTGATCAGGCGCGTCCGGCGTCTCAGGCGCTCGCCGCGAGGGCGGCCAGCCTGCGGGCCTCCGCCCGTGTCGAGCGGGCGATCTCGTCCTCGTCGACGCGCAGCAGCCGCCCGTTCTCGACGATCTGTTCGCCGTTCACGAAGGACGCGGTGACCGGGGCCGCCGCGCCGAAGACAAGGGCGGTGACCGGGTCGGCGATCGACGCGTGGGCGAGGGTGTCCAGGTTCCACAGGACCAGGTCGGCGAGCTTGCCCGGCTCCAGTGACCCGGTCTCCGTCGCCCGGCCCAGCACCTGGGCGCCGCCGTACGTGCCCAGGCGCAGCGCCTGTCGGGCGTTCAGCGCCGCTTCCCGGTGTGCGCCGAGGCGGTTGATGAGGAGGGCGTTGCGCAGTTCGGTGTGGAGTTCACCGGACTCGTTGGACGCCGTGCCGTCGACGCCGAGGCCGACCGGGACACCGGCCGCCAGCATGTCGGGGACGCGTGCGATGCCCGCCGCGAGCCGGGCGTTGGAGGACGGACAGTGGGCCACGCCCGTCCTCGTACGGGCGAAGGCGGCGATGTCCGAGTCGTTCATATGGACGCAGTGCGCCATCCACACGTCCTCGCCGAGCCAGCCCGTGGACTCGAAGTAGTCGGTCGGGCCCATGCCGAACAGCTCCTTGCAGAACTGCTCCTCCTCGACCGTCTCCGAGCCGTGCGTGTGCAGCCGTACGCCCTTGCGCCGCGCCAACTCCGCGCCCTCGCGCAGGAGTTCGGTCGAGACGGAGAACGGTGAGCAGGGCGCGACCGCGATCTGGGTCATGGCGTCGAAGGAGGGGTCGTGGTGCTCGTCGACCGTGGCCTCGGTCGCCGCGAGGGCGCCCTCCAGGGTCTCGACGGCGAAGTCCGGGGGCAGCCCGCCGTCCTTCTCGCTGCGGTCCATCGAGCCTCGGGCGAGAGTGAAGCGGACGCCCATCTCGCGGGCCGCGCCGATGATCGCCCCGGACAGGTCGCCGGAGTCCTTCGGGAAGACGTAGTGGTGGTCCATGGCGGTCGTGACACCGCCGCGGGCCATCATGGCCAGCGAGCCCTGCGCCGCCGCCCGCACCATCGGCTCGTCGATGCGCGCCCACGTCGGATACAGCGCCACCAGCCAGTTGAAGAGGTTGTGGTCGGTGGCCAGGCCCCGGGTGATCCACTGGTAGTAGTGGTGGTGGGTGTTGACCAGGCCGGGGGTGACGAGATGACCGCTCGCGTCGATGCGCCGGACCACGTCCGTGAGGCCCTCGGGCGCTCTGCCCGGGCCGACCGACTCGATGCGGTTGCCGGCGATCACCACATGGCCGGACGCGTACTCGGTGTCGGCGGCGTCCACGGTCGCGATCGCACAGTTCTCGATGACGATGCGCTGAACCATCGTTCGAACGTCCTTAGAGGTTGGTGAGGTCGGCGGGGATGCGCGCCTCGGCGCCGTCCCGCAGGATCGTGCCCTCGATCAGGCCGTAGGGCCGGTCGGCGGCGAAGTACACCTCGTTGTCGTTCTTCAGCCCGAACGGCTTCAGATCCACCAGGAAGTGATGCTTGTTGGGGAGGGCGAAGCGCACCTCGTCGATCTCGTCCCGCCGCTCGATGATCCGCGCGCCCATCTGGAAGAGGGTCTGCTGGAGGGAGAGCGAGTAGGTCTCCGCGAAGGCCGCGAGCAGATGTCCCCTGGTCTGCGCGTAGGAGTCCTCCCAGTCGGGCATCTCCCGTGTGTCGTCGGACCAGTTGAAGCGCCAGCGCGCGGACACCTGGGTCGCCAGGATGCGGTCGTAGGCTTCGGGGAGCGTCGTGTACTTGTCCTTGACGTAGCCCCAGAACTCGGAGTCGGTCGTGTTCATCACGACGAGGTCCTTGAGCCCGGAGACCACCTCCCACGACGAACCGTCGTAGGTGATCTGGGTCAGCCGGGTCTCCTGGCCCTGCCGGACGAAGGAGTGCTCGCCCTCCCCGGCCGCCTCGATCCGGTCCCAGGAGTACTCCTCGATCCGGATGCGCGCCCGGTGGATCGGCTCCTGGCTCGTCACGAAGTGCCGGGCCAGGTGGATGCCGAACTGCTCGGCGGAGTCGATGCCGTGCTCCTTGGCGAAGGCGTACACCGTGTTCTTGGTGGTGTCCGTCGGCAGGACGTTGGCGTTCGATCCGGAGAGGTGGACCTCGTCCATGTCGCCGGAGAGCGACACGGAGACGTTGAGATCCTTGATGTGGTGGGTGGCGCCGTCGCGGGTGACGCGCACGACGCGGTTCTCGGCCTTGCCGTACTGGTTCTGGCCGAGGAACACGGGGCGGCCGGGCCCCGCCGCGTCGGTCGTGACTGAATCGGTCATGTGCTGCTAGCTCCCTCGGTATACGGAGTAGCCGAACGGGTTGAGCAGCAGCGGTACGTGGTAGTGCTCGCCCGGTACGACGGCGAACGTGACCGCCACCTCCGGGAAGAACGCTCCCGCCGCACCGCTGTCCCGATTCGCGGGGGCGTCCTGCTGCGCATCGGCCTGTTTCTTCTCCAGGTAGGCCTCGACCTCGAAGTCGAGCCGTACCTGGGTCGTGCCCTCCGGCAGCGCCGGCAGGTCCTTGCACCGCCCGTCGGCATCGGTCGCGCTGCCGCCGAGCGCCCGCCAGCCCGCTTCCCGTCCGCCGCGCGCGGCGAGCCGGACGGCGACGTTCGCGGCGGGCCGTCCGACGCTGGTGTCCAGGATGTGCGTGGACACGGAGGCGACGGGGGCGATGGGATCAATGGCGTCGGTGCTCATGTGTGTCACTGGTCTGTCACTGCTCTTCCTGTACGAGATTGCCGAGCCGGATGCGGTTGATCTTCCCCAGTTCGGTGCGGACGATCTCCCGCTCCCGCTCCGGCGTGTTTCCGATCCGTTCCCGCACGGCGTCGCGCATCCGCTCGCCGGTCAGGCCGGTCGCGCAGATCAGGAAGACATGGCCGAACCGCTCCTGGTAGGCGAGGTTCAGTTCGAGCATCTCGGCCTTCAGCTCCTCGGAGGCGCCGGCCATACCGCGCTGTTCACGGGCGGAGGTCCAGTCACCGGGCCTGGGGCGGCCGATGGGCGGGTGGCCGGCCATCGCCTCGGCGAGGTCGTCGGCGGTCAGTCCGGCCGTCGCGGTGTCGCTCGCCGCGTACAGGTCCTCGGTGGTGGCGTAGGGGCGCTTCGCGAGCAGGTGCCGTCCCCAGGCCGTCGAGGCGCAGGCCTCGTGGAGGGCGGCGCGGGCCGCGGACTCCTCCAGGGCGTTGAACCGGGCGAGGCCGCCAGGGGTCGTACTCGACGTCACGGCATGCCTCCGTGGCCTTGTGCGTGCGGGGCGGCGTGCTGGACGCACACCGGGCTGGCTGCGCCCAGCTAACGCCGTCCGACGACAAGACGTCAACACTTTGTTGAAAATTCCGGGTTACGGCGGCCGCCACCCCGGTCCGGCCTCACCTCACAGCGCAGTCCGGCCCGCCTCACAGCCGCAGTCCGGCCGCGCCTCACAGCGGGACGTTGCCGTGCTTCCGGTCGGGCAGCACGGTGTGCTTGCCGTGCAGCATGGCGAGCGCGCGGATCAGTGTGCGGCGGGTGTCGCCGGGGTCGATCACGTCGTCGATCAGTCCCCGCTCGGCGGCGTAGTACGGATGCATCAGTTCCGACTTGTACTCCTCGACGAGTCGGGCGCGGGTGGCCACCGGGTCCTCGGAGGCGGCGATCTCGCGCCGGAAGACCACGTTCGCCGCTCCCTCCGCGCCCATGACGGCTATCTCGTTCGTAGGCCAGGCGAAGGACAGGTCAGCTCCGATGGAGCGGGAGTCCATGACGATGTATGCGCCGCCGTACGCCTTACGCAGTACGAGGGAGATGCGCGGGACTGAGGCGTTGCAGTACGCGTGCAGCAGCTTCGCCCCATGCCGGATGATCCCCCCGTGCTCCTGGTCGACTCCGGGCAGGAACCCGGGCACGTCCACCAGGGTCACCAGGGGGATGTTGAAGGAGTCGCAGATGGAGACGAAACGGGCGGCCTTCTCCGAGCCGTGGATGTCCAGCACCCCGGCCAGCGCGGCGGGCTGGTTGGCGACGATGCCCACGACCTGTCCGCCGAGCCGCGCGAACGCGCACACCACGTTGCGGGCCCAGGCCTCGTGCACCTCGAAGAACTCGCCGTCGTCGACGATCTCCCCGATGACCGCGCGCACGTCGTACGCCTGGGCGGGATCGGCGGGAACGATCGAGGTCAGGGCGTCGGTACGCCGGTCGACCGGGTCGGTGCCGGGGGCGTGTGGGGGCAGCTCGCGGTTGTTCTGGGGCAGCAGCGAGAGCAGGTAGCGGACGTCCTTGAGGCACTCGCCCTCGTCGTCGTAGCAGAACCCGGCGACTCCGGAGACGCCGGCGTGCACGTCCGCGCCGCCGAGGCCGTTGTGGGTGATCTCCTCGCCGGTCACCGCGTGCACCACGTCGGGGCCGGTGAGGAACATCTGCGAGGTCCCGCGGACCATGAACACGAAGTCGGTGAGCGCCGGGGAGTAGGCGGCGCCGCCCGCGCACGGGCCGAGCATGACGCTGAGCTGCGGGACGACCCCCGAGGCGCGGGTGTTGCGCTGGAAGATCCCGCCGTACCCCGCGAGCGCGGTGACACCCTCCTGGATCCGGGCCCCGGCGCCGTCGTTGAGGCCGACCAGGGGCGCCCCGGCGGAGAGCGCCAGGTCCATCACCTTGTGGACCTTCGCGGCGTGGGCCTCGCCCAGAGCGCCGGCGAAGACACGGAAGTCATGGGCGTACGCGAAGACCGTACGGCCGTGGACCTGGCCCCAGCCGATGACCACACCGTCGCCGTGCGGCTTGCGGTCCTCGAGGCCGAAGCCGGTGGCGCGGTGCCTGCGCAGGGGCTCGATCTCGGTGAACGTGTCCGGGTCGAACAGCAGGTCGAGGCGCTCCTGGACGGTGAGCTTCCCCTTGGCGTGCTGGCGGCGCGTGGCGTCCGGGTCGGGGCCCCGGCTCACTTCTTCCTTCAGAAGATTCAACCCGGCGGTCGCCCGGCGCAGGTCGGGCCGGGGTGCCGCGGCCAGGAGTTCGTCGAAGGTCGTCATCGCCCGAAAGTAGTAACCACTGCTCAAAGGGGGCTGAAGACGGGGTGGAGCGCGTCCGGCGGGCTGAGCGCCGGCCGAGGCCGGCGGACCTCAGTCGACTCCCGCGGTCTGCTGGTCCATGACCGTGTCACCGGAGAGCACCGCGTGGTGGAGCTGCCGCAGTGACACCGAGGGCTCGAGCCCCAGCTCCGTGACCAGGGCGCCGCGCAGCCGCTGGTAGGCCTCCAGCGCCCGCCAGGACCCGCCGGACCGGTGCAGGGCCAGCATGAGCTGCGCGCAGAACCGCTCATGCATGGGATGACGGGCGGTCAGGACCCTGAGTTCCGGGACCACTTCGGCGTGCCGCCCGAGGCGCAGGTCGGCGTCGATCCGCCGCTCCAGCGCGGCCATGCGGTTCTCCTCCAGGCGCAGCACCTCGAGTTCGAGCATGCTGCCCGTGCGTACGTCCACCAGGGCCGGGCCCTGCCACAGGGCGAGGGCGTTGCCCAGCAGGCGTGAGGCGGTGCGGTAGTCGGTGGCGTCGTAGGCCGACCGCCCGTCGGCGACCAGTTGTTCGAACTCCTGAACATCGATCTGGCCGGGCCGCACCCGCAGCAGATAACCCCCGAACTGCGTCACGAGGACATCCTTCGCGCTGCGGGCGGGCTCCGCGGGGGTGGCCGCGATCTTCCGGCGCAGCTGGAGGATGTACGTCTGCAGGGTCGTGGACGCGCTGCGCGGGATCCGCTCTCCCCAGATCTCCGCCATCAGCGTGGGGACGGTGACCACGTGCTCCGCCTGCAGGGCGAGCAGCGCGAGTATCTGCCGGGGCTTGGCCGCGCTGGGGACGACCGAGACCCCCTGTTCGTGAGCGGTCAGCGGCCCAAGTAGCTTGATCTCCATAGCGCGCTCTCCCCTTTAGGTCGCATCCCCTGAAACCAGACCCGGGCCAACCTCGCTCGGTGCAGGGCAGGCTCCCATCCATGGCCGGGGCCGCCCAGTGAGCAACACATGAACACAATCATGAAAAGTTCATAGTCATCCCATGACTCCCGCACTCCCCTGTCCAGTCCCGCTCGGCTCAAAATCACCGCACAGACGGAGAGCATCCGCTCGAATCCGCCGAATGTGACTCACTCCCCACGGGAAGGACCCTTGTCATGGACACCCTCTTCACCAAACCTGCACTCGTCGCCGTCGACCTCGTCGAGGACGATCTCCGCTTCGCCGAACTGACCGCCCGCGCCGGCCTGGAGCCGGAACTGGGCCGGCGCTACGAGAACAGCCCCACCCTCGTCCTCGCGGAGTTCGGCCTGTCCGGCGCGGTGCGGGCGCCCGCGAGCGCCGGTGTGGTCATCGAGGACCTGAGCCGGTCCGCCGCCGGAGCCATGGCCATTCCGACCTGGACCACGGCCGGTCCCACCCCCGAGGAGCCGAAGGTCCCGGCGGTGGCGCCCCGATGGTGAACCGGCCTCCGGCCACCGACGCCCCCACCGTGGGGTTCAAACGGCATCTGAGAGTCCAGGCGATCGGCGACAAGGCCGTCTACCTGCTCTCGGCGCGCGGCGTGCAGGTGCTGCACGGACCGGAGATCGTGGCGCTCGCCCCGCTCCTGGACGGCACCCGCACCCTGCCCGGCCTGCTGCGCGAGGCCGCCGCCCGGATGCCGGCCCCCGAGGCCGGCCGGGTGGTGGGCGAGCTGGCGAGGGCCGACCTCATCGGCTACCGGGAAGCCGCCCCCCGGGAGCCGGCGGACACGGCCGGCCCGGCCTACTGGGACCTGCTCGGCAACGGCAGCGCCGCCATCGCCAACCTCGCCCGTACGGCGGTGGAGGTGATCGGCGTCGGGCAGGCCGACCGGGCGGCCGCCGTCGCGGCCTGCCGGGCCACGGGCCTCACCGTCGTGGACGAGGACGACGGCGGCCCCGGCGCGGGCCTCGCGCTCGTCCTGTGCGAGGACTACCTCGCACCGGAGCTGGGCGAGGTCGACCTGCGGATGCGGGCCGCGTCCCGCCCGTGGCTGCCGGCCAAGCCCGGCGGCCCGGAGTTCTGGGTCGGGCCGGTCTTCTCGCCCGGGGACGGCCCCTGTTGGTCCTGTCTGGCACACCGGCTGCGCGCGCACCGCTCGGCGGAGGAGGCGGTGTGCCGCGCCGGGGGATTCACCGCACCACTGCCGGTGCCGGAGGCCTCGCTGGCCGCGGGCCGGGCCCTGGGCATCCAGGCGGCCGTACTGGAGGCCGCCAAGTGGATCGCGGGGGTCCGGCACGACAACGCACGGAGCGTGTACACCCTGGACACCTGCACGCTGCGCTCCGCGCACCACACGGTGACCCGCAGGCCGCAGTGTCCGCGGTGCGGGGACGGCTCCCTGGTGGCCCGGCGCGCCTTCGAGCCGATACCGCTGGCCTCCCGTCCCAAGGCGCGGCACACCGGCTCGAACCACCGTTCGCTAACAGCCCGTCAAGTACTGGAGCGGTACCGGCAGTTGGCAGACCCGGTCACCGGGATCGTCTCGGAGGTCGCCCCGGATCCGAACGCCCCGGAGGGTGTCACCAGCTTTCTCTCCGGACACAACCTGGCGCTGGCCGGCCACACGCCGTCCGAGGTTCGCAGGGGGCTGCGGCAGTTGAGCGGCGGCAAGGGCGTGACGGCGGAGGAGGCGGAGGCCGGGGCCCTCTGTGAGGCGGTGGAACGTTTCTGCGGAACCCGGCAGGGCGACGAGGCCGTTGTCCTCGGCTCGTTCGAGGAGCTCGGCGAGGCGGCCCTCCACCCCAACGACTGCCAGCTCTTCCACGAGCGGCAGTTGCGGGACCGCGTCCGGTGGAACGCCACTCACGGGGCGTTCCAGCAGGTGTGCGCCCCCTTCGATCCCCGGCGCACCATCGAGTGGACGCCGGTCCACTCGCTCACCACGGGCCGGCAGCGGCTGCTGCCCACCTCGATGCTCTACTTCACCAACCCCGCGACCGAAGGCCTGCCCTGGGCCGACTCCAACGGGAACGCCGCCGGGAGCAGCCTGGAGGACGCGATCGTCCAGGGGTTCCTGGAACTCGTGGAGCGGGACGCGGTCGCCCTGTGGTGGTACAACCGCACCCGGCAGCCCGCGATCGATCTGGACGCCTTCGACGAGCCCTGGCTCGCCGAACTGCGGGAGACATACGAGCGCTTGAATCGTGAGGTGTGGGCGCTCGACCTCACTTCGGATCTTGGCATTCCGGTGATCGTGGCGCTGTCCCGGCGCACCGACAAACCCGCCGAGGACATCGCGTTCGGCTTCGGCGCGCACTTCGATCCCCGGCTCGCACTGCGCCGGGCGGTCACCGAAATGGGACAACTTCTGTCGCCCGCGGCAGGCGCTCGGGAGGACGGTACCGGATATGGAGTCGACGATCCGGAGATCCTCTCCTGGTGGACTCGGGCAACCATCAGGAATCAGCCATACCTCCTACCGGATCACGTCGAATCAGCTCGGTCACCCCAACATTTCCCCCGGGTTTTCCGCACCGATCTGCTCGATGACGTGAAGGCGGCGAGCGCCCTCGTGGCACGGCACGGGATGGAGTTGCTCGTCCTCGACCAGACGCTGCCCGACGTGGCTCTACCCGTGGTCAAGGTGTTGGTGCCGGGCCTGCGGCACTACTGGGCGAGGTTCGCTCCCGGGCGTCTGTACGACGTTCCCGTTCGCCTCGGTCTTCGCGAGCAACCGGTTGCTTACGAACGCCTGAACCCGATTCCCATATTCGCGTAATTTAATAGCCGTTCGGCCAACCTCCGATGGATCAGGCACCGTATATTTCGATCACAAGTCCAACGGTCTGACGAGGAGGCACTTCATGACCGACCCCTTCCGTCATCCGGAAACCGGACTCGTTCATGACGGTGTTCTCGAGAGACCCGGGGCCGGACAACAGGGGGCAAGACCAATACCGCGCGGGGGCGGGATACGAAGACCCCGCCCGGAACGAGATATTCCGGCTACGCACGTTTCGAAGATCATCACCGTCACCACCCTCGTCGGTTACGCGGCGGTTCTTCTGCTCAACGTCCTGTGGGCGAAGCCCAGTCCGGGCAAATTGATCCTCTGTCTGGCCTGTGTGACCGCCCTGTGCGGGGTGCAACTGCTGCACACCTCGCCGCGGACCCGGCGTCGGCCCATGCGGTGGCGGATCCTCACGCTCACCATCCAGGCGGTCCTCACCTTCCTGCCGTTCGTCTGGTTCGGCATCACCTGGGGCAGCATGGGCGGGATTCTCGGTGCCTCGATCCTGCTCATGCTGCCCCGTCCGGTGTCCTGGATCCTCTTCGGCCTGCTGGCGGCGGCGATCGGCGGCTACGCCTTCGCGCTGCACCTTCCGTTGATCAGTCAGATCTACGCGCCCCTCACCACCCTGCTCACCGGCCTCATCCTCTACGGGCTCACCCGGCTGACCGACCTGGTGCACGAAGTCCACGCGGCCAGGGCCGAGTTGGCACGTATGGCGGTCGCGCAGGAGCGGCTGCGCTTCTCCAGGGACGTGCACGACCTGCTGGGTTACAGCCTCTCCGCGATCACACTGAAGTGCGAGCTGATCCACCGGCTGGTACCGACCCACCCCGGCCGTGCCCTCGACGAGGTGGCCTCGGTGCTGAACGTGTCCCGGCAGGCCCTCGCGGACGCGCGTCTGGTGGCCCGCAGCTACCGCGAGATGTCCCTGGCCGACGAGGCGGAGTCGGCCGCGACGGTCATGGCCGCCGCGGACATAAGGATCACCATGGACATTGCCTGCGGCCGGCTGCACCCGGCGGTGGACACCGCGCTCGCGACCACGCTGCGGGAGGGGATCACCAATGTCCTGAGACACAGCAAGGCCCAGTCGTTCGACATCAGGGCGGTCCGCGAGGACAAGACCGTACGGCTCGTCCTGGTCAACGACGGGGTGGTGGAGAAGGGCCCGTCCACCGCTCCGGTCGGCAGCGGCCTGGAGAATCTGCGCACCCGGCTCGACGCCGTCGGCGGCCGACTGACCGCCGAAGTGGACGACGACGGCCGGTTCCGGCTCATGGCAGAGGTACCCGTCCGACCGATTCCTCCCGCGACAGTGGTCACTGGCGCGGGGAGCAACGCATAATCGCCACTGCACCTGCGGTACACGGGGACACGCTTGATCAGGGGAAATCGATGCTGTCGGTGAAGATTCTGCTCGCCGAGGATGTGCACATGGTCCGGGGAGCACTGATAGCCCTCCTCGAACTGGAGCCGGACTTCCAGGTGATCGCCTCCGTCGACCGCGGGGACCTGATCGTGGAGACCGCGCTGCGGACGCGCCCCGATGTGGCCGTCCTCGACATCGATCTGCCCGGCATGGACGGCATCACCGCCGCCACCGAACTGCACGAACGGCTACCCAGCTGCCGTGTTCTCATCCTCACCAGCCTCGGCCGGCCCGGCATGGTCCGCCGGGCCCTGTCCGCCCAGGTCTGCGGCTTCCTCCACAAGGACGCGCCGCCCTACCGGCTCGCCCACGCGGTGCGGGCGGTGGCCGCCGGGGAACGGGTCTTCGATCCCCAACTGGCCCTCTCCGCCTGGGAAGCGGTGGAGTGTCCGCTCTCGCCCCGCGAGGCCGAGGTGCTCCAGCTCGCCTCCCGCGGCGCGGACGCCGCCGAGATCGCCGCCTCCCTGTATCTGACCAAGGGCACCGTGCGCAACTACCTCACGGCGATCGTCGCCAAGCTCAACGCCCGCAACCGGATCGACGCCATACGGATCGCCAAGGAGGCCGACTGGATCCCGTGACGCCGGCTTCCGGTCGCCGTGTCATGGCCCCGGCGGGTCCTCGGCGAGCGGTCCTGCGTTCAGTGCGGAGAGCACTCCGGCGAGGTCCACCGCGTTGCTCTCCGGCCCGTGGCACACCGCGAGGCACCGGGGTCCGTCCGCGCCTCCGATCCGGCGCAGCAGCGGGGTCAGCACGGCCTTCGGGCCGATCTCCACCACATGGGTGGGGTCCAGCTGGGCCAGCATCCGCCGGACCGCTTCGGCGAACCTCACCGGTGAGGTGATCTGCCGGGCCCAGTAGGCGGCGCCGAGCGGCTCCGCCAACTCCCTTCCGTACACCGTCGAGTAGAAGGGGACGCGCGGCAGGACGTCGGGGAAGCGCCCCGCCACCGCCGTGAACCCGGGGACCACCGCCTCCATGCGCGGCGAGTGGAACGCGTGCCCGACCGGGAGGAGCCGACTGGAGATGCCGGCGTCCGCCAGCCTGTCGCTGACCCGCGCCAGCCCGTCGAGATCGCCGGAGAGCACGGTGGCCCGGGCCGCGTTGATGGCGCCGATCGACACCCCCGGCTCGGACGCGGAGACCTCCGCCGCCTCGTACGGATCCGCGCAGGTCGCCAGCATGCCGCCGTTGGTCGGCAGCCGCTGCATGAACGCGCCCCGCATCGCGACGAGCCGGGCCGCGTGCCCCGGCGTGAGGGCCTCGGCGACCGTCGCCGCGGCGAACTCCCCGAGCCCGTGACCGAGTACGGCCACCGGACGTACCCCGGCGTCCAGCAGGGTCCGCGCGAGGGCGTACTCGACGGCGAAGAGCGCCGGCTGGGACAGCGACGTCCGGTCGATGCCGGGATCCTGACTGAGGATCAGGTCGGCCACCGAGCGGCCCAGATAGGGCCGCAGCACCTCGTCCACCCAGGTCAGGCCGAGTCGGTAGCTGGTGGAATGGCGGTAGAGGCCCTCGGCCATGCCCGGGTACTGGCTGCCCTGGCCGACGAACACGAACACCACCCGGATGCGCTCGCGCCGCTTCACGCGCACCCGGCGGACCGCCAGATGGCCGGCCAGTTCCCGGACCGTGGGGTACACCCACATGTCCTGGGGGTCGATCAGTGAGCCGAACTCCGCCTCGATGTCCCCGTAGAGACTCAGCAGGGCCACCGAGTCGAGTCCGCACTCCACCAGGAGGGTCTCCTGCCCGACCTCCCGGCGCGCGTAGTCCGAGATCCGGCGCGTCAGCCAGGTGAGGAACTCCCGTTCGTGCCGCTCGTCGTGCGGTACGTGGTTCACACCAGTCCCCTCTGTCGCCCGGGTTCATCCGGCCAGCGCGTCCGGCCCCGTCACGAGATCCATGTCGAGCTCCTGGTGCAGGGGACGGATACGGCCGCGCAGGAACAGCTCGCGCATCGCGGAACGCTCCACCTTTCCGCTGGTCGTACGGCGTACGGTGCCGGGGCGGACCAGCAGGACACCGCCGACGTGTACGTCGAACTCCTCGGTGAGGCAGCGCTCCACCTGGGTGGCGAGCGCGGCGAGGTCGAGGTCGTAGCCGCTGCGGGTGCGCAGCTCCTGGACGACCACCACACGCTCGCGCTCACCGGGAACGGCGAAGGCGGTCCCCGGTCCGAACAGCGCGTTGACCCGCTGTACGGTGCGCTCCACGTCCTGGGGGTACAGATTGCGCCCCGCCACCACGATCACGTCCTTGAGGCGGCCGGTCACATAGAGGTGACCGCCGTCGAGGGTGCCCAGGTCCCCGGTACGCATGAAGTCGCGCTCACCGTCGGCCGTCGTGGCGCGGAAGACCCGCGCCGTCATGCCCGGGTCACGCCAGTAGCCGTGGGCGACCCCGCTGCCGCGGACCCAGATCTCGCCGATCCGCCCGTCCGGGACCACCGCCCGGGTCTCGGGATCGACGATCCGGATCTCGCAGCCCACGGCGGAGCCGCAGGAGGGCAGCCGCCTGGCCGGCCGCCCCGGGGTCGGCTCACGCCACAGGTGGCGTTCCAGGGCCTCCGCGTCCACCGTGCGTTCCTGGCGCGGTTGCGCGCCCCGGCTGCCGGAGACCAGCAGGGTGGCCTCGGCCAGGCCGTAGCAGGCCGAGAAGGCCCCGGCCCGGAATCCGGCGGGCGCGAACCGCTCGGCGAAGTCCCGCAGGGTCTTGGAGCGGACGGGTTCGCCTCCGGAGACGGCGGTGCGCCAGCCGGAGAGGTCGAGGCCGCTCAGCTGCTCGTCGGTCACCCGCCGCAGGCACAGGTCGTACGCGAAGTCCGGGGCGCCGCTGACAGAGATCCCGTGACTGCCGATGGCCTCCAGCCAGCGCACCGGCTGCCGGATGAACGACTCGGCCGGCAGCATGACGGACGTGCCGCCGAGCCAGAGCGGGTGGAGCAACTGGCCGACGAGGCCCATGTCGTGGTGGAGGGGAAGCCAGCCGCCCAGCCGCGCCCCGGCCGCCGTGCCCAGCGCGTCCTGGAGCGCGCGCTGGTTGGCGAGCAGGTTCTCGTGGGTGACGACCACTCCGTGCGGCTGTCCCGTGGAGCCGGAGGTGTACTGGAGGTAGGCGACGGTGTCCGAAGGCAGCTCGGGCAGGCTCCAGGGCGGTGCGGTGGGCACCGCGTCGCCGGGCAGACAGGGCGTGTTGCCGTAGCCGCAGCGGGCCAGCAGCCGGGACACCTCGGGGGCCAGGGCGGCGTCCGTGAGCGTGACGCACGGAGCGGTGTCCTTGACGATCCCGGCGATCCGCTCCTCGTGGTGGGCACGGCCGCCGCCCGGTGGCGCGGGAACCGCGATGGCCCCCGCGTACAGACAGGCCAGGAAACTGACGGCGAACTGGTGCCGGGAGCGGTGCACGAGCAACACCCGCTCCCCGACGGCTTTCTGACTCTGCAGCCAGCCCGCGAGCCTGCGGGCGGAGGCGTCCAGGCTCCGGTACGAAACGGATTTCGGACGTCCTCGCTCCGCGCTGTCCGGCAGCAGGAGCAACGCGTCCCTGCCGGGTGCTCGCGCGGCCCTGGCCAGCATGAGTTCGGTGAAGTTCCGATGACTGGTCAACGCCTCCCCCTCATATGTGTTCCGTCGGCGCCACCCCCGGGTCACCTGGCGGACCAGGCGACCGCGGAGCGGTGGCAGAGCCGCCCGGGGCCCCATTCGGCCCGCCGCGGGGGCGTTCCGCCGGAGGCGGAGTCGGGGCCCGCGGGGTCTTCGCAGGCTCGCAGCCGTGCCAGCAGCACGGCGGTCACGGCGGCCAGTTCGGTCTCGTCCGGCTGCCCCCGGACCACTTTGAGGAGCTTGTGTTCGGACATGGCACGAGCCTGTACCCGACAACTCGAACGTCGGTCGTGCCACAGCCGCAGGCAGGTGGAGCGGCCCGGCCGGTGCACCCCGGGCGGTCAGGACAGCGGGGACTCACAGGCGACCCGCGCCCGTTCGACGGTGAGCCGGGTCGTCGTGCCTTCCAGCCGGATCCGGCAGTCGGTGAACCGGCTGCTGCGCAGGGCGTCGTCACAGGGCTGTGCGCTGCTCCACCAGATCAGGCCCAGGTAGCCGCGCGGATCGGTGGTGGACCGCAGCAGCAGACCGCCCTGGCAGTTGGCGTCCTGCATGAACTGGCCGGCCAGGGCCCCGAAGTCCAGCTCGAACTGGGCCGCCTCACCGTCGAGCAGCGCCTCCACCAGCACCGCGTGCGCCGCGTCGGCCATGATGTGGTGGGCGCCCATCCGGCCCACTCCCACCGCCTGGCGCGGGTCGATGTCGGCGAGCCGGCCGAGCCGGTCGAGCTGGGCGCTGTAGGTGCCGGTGTGAATGGCGCTCAGCATGTTCCCGTACGAGCGCCAGCAGCTGAGGTGCAGATAGGTGCGCGGCCGGTCGAGGGACCGCAGTGTCACCTGGCCCCTGCTGCCCGTCTGGTGGCGCTGATGCCGCGCGCCGAGTTCCAGTTCCTGTTCGAAGCTCTCCCTGGTCCCTTCGTCGTTGAGCTCGAACCACCGCACGGCGACGACAGCGTGGCCGCGCTCGCCCTGGATGTCGGCCGGACGCGGTTCCCACCTCTCCCCGCTCGCCCCGTTCAGCGACACAGCACACCGTCCTTGGGGGCCTGATGATCTCGTTGGAGTCCCACGGCAACGCGCGCCCACGCAGCCTGCATCCTGTATCCGAGCAAGAAACACTCGAGGCCAACTCGAGCCCGTAGTGCAGAATGCCGAACCCCACGTTCCGGTTGGGCCGCGGCGCCGCTGCGAGGGTTCCTTGAGTCCTGGTTGAGCGCCGGTTGTCACCCTCCACTCCACGCTGTTGTCCATGCTGGAGGGAACCGACGACATGTCCGGCACAAGCAAGGGCCTCCGAGCGCTCGCCATGACAACGGCGAAGCGGCTGCTGCGGCCGGTGGGACGGGCCCTGGTGATCTACGGCTGGCTGTGGCTGCCGGGGCCGCCGCCGAAGGAACTCTTCGACTGGCCCGCGAAGGACGGAAGTCCGGTCGGCCATCCGCCGCCGGCCGAGTTCGAGCAATTCGAGCAACTGGACTCGCGGCGCTACTGAGTCCGGGGCGGGGCACACGCCCAGCCTGTTCCATGGAAGAACGGTAGGAAAGCGATGTCGTTTGCGGCGAGCGGGGCGGACCTCGACGGGGCGTCCGTGGAGGAGCGGATCGCCCGGCTCGAGCACGACTGGGGAGATCTGGACGACCCGGGAAATCCCCTGGGGGCCGAGCAGTTCGTGGCGGCGGACGCCGAGCGGCGCCCACTGCCCGCCGCTGAGCGGCTGCTCGACGACTTCCGGCTCAACGCCGAGTTCGTGCCGGGGGAGTTGGGCGGCAGACTGCTGCGGCTGGACGCGCTGGCACGGGTGTTGCGGTCGGTCTTCCGGCGGGACGCGTCGCTGGGCATGGGCTACGGGATGAGCTCGTACATGGCCGCCGCCGTCGTCTGGGCCGGGGGCTCGGCCGAGCAGCGGCGCGACACCGCCGAACTGCTGCTGTCCGGCGGGCGGATGGTGTGCGCCTATCCGGAGCCCGCCGAAGGCAACGACTTCCTGCAGAACAGCTTCACCACCACCCCGAGCGGTGACGGTTTCCTGCTCAGCGGCCGCAAGGAAGCCCTCAACAACGCCTCGCGGGCCTCGTCGCTGCTGCTGTTCGCGCATCCCGCGGGAGCGGCGCGGGACGCGGGGGACGGCCACAGCGCTTACCTCGTCCGCGCCCCGGAGCCCGGCAGCCCCGGCTTCCGGTCGCTGCCCAGGCGCTCCACGGTGGGCCTGCGCGGCTGTCTGGTCAACGGCGTGGAGTTCACCCGCTACGGGCTCACGGCCGACCAGTTGCTCGGGCCGCCGGGCGCCGGGGCCGAACTGGCCGCGCGCGCCTTCCCCGTCATCCGCTGCGTCGGCCCCTCGATGGCCCTGGGCTGCGCCGACACGGCACTGCGCACCGCCGTCGCGTTCGCCCGCTCGCACCGGTCGCGCAGCAGGGCTTCGCTGCGCACGCCCCGCACCCGCGCCGCGCTGGTCGACGCGTTCACCGACCTGCTGCTGTGCGACACGCTGGCTCTGGTGGCCACCCGGGGCCTGCATCTGCTGCCGCGCGAGGGCCCCACACTGAGCGCCGTGGTGAAGTACCTGCTGCCGACAGTGCTCACCGAGATGGTGTACGACCTGTCCATCGTGCTCGGCGCCGAGTCGTACGCGAGCCAGGGGCCGTACGCCGTCTTCCAGAAGTCGGCCCGCGACCTGCCGATGATCGGTCTGGGTCCGGTGGGCAGCACGGCGAGCCGGGCGGCGATCGTGACGCACCTTCGCCGGCTGCCCGGGCTGCGGGCGCCCGTGGACGAGGAGGTCCCGGCCGCGCTGTTCCAGCCGTTCGGCCAGGAACTGCCGGGCCTTCGCCCGGAGGAGCTGACCCGGGCCGCCGACGTGGACTCACTCCTCGGGACGCTGGAGTCCACCCTGTGGCAGGCGTCCGCCGCCGACGGCGGGGAACTGGAGAAGGCACTGGCCGGGTACGCCGCCGCGCTCGACGCCGAACTGACGCGACTGCGCCGGGCCGGCGCCCACCTGGCGGACCGGCCCGAAGGCGGCCCGGGGCTGCGGGGCTTCGCGCTGGCCGAGCGGTACGCCCTGATCGCCGCCGGCGCGGCCTGTCTGGGCGTACGGCGCTACCACAGCGGCTCCCCGGACGACTTCCTCTCCGGTCCGGCCTGGGCGGTCATGGTGCTCTTCCGCATCCTGCGCAGACTCGACCCCGGTACGCCGGAGCCGCCCCGCGTCGCGGAGGAGCAGCTGCTCGACGAACTGCTCCACCGCTTCGACGACGCCCGCAGCTACGACCTGTACGCGACCCTGATCGGCCGATGAGAACAAGAGGCTCCACCATGACTCCGAGGACGCACGAACGGCGGTCTCCCGAGAGCCTCGTCCCGAAACGGGACGGCGTCCCGCCGGGTGGTCCGGGCGATCAAGGCGGCGGAATCCGAAGGCCCGTGACGGTGGCTCCGCCCCTTGGGGTACTCGACCCGCCTCGGCAGGACGCCTCGTGGACCGCCGCTACTCCGGGGTTCGTCAGGGGCCTCGTACCGGAACGCACAACGCTTGAGCGGTGGCGCCCCGCGCCGACGGACGTGTCCCCGATGGACCCGTCCCCGACCAGCACGCTCCCGCACCGCGGTCCCGTCGACGAACCCGCCGACCGTCCCGCGGACCTGGTCCGCCCGCCGGTGCGCTGATGCCTCCTGGGCACGACCGAGGCCCCGGGGACCCCTGGCGGGGGATGCGCGGCGAACTCGACTCGGCGGGCACGTCGGTCGTCCACGCGGCCGTCGCCGACTGGCTCCCCGACGCCCTGGACTCCGACCGGCTGGCGGCGATGCTCGGCCAGGACCACTCCCGGCTGCGGCGGATCTCCCAACCCCAGCTCCGCGCGCGGTTCGCCGCCTCCCGGCTGCTGCTGAAGTCCGCGGCGGCAGCCGCCCTCGACACCTCGGCGGCGGACCTCGAACTGGCGTACAGGCCCGGCGGACGGCCGTATCTGCGCGGCATCG
Source organism: Streptomyces sp. NPDC047042 (assembly GCF_040644035.1). Lineage (NCBI taxonomy): Bacteria > Bacillati > Actinomycetota > Actinomycetes > Kitasatosporales > Streptomycetaceae > Streptomyces > Streptomyces sp. NPDC047042. The sequence continues at coordinate 118,387 of NZ_JBEYVP010000006.1, read as the reverse complement.
ACCAGCTCGACGTGAGCCTGAGCCACACCGAGGAGCTGCTGGTGGTCGGGCTGGCCCGGCACGGCAGGATCGGGGTCGACGTCGAGTTCGCGGACCGGCGGATGCTGAACCTGGGCACGGAACGCATGGTGTGCACGCCTCACGAGCTGGAGGCGCTGCGTGGCATGGCGGAGGAGCACCGCAACCGGGAACTGGTGCGGCTGTGGACGCTGAAGGAGGCGTACAGCAAGGCGATCGGCCAGGGTCTGCGGTTTCCCTTCACCGGGTTCGGGTTCGACCCCGGGGACGAGCGGACGCGGATGCTGCGCCCGGACGGATCCCCGGTCGCGGGCGTGGACTGGACGTTCCACAGCTGGCTGCTGGACGACGAGTACATGGTGAGCGCGGCCGTCCACGACCCCGGCTTCGGGGACCGGCGGCGCCCCGGCGGCGAGCCGCTCCAGGCGCCGCCGCTCTCCGCTTCCGGCTCTACCACTCGTTGAGCGGCCTTCCAGAGGCTGCTGTGACGCTCATCGCCGTCCTGGCCGGAAGGCATCGCACGGAAGGGGGGTCGGCAAGGTGCATCGTTATCTCGCGACTCGGCCGTCGGCCGGCGGCTCGGCGCGCAGACTGCTGTGCTTCCACCACGCGGGAGCGGGCGCCATGGCGTTCGCCGGCTGGCGGCAGCGGGTCGGGCCCGGCGTCTCGGTCCTCCCGGTGCGACTGCCCGGCAGGGAGTCGCTGCGGCGGGAACCCCCGCTCACCGACGCCCAGCAGCTCGCCGAGGAACTCACGGCGGACTTCGGTCCGCTCCTGGACGAGCCGTACGCCTTCTACGGGCACAGCCTCGGGGCGCTGGTCGCCCACCGGCTCGCCCTGCACCTCGTGGCCACCGGCCGCAGGCCACCCGAGGTCGTCATGGTCGGCGCCTGCCCCGCCCCGCAGTTGCCCTCGCGTCTGCTCGAAGCCGCGTCGCTGCCCGGGGTGACCGACGAGCAGCTGGTGGGCCTGCTCGCCGACGACGAGAGCATGCCCGAACTGCTGCTCGAGCGCCCCGAGTGGCTGCGCGCCACTCTCACCACACTCCGGGCGGACCTACAGCTCGCACACAGTCTGCGCTCGGCGCCACCGGCCCGGCTCGCGTGCCCGCTGTGGGCCTTCGCGGGCCGGGACGACCGGATGGTGAGCACGGCGGAGGTCCGTGCGTGGGAGCACTGCACGACCTCCGGGTTCCACTTCCGGATGATGCCCGGCGCGCATTTCTTCGTCCGCGGCCGTGAGCTACCCCTAGCCGTCAAAGAGGCACTGCATACCGAAATGTCGCTGCCTCGCGTCGGCTGAAATGTTCGTTGTGGAAGGAGATCCGCGGATGGACATCAGCATTCTCGGCCCGTTCAGGGCGACTCAGTCCGGGGTGTCGGTGACCCCGACCGCCGTCAAGCCCCGCAAGGTACTCGCCCTTCTCGCCCTGCAGGCAAACCAACTGGTCTCGGTGTCCGCACTGGTGGAGGAGGTGTGGGGGGAGGCACCGCCGCGCAGCGTGCAGACCACCCTGCAGACCTACATCCTCCAGTTGCGCACCCTCATCGCCGCCGCCCTCGAGGAGGACTGCGCCGGGCTGCCGCACGGCGCGAAGAGCGTGCTGATCACCGAGCCCGGGGGGTATCTGCTCGACACCCAGGGCGGGTTGTTCGACATGCAGGAGTACGAGGCCCTTGCCGCGGCCGGGCACCGGTCACTGGAACAGGGCGACTGGTCGGCGGCCTCGGACCATCTGGGCCGGGCGCTCGCCCTGTGGCACGGCCGGGCCCTGGTCGACGTGCAGTGCGGTTCGCTGCTGGAGGTGGAGGCCACCCGCCTGGAGGAGTCACGCATGAGCGTGCTGCACGGGCGCATCGAAGCCGATCTGAGACTGGGGCGCCATCACGCGCTCATCGGTGAGCTGTCCGGGCTCGCCGCCCGCTATCCGTTGCACGAGGGCATCCACGGCCAGTTGATGGTCGCGCTGTACCGCGCCGGGCGCCGTGGGGACGCCTTGGGCACCTATCAGCAGCTGCGTACGGCCCTCGGCCAGAACCTGGGCCTCGACCCGTCGCCCTCGATCGAGGACCTCCAGCGCGCGGTCCTCGGCTCCTCCCTGCTCGACCTGGACGACGCCCTGTCGCCGGCACCGCTGGCCAAGGTCGGCTGACACCACCGAATCCCGGCGCCCGCCGGCATGCGAAAGGAACAACGACGATGAGCGACATCAGCCTGTCCGAGCTGAGCGAGCTGCTGCTCGAGTGCGTCGGCGCCCCCGAGGAGGGCACGAGCCTCGACAGCGACAACGCCCTCGACACGCCCTTCCTGGAGTTCGGTTACGACTCCCTGGCCCTCCTCCAGGTCACGGGGCTGATCACCCGCCGGCACAACATCGTGCTGTCCGACGACGCCGTGATGGAGGCCGAGACACCGCGCCTGCTGCTGAACATGATCAAAGAGGCGCCGCAGGCCGGGGCGGTCCGATGACGTCCGACGCCGCTTTCGAGGGCAGGCGGGTGGTGGTCACCGGCGGGACCCGGGGCATCGGGCGGGCGGTCGCCCTGGCCTTCGCCCGGGCCGGCGCACGCCTCACCGTGGTCCACCGCGCCGACGGCGAGGCGGTACAGCGGCTCGACGAGGAACTGACCGCCCTCGGCTGCGAACACGTTCTCGTCCGGGCGGACGTCACCGGTGACACCGGCGCCCGGCTGGTGGCGGACACGGTGCGCGAACGGTTCGGCGGTGTGGACGTCCTGGTCAACAACGTGGGCGTGGACGGCCACTCCAAGTTCGAGGACCTGTCCGAGGCGGAGTGGCACCGGGTGATGAACCACAACGCCACGTCCACGTACCTCGTCACCCACGCGCTGGTGGGACTGTTCCCGGACGGCGCGTCGGTGGTCAACGTCGGGGCCTCGGTGGCGCTGCGCGGCCGGCCGCTCGGCGTGCACTACAGCGCGTCCAAGGCCGCCCTGGTCGGGTTCACCCGGGCGCTCGCCAAGGAGCTGGGCGGCCGGGGGATCCGGGTCAACACCGTGGCCCCCGGCGTGACCGAGACCGAACCCGGCGCCGGGCTGCCGCCCGTGATCGCCGAACGGATCGCCGGGATGACGGCGCTCGGCCGGCTCGGACGTCCCGAGGACGTCGCCGGGGCGGTCCTCTACCTCGCCGGGGACACGGCCGCGTACGTCACCGGCGCCACCATCGAAGTCGACGGAGGAATCTGATGCCCTACGCAGCCATCACCTATCGCGTCAAACCCGGCCACGAGGAGGAGGTCGCGGAGATCTTCGCCGGCTTCCAGCGGGTCGACACCCCGGACTTCGCCGGGAAGGCGGGCGAAACGGCCGGCCGGCTGCTCGGTACGGCCGTGTTCATCAAGGACGACGTCCTCGTCCGGTTCATCCACTACGAGGGCGACTTCTCGGCCGTAGCCCGGCACATGGCAGCGCAGAAGGGCGTGCACGTCCTGGAGGAGAAGCTCGCCCCGTTCCTCGCCGAGCAGCGGGACACCAGTTCGCCGCAGGGCTTCGCCGAGTACTTCCGCAACGCCACGATGCGTTCGATCGCCCAGCTCACCGTCGACACCCACCCCACGGTGGCCCCGGCGTCATGACGGGACTGCTGGGCGTCGCCGCGCTGCTCGGCGGCGGAATCACCGCGGGGGTGCTGTTCGCCGTGGCGCTGAGTGTGGTGCCCGCGCTCTTCGCGATGGAGACGGGCACCTATGTGTACGCGCACGGGCTGCTGGGCCGTAACTGGGATCCGACGATGCCGGTCATCGTGCTCGGCAGCGCGCTCGCCAACGGGGTGCTCGCCGGCCTGACCGACGGGGCCGCACGGGTGCTCTTCGCCGTCGCGGTGGTCCTGCTGCTGGGGGTGTCGGGCGTCTCCCATCTGTGCAACGTGCCCATCAACCGGCGCGTCAAGGCCGTCACGGACCCTGCCGCGCTTCCTGCGGACTGGGAGGATCCCCGGCCCCTGTGGCGGCGCTGGCATCTGCTGCGCACCGCGCTGGCCGTCGTGGCACTGGCCGTGACGGCGGCGGCGGTCACGGCGGTCTGACGACTCGTCACACACCCCTGCCCTCCCATGTGTTGGTTCGCACGGGAGGGCAGGGGTGTGTGACGTCGGGCCTCAGGCCGGGTTCGCCGCGACCGCCGGTGCCGTCGGGGCCCCCGCCTGGTCGCGTACGGAGATCTGGGCGACGGTCTTCAGCAGACTGCGCTGGAACGTGGCCACGAAGCCCTCCGTCGTGTCGGTATCGCGCGGCTTGCTGAGATACGGCTTCAGCTTCTTCTCCACCTCACGGACACCCGGCTGCGCCGCCATGTGGCGGGCGACGGCCTCGAGGTCGCCGGTGTACTCGATGACGCGGACCAGCGTGTCGTCCCGCAGGAAGACGGCGGTGGCCAGGATGGTGCCGGCCGTGCGGCCCCCCTCGTCCGTGACACTGCTGCCGCGCACCCGCTTGAAGTTGCCGAAGATCTCGGTGAGTTCCTTCTCGTAGCCGGGCTTGATGTCGTAGGTGATCGCCGCAAACGGCATGGGACGGCTCCTGTTCGCTCCGGGGTGTGTGGGCCCAGCGGAACCGAGACGGCTCGGAAGTGCCTCGAGGCGCCCTCCATCCCCCGGAGAGCTGGATCTGTGTTCGAGCGGCTCTCCAGACAGCGGTGCGACCGTCCGACCTGATGCTGACCGTGGTTCCCCAGGAGGTACGCCGTGCACCGCACCTTGATCGTCGCCCGTCTGAAGCCCGACAAGGCCGACGACATCGCTGAGATCTTCGCCGAGTCCGACGCCACCGACCTCCCGGGAATGGTCGGCGTCTCCCGTCGCACCCTCTTCCGGTTCCACGGCCTCTACTTCCACCTTGTCGAGGCCGACGAGGACATCACCGGCAACCTGTACCGGGCGCGCAGCCACCCGCTGTACGACGACATCAACACCCGGCTCGCCGAGTGCGTCGAGCCCTACGACCCCGACTGGAAGGAGCCCAAGGACGCGATGGCCGAGCCCTTCTACATCTGGACCAAGGACGGAGGGCGGATCCAGTGACCACCTCCCTCACCCGAACCGTGAAGGTCTCCGAGGACGAGGTCGCGGCCAACACCAAGCGCGGCGGCGACATCCGGGTCACCCTCAGCCCCAAGACCGTCGGCTGCACCTCGGGCTTCGGCGGGGTCGTGACCCTGGAGCCCGGTGACTTCATCACCGAGCACTACCACCCGTACTCCGAGGAGTTCCTCCACGTCGTCAGCGGCGAGCTGCGGATGACGCTGGACGGCGGCGAACCGATCGCGCTGGCCGCCGGGGACTCGCTGCTCGTCCCGATCGGCGTACGGCACCGGCTGGTCAACGCCGGCGACACCACCGCGAAGTGCGCCTTCCATCTGTCCCCGCTGGCCCCGCGTCCCGAGCTCGGGCATGTGGACACCGAGACGGCGCAGCACCCCGAGCGGTCCAACCCGGATGTGGGTGGGGCGCCGTGAGACGACGGGCCGTCATCACCGGTATCGGTGCGGTGGTGCCGGGCGGCGTCGGCCGGGAGGCGTTCTGGAAACTCCTGTCCGAAGGCCGCACCGCCACCCGGCGGATCAGCCTGTTCAATCCCACTCCCTTCCGTTCGCAGGTCGCCGCTGAGGTCGACTTCGACCCGGCCGCCGCGGGCCTCGAAGAACGCCATGTGCGGCGGATGGACCGTGCCGCGCAGTTCGCCGTCGTCTCCGCCCGGGAGGCGGTCGCGGACAGCGGACTCGACCTGGCCGCGCTCCCCCCGGAGCGGATCACGGTCAGCCTGGGCAGCGCCGTCGGCTGCACGATGGGCCTCGAGGAGGAGTACGTCGTCCTCAGCGACCGGGGCCGCAAGTGGCTGGTCGACCACGAGTACGGCGTACCCCATCTGTACGGCTACATGGTGCCCAGCACCCTGGCCGCCGAGGTCGCCTGGGAGGTCGGCGCCGAGGGGCCGGTCGCCCTGGTCTCCACCGGCTGTACGTCGGGGCTGGACTCGATCGCCCACGCCGTCCAGCTGATCGAGGAGGGCAGCGCGGACGTCGCGCTGGCCGGCGCCACCGACGCCCCGATCTCGCCGATCACCTCGGCGTGCTTCGACGCGATCAAGGCGACGACCACCAACAACACCGATCCGGAGCACGCCTCGAGGCCCTTCGACCGCGACCGGGACGGTTTCGTGCTCGCCGAGGGCTCGGCCGTACTGGTCCTGGAGGAGCGGGAGGCCGCCGAGGCGCGCGGTGCCCGGATCTACGGCGAGATCGTCGGCTTCGCCGGGCGCAGCAACGCGTACCACATGACGGGACTGAAGCCGGACGGCAGAGAGATGGCCGAGGCCATCTCGGTCTCCCTGAACCAGGCGCGGCTCAACCCGACGGACGTGGGCTACATCAACGCCCATGGTTCCGGCACCAAGCAGAACGACCGGCACGAGACGGCGGCGTTCAAGCGGAGTCTGGGCGAGCACGCCTACGACATCCCGGTGAGCTCCATCAAGTCGATGGTGGGCCACTCCCTCGGGGCGATCGGGTCCATCGAGGTGGCGGCCTGCGCCCTCGCCCTGGAGCGGCAGGTCGTGCCGCCGACGGCGAACCTGCACAACGCCGACCCGCAGTGCGACCTGGACTACGTACCGCTCACCGCCCGGGACCACGCGATGGACGTGGTGCTGAGCGTCGGTAGCGGTTTCGGCGGGTTCCAGACCGCGATGCTGCTGGCCCGCCCGGGTACGGCGGCCGCGGCGGCCGGAAGGAGCGGGGCATGACGGCCGCAGAGACCGCCCCGCCGGTGATCACCGGGATCGGCGTCACCGCCCCGACCGGTATCGGGGTCGAGGCCCACTGGTCGGCGGTGCTCGCCGGGAAGTCGGCGATCAGCCGGATCGAGCGGTTCGACCCGTCCGGGTATCCGGTGCAACTGGCGGGCGAGGTACCGGGGTTCGACGCCGACAGCGCCGTACGGCCCAATCGGCTGGTCTCCCAGACCGACCACTGGACGCATCTGGCGTTCGCGGCCGCCGAGGAGGCGCTCGCGGACGCCGAGGTCGATCCGTCCGGGCTTCCCGAGTACGAGATGGCCGTGGTGACCTCCTCGTCCTCGGGCGGCACCGAGTTCGGGCAGCGGGAGATGACCGCGCTCTACCGGAACGATCCTTCCTGGGTGGGCGCCTACCAGTCCATCGCCTGGTTCTACGCGGCCACCACCGGCCAGCTGTCCATACGGCACAAGATGCGCGGTCCGTGCGGTGTGCTGGCCTGCGAACAGGCCGGCGGGCTCGACGCGGTCGCCCAGGCGAAGCGGCTGACCGACAAGGGTTCCCGGCTGGTGCTCACCGGCGGCACGGACGCCTCGCTGTGCCCGTACGGCCTCACCGCGCAGCTGTCGACCGGCAGGCTCTCCACGGTCCAGGACCCGGGCCGCGCCTATCTGCCCTTCGACGCGGAGGCGCGCGGCTACATCCCGGGCGAGGGCGGGGCGATCCTGGTCCTGGAGAGCGCCGGGTCGGCGGCCGAGCGAGGTGCCGGGCCGGGCTACGGGAGGGTGCTCGGCCACGCCGCCGGGTTCGACCCGCCGCCCGACTCGGGGCGGCCCCGGGTGCTGCGCCGGGTGGCCGCGCAGGCTCTGCGGGCGGCCCGGCTGACGCCGGGGGACATCGACGTGGTGTTCGCCGACGCCGCCGGACTGCCCGCCGACGACCGCGCGGAGGCCGAGGCCCTCGCGGCGCTCTTCGGGCCCTCGGCGGTCCCGGTCACGGCTCCGAAGACCCTCACCGGACGGCTCTACGGCGGGGGCGCGCCCCTCGACGTGGCCACGGCGCTGCTCGCCCTGCGCGACGGAGTCGTCCCGCCCACCGTCGGCACCCGCCGGCCGGCGCCCGGTCTGGAGATCGACCTGGTCACCGACGGCCCCCGGCAACTGCCGCTGCGCCACGCCCTGGTGCTGGCGCGGGGCCACGGGGGCTTCACCTCGGCCCTGGTCCTGGGCCGCTGACGGGACCACCGTCACGACAATGGTTAGGAGCACAACGATGGCTGGACACACCGACAACCACATCGTCATCGACGCCCCCATCGACGTGGTGTGGCAGATGACCAACGACGTGCCGAACTGGCCCGGTCTTTTCAGTGAGTACGCCTCCGCCGAGGTGCTGGAGCGCGACGGCGAGACCGTGCTCTTCCGGCTCACCATGCACCCCGACGAGGACGGCAACGTCTGGAGCTGGGTGTCACGGCGCACCAGTGACCCCAAGACCCGCAGTGTGCGGGCCGAGCGGGTGGAGACCGGCCCGTTCGACTTCATGAAGATCTTCTGGGAGTACACCGAGGAACCCGGCGGGGGCGTGCGGATGCGCTGGGTCCAGGACTTCCACATGAAGCCGCAGGCGCCCGCCACCGACGAGGCGATGACCGAGCACCTCAACCGCAACACCAAGGTGCAGATGGCGCTCATCAAGGAGAAGGTCGAGGCCGCCGCGCGCGCCCTGACCCGCTGAGGGGGACCTCGTGCTCGCGTTTCTCACTCCCCTGGTCCTGCTGCTCAACGGGCTCGCGGCCGGGGTGCTGTTCGGCACCCAGCTGGGCGGATTCCCCTATCTGGCCTCGCTGCCCGCCGACCGGTACGTGCACGCCCACGCGTTCTTCGGGACCCGGTACGACCCGGCGATGCCGATCTGTCTGCTCGGCACAGTCGTCTGCGACGCGGCCCTGGTGTTCGTGGCCACGGAACCGGTGGCGCGGGCCGCGTTCGCCACGGCCGCCGTGCTCGCCGCGGCCACCGCCGTCATCTCGGTCGCGAAGAACGTCCCGGTCAACCGGTGGATGCGCACCCTCGACCCGGAGAACCTGCCGGCGGACTTCGCGGACCGGGACCCGCGGCTCGACTGGGGCGCCTGGAACCGCAGGCGCAGCCTGCTGACCATCGCCGCGCTGCTGGTGAACTGCGCCGCGCTCGTCGTCCTGCTGTGACCCACCGCTCGCACCCACCGTCAACCTCACTGTCAACCCCGCTGTGGAGGAATCATGGATCTCGCACTTCGTGGCAAGAAAGCCCTGGTCACCGGCGGCACCCGAGGCGTCGGCCGGGGCATCGTCCTCGCCCTCGCCCGGGCCGGCATCGACGTCGTGACCTGCTACCAGCGTGAGAGCGACTTCGTCACCTCGCTGGAGGCCGAACTCAAGGAGATCGGCGGCGACCACCACGTCCTGCGCGCCGACATCTCGCAGCCGGCCGAGATCGCCGACCTGCTGGAACAGGTCAAGGAGCGGTACGGACGGCTCGACCTGGTCGTCAACAACGCCGGCGCGATCAGCCACATCCCGTACGCCGAGCTGCCGTTGGAGGAGTGGCAGCGGATCTTCACCACCAATGTCACCGGCGCCCATCTGGTGATCCAGCACGCGCTGCCGCTGCTGGGCGAGGGCTCCTCGGTGGTCAGCATCGGCTCCCGGGCCATCGACGCCGGTATCCCGCTGCGCTCCCACTACACGGCGACCAAGGCGGCGCTGGTGGGCCTCAACCGTTCGCTGGCCAAGGAGTTCGGGCCAAAGGGCATCCGCTTCAACGTGGTCGCCCTGGGTGTCATCGAGACCGAGAACTTCCACGCGATGCCCGAGGAGCAGCGCACCGTCATGGCGGAGCGGTACGGCGCGAAGACCGCCCTCGGCCGGCTCGGCACCCCGGACGAGGTGGCCGGCGCCGTGCTGTGGCTCGCGAGCGACCTGTCCCGCTACGTCACCGGCAACACCATCGGCGTCGACGGGGGGATCTCCTGATGACGTTCCGGGTGATGCTGCGCATGGAGATCGAGCCGGGCAGGGAGACGGACTTCGAACAGGCCTGGTACTCCGGGACCGACGCGGTGACCGGGCACCCGGCCAACCTGGGGCAGTCGCTGTCCCGGTCCACCGGCGAGGAGAGCACGTACTACATCGTCAGCGACTGGCTGGACGAGGCACGGTTCCGCGAGTTCGAGGACAGCCCCGCCCACCTGGAGCACCGCTCCACGCTGCACCCGTTCCGCCGAAGCGGCTCCTTCCACACCATGGAGCTTGTCACCCACCTCGACGGCAAGGCGGCCGGCCGTGCCCGCTGAGGTCCGGGTCATGGTCTACCAGGCAGCGTACGACGAGGCGCAGCTCGCCGAGGTCAGGAGCGCGTACCACCTGGTGAGCAAGCGGCTGGCGGGGGTGCCCGGCATGCTCGGGAACGAGCTGCTGCGCAGCCCCGCCGACCCCACCGCCCTCGCGGTGGTGAGCAGTTGGGAGTCCATGGCCGCGTTCCAGCGCTGGGAGCAGGGCGACGGCCACCGTAACGACACGGCCCCGCTGCGCCCCTTCCGCGACACCCGCGTCCCCGCGCCGTTCGCGGTCTACGAGGTCGACGCGGCGTACTGAAAGAAGGGTTTTGCAATGAATCACCGCCAGTTGGCGTTCATCGGCCTCGGCAACATGGGCAGCGGCATGGCGCATCGGCTGCTGGAGCGCGAGTACCAGGTCACCGTGTTCAACCGGACCGCCGCGAAGGCCGGTCCGCTGGTCGAGGCCGGGGCCCTCCTCGCCGACTCCCCGGAGCAGGCCGCGAAGGGGCACCGGGTCGTCCTGCTGAGCCTCAGTGACGAACAGGCGGTCGAGGAGGTGCTCTTCGGCCGGGTCGTGCCCGTCCTGGAACCGGGTTCGCTGATCGTCGACACGTCGACCGTCTCCCCCGGTTACGCCCGGGAGGTGGCCGAGCGGCTGGCCGCCAAGGGGCTGCGCCGGGTCGAGGCCTGCGTGGTGGGCAATCCGCTGCAGGCCCGGGAGGGCGCCCTGCGCGTCTATGTGTCCGGCGCCGAGGAGGACCTGGCCGAGGTGCGGCCGGTGCTGGAGTCGATCGGCTCGCAGGTGCTCCACCTGGGCGCTCCGGGCACGGCGACGAGCATGAAGCTCATCCTGAACCTGCTGCTGGGCGCCCAGGTCGCCTCGATGGCCGAGGCCGTCGCCTACGGCGTCGCCGCCGGCCTGGACCGGGAGCAGCTCATCACCTCCATAGCGGAGAGCGGCTTCAGCTCCGTGGTGATGCGCTTCCGTGCGGCTCTGATGCGCAGCAACTCCTACGAACCGGCGTTCTTCCGCGCCGATCTGATGGAGAAGGACATCCGGATCGCCACGGCCGCGGCCCAGGAGAGCGGACTCGCCCTGCCGGTCCTGAACACGGTCCGGGAGAGGTTCGCCGCGGTGGTCGCCGCCGGGGACGGCCCCAAGGACGCGTCCGTCATCGTCGAACACGCCGTGTAGCCGGGCGGGAAAAGGCGGGCGCCCTCCTCCGACGGAAGCGGAGGAGGGCGCCCGCCTTCGCGGTTCCCGGCTCGGCGCAGCGACACCGACGGGGAAGGCGGCGCCGGGACCGTGAGGCCCGCGGGTCCGCCTTCCCCGCCTTGCGCGTCCTTCGTGTGGAGGCCGTGCGACCTCACCTCATGCCGCCGCCGCCCGCATCCCCGCCAGGCCGAGGCCCTGGTAGATCTCCAAGGTCGCGGTGGAGTTGTTCAGCGTGATGAAGTGCAGTCCCGGTACGTCCTCTTCGAGCAGCCGCTCGCACATACGGGCCGCGTACTCCACGCCGATCTCCCGTACGGCGGCCGGATCGTCCTCGACCGCGTGCAGCCTCTCGGCTAGCGCCGGCGGGAACACCGCGTTGCTCAGCTGCGCCATGCGCTCGATCTGACCGACGTGGGTGACCGGCATGATCCCGGCGATCACCGGAACCCGGCAGCCCTGTGCGTACAGCCGGTCGCGGAGCCGGAGGTAGTCCTCGACGTCGAAGAACATCTGGGTGACGGCGTAGTCGGCCCCGGCCTCGCACTTGCGGTGGAAGTGCCTGATCTCGCTCTCCCAGTCGGGCGAGCGCGGGTGCCGCTCGGGAAACGCGGCGACCCCGACCCCGAAGTCCCCGCAGGACCGCACCAGGCGGACCAGTTCCTCGGCGTGGCTGAGCCCCTCGGGGTGCGGGCGCCACTCCCCCATGGGATCGCCCGGCGGGTCCCCGCGCAGCGCGAGGATGTCGCGTACGCCGGCGTCCGCGTACTGGCCGATGATGTGGCGCAGTTCCGCCTCGGAGTGCTCGACCGCGGTGAGATGCGCGACCGGGGTGAGGGTGGTCTCCAGGGCGATGCGCCGGGTCGTCTCGACCGTGCGCTCGCGGGAGGATCCGCCGGCCCCGTAGGTCACGGAGACGAAGGTGGGGTGCAGTGGTTCGAGCCGCCGGATGGACTCCCACAACCGCTGCTCGGCCTTCTCCGTCTTTGCCGGGAAGAACTCGAAGGAGTAGGAGCGCACGCCGGCGGCGAGCACGTCTGAGATGCGTGGCACTGCTCGCCTCCCCGAATCAGTAGCGGTAGTGGTCCGGCTTGTACGGGCCCTCGACCTCGACCCCGATGTACGACGCCTGCTCCGGGCGCAGCGTGGTCAGCTTGACGCCGAGGGCGTCGAGGTGGAGACGGGCGACCTTCTCGTCGAGGTGCTTGGGCAGCACGTAGACGTCGGTCGGGTACTCCTCGGGCTTGGTGAACAGCTCGATCTGGGCCAGGGTCTGGTCCGCGAAGGAGTTGGACATCACGAACGACGGGTGCCCTGTCGCGTTGCCCAGGTTCAGCAGACGGCCCTCCGACAGCACGATCAGGACCTTGCCGTCGGGGAACGTCCACGTGTGGACCTGCGGCTTGACCTCGTCCTTGACGATGCCCGGAACCTTCGCCAGGCCCGCCATGTCGATCTCGTTGTCGAAGTGGCCGATGTTGCCCACGATCGCCTGGTGCTTCATCCGGGCCATGTCCGAGGCCATGATGATGTCCTTGTTGCCGGTCGTGGTGATGAAGATGTCCGCCGTCTCCACCACATCGTCCAGCGTCGCCACCTGATAGCCGTCCATCGCCGCCTGCAACGCGCAGATCGGGTCGATCTCCGTCACGATCACCCGGGCGCCCTGACCGCGCAGCGACTCCGCACAGCCCTTGCCGACATCGCCGTAGCCGAACACGACCGCAGTCTTGCCGCCGATCAGGACATCCGTGGCCCGGTTGATGCCGTCGATCAGCGAATGCCGGCAGCCGTACTTGTTGTCGAACTTCGACTTCGTCACCGCGTCGTTCACGTTGATCGCCGGGAACAGCAGGCTGCCCTCGCGCTGCATCTCGTACAGGCGGTGCACACCCGTCGTGGTCTCCTCGGTCACACCACGGATCTCCGACGCCAGCTGCGTCCACTTCTGCGAGCCGTTGCTGATCGTCCGGTTGAGGAGTTCGAGAATGACCCGGTGCTCGTCGTTCTCGGCGGTGTCGGGCGAGGGGACCTCACCGGCCTTCTCGTACTCCACGCCCTTGTGGACCAGGAGCGTGGCGTCACCACCGTCGTCCAGGATCATGTTCGGACCACCCGTGGGACTGCCCGGCCAGGTCAACGCCTGCTCCGTGCACCACCAGTACTCCTCCAGCGTCTCGCCCTTCCAGGCGAACACCGGAACACCCTGCGGGTTGTCGGGTGTGCCGTTCGGGCCGACCGCGATGGCCGCGGCCGCGTGGTCCTGGGTGGAGAAGATGTTGCAGGACACCCAGCGGACCTCGGCACCGAGGGCGACCAGGGTCTCGATCAGCACGGCCGTCTGCACGGTCATGTGCAGCGAACCCATGATCCGGGCACCGGCGAGCGGCTGCGCCGCCGCGAACTCCTTGCGGATGGACATCAGACCGGGCATCTCGTGCTCGGCAAGGGTGATCTCCTTCCGGCCGAACGCGGCCAGCGAGAGATCCGCGACCTTGAAGTCCTGGGCGGTGTGGGTCGTGGTCATGTGAGCAGCTCCTCAGCGTGCGTTGAAGTACTTGGCTTCGGGGTGGTGGATGACGATGGCGTCGGTGGACTGCTCGGGGTGGAGCTGGAACTCCTCGGAGAGGTGGACGCCGATGCGCTCGGGCTGGAGAAGGTCGGCGATCTTGGCGCGGTCCTCGAGGTCGGGGCAGGCGCCGTAGCCGAGGGAGAAACGGGCGCCCCGGTACTTGAGGGCGAACATGTCCTCGACGTCGGTGGGGTCCTCGCCGGCGAAGCCGAGTTCGCAGCGGACGCGGGCGTGCCAGTACTCGGCGAGCGCCTCGGCCAACTGGACGGACAGGCCGTGCAGTTCGAGGTAGTCGCGGTAGGAGTTCGCCTCGAAGAGCTTGGCGGCCTCCTCCCCGATCCGGTTGCCGACGGTGACGACCTGCAGGCCCACGACATCCGTCTCGCCTGACTCCTCCGGGCGGAAGAAGTCGGCCAGGCACAGCCGGCGGCCACGCCGCTGACGCGGGAACGTGAAACGCGTACGTTCGGAGCCGTCCTCGTTCAGCAGGATGAGGTCGTCGCCCTTGGAGTGGCAGGGGTAGTAGCCGTAGACGACGGCGGCTTCGAGGAGGTTGCCCGTCTGCAGTCGCTCCAGGAGGCCGCGCAGCCTGGGCCGGCCCTCCGTCTCCACCAGTTCCTCGTACGTCGGCCCTTCACCGGTGCGGGCCTGCTTGAGACCCCACTGCCCCTTGAAGAGCGCATCTTCGTCCAACCACGAGGCGTACTCCCCCAGTTGGATGCCCTTGACGATTCGCGTGTCCCAGAAGGGCGGGGTGGGGACGGGGTTGTCCGTCGCGACGTCGGAGCGGACGTGCCCTTCCTCGGGCCGCTCCTTCACCACCGTGTCGGCCGCGCTCGCCCGCACCCGGCGCTGCTTCAGCTCCGGCAGCTTCGCCCCCGGCACCCCGCGCTTGACGCCGATCAACGCGTCCATCAGCCGCAGACCCTCAAAGGCGTCACGGGCGTAGCGGACCTCGCCCTCGTAGATCTCGTGCAGGTCCTGCTCCACATACGCCCGGGTCAGCGCCGCGCCACCGAGAATCACCGGGTAGTCGGCGGCCAGCCTGCGCTGGTTGAGTTCCTGGAGGTTCTCCTTCATGATCACCGTGGACTTGACCAACAGGCCCGACATGCCGATGACGTCGGCCCTGTGCTCCTCGGCAGCGTCCAGGATCGCGGAGACCGGCTGCTTGATCCCCAGGTTGACCACGTTGTAGCCGTTGTTCGACAGGATGATGTCCACGAGGTTCTTGCCGATGTCGTGCACATCCCCGCGCACGGTGGCCAGCACGATCGTGCCCTTGCCCTCTGCTTCCGACTTCTCCATGTGCGGCTCGAGATGCGCGACGGCCGTCTTCATGACCTCGGCCGACTGCAGTACGAACGGGAGCTGCATCTGGCCGGAACCGAAGAGCTCGCCGACGACCTTCATGCCCTCCAGGAGGGTGTCGTTGACGATGTCGAGAGCGGGACGGGACGTCAGGGCCTCGTCGAGGTCGGCCTCCAGGCCGTTCTTCTCCCCGTCGATGATCCGCCGCTTGAGCCGCTCCTCCAACGGCAGTGCGGCGAGTTCCTCGGCCTTGCCCGCCTTCAGCGACTTGGTGGTGGCGCCCTCGAACAGCGCCATCAGCTTCTGCAGCGGGTCGTAACCCTCGCGGCGGCGGTCGTAGACCAGGTCGAGAGCAGTGCTCACCTCCTCCTCGCTGAAGCGGGCGATGGGGAGGATCTTCGACGCGTGCACGATCGCCGAGTCGAGGCCGGCCTTGACGCACTCGTCCAGGAAGACGGAGTTGAGCAGGATCCGGGCGGCCGGGTTGAGACCGAAGGAGATGTTCGACAGGCCCAGCGTGGTCTGGACGTCCGGGTGGCGGCGCTTCAGCTCACGGATCGCCTCGATCGTGGCGATGCCGTCCTTACGGGACTCCTCCTGACCAGTACAGATCGTGAAGGTCAGGGTGTCGATGAGGATGTCCGACTCGTGGATACCCCAGTTCGTCGTCAGGTCCCCGATCAGGCGTTCGGCGATGGCGACCTTCGTCTCGACGGTCCGCGCCTGGCCCTCCTCGTCGATCGTCAGCGCGATCAGCGCGGCGCCATGTTCCCGGGCCAGCCGGGTCACCCTGGCGAACCGGGACTCCGGCCCATCCCCGTCCTCGTAGTTGACGGAGTTGATGACCGCCCGGCCGCCGAGCTTCTCCAGACCTGCCTGCAGCACCTCGACCTCGGTCGAGTCCAGCACGATCGGCAGCGTCGACGCGGTGGCGAAACGGCCCGCCAGCTCCTCCATGTCCGCCACGCCATCGCGGCCCACGTAGTCCACGCACAGGTCCAGCATGTGCGCGCCCTCACGGACCTGATCCCGGGCCATCTCCACACAGTCGTCCCAGCGGGCCTCCAGCATCGCCTCGCGGAACTTCTTCGAACCGTTGGCGTTCGTCCGCTCACCGATCGCCATGTACGACGTGTCCTGACGGAACGGCACCGTCTGATAGAGCGAGGCGGCGCCCGCCTCCGGCTGCGGCCGGCGTTCGGTGACAGCCGTACCCCGGACCCGCTCCACGACCTGCCGCAGGTGCTCGGGCGTCGTGCCGCAACACCCGCCGACCAGTGAAAGCCCGTACTCGCGAACGAAGTTCTCCTGGGCGTCGGCCAACTCCGGTGCGCCCAGCGGGTAGTGCGCACCGTCCTTGGTCAGTACCGGCAGACCGGCGTTGGGCATGCACGACAGCGGGACTCGGGAGTGGCGGGAGAGGTAGCGAAGGTGCTCGCTCATCTCGGCGGGCCCCGTCGCGCAGTTGAGGCCGATCATGTCGATACCGAGGGGCTCCAGCGCGGTCAGCGCGGCGCCGATCTCCGAGCCCAGCAGCATCGTGCCGGTGGCCTCGACCGTCACCGACACGATCACCGGGACATCCGCGCCCAGTGCCTTCAGGGCGCGCCGGGCGCCCAGTACGGCGGCCTTGGTCTGGAGGAGGTCCTGGGTCGTCTCGACGAGCAGCGCGTCCGCGCCGCCGGTCAGCAGGCCCTCGGCGTTGATCTGGTAGGCGTCCCGGATCTTGGCGTAGGTGATGTGGCCGAGCGTCGGCAGCTTGGTGCCCGGTCCCATCGAGCCCAGGACCCAGCGCTCCCGCCCGTCGACGGACGTGAACGCGTCGGCCGTCTCCCGGGCGATACGGGCGCCGGCCTCCGACAGCTCGAAGTTGCGCTCGGCGATGTCGTACTCGGCGAGGGCGGCGAGGTTCGCGCCGAAGGTGTTGGTCTCGACGCAGTCCACGCCCACCGAGAAGTACGCCTCGTGGACGGAACGGACGATGTCGGGGCGGGTGATGTTGAGGACCTCGTTGCAGCCCTCCAGCTGCTGGAAGTCCTCCAGCGTCGGGTCCTGCGCCTGGAGCATGGTGCCCATCGCGCCGTCGGCCACCACGACGCGCGAGGCGAGCGCCGCCCGCAGGGACGCGCCGCTCACAGGACTTCGCCGAGGTGAGGGGTGACGGCGTCCGTCGCGACGGATCCGTACCCGGCGCGCAGGGCCACCTTCAGGGCGCGGCGGCTGAGCGCGTACGTCTGGGTGCCGGTGGTGGCCAGGGCCGCGGAGGCCATGGCGCAGCCCAGCCAGGCCGACTGTTCGGTCCCCAGCCGCCGGCTCTGTCCGGCGAGGAAGCCGGCCCGGAAGGCGTCTCCGGCACCGGTGGGTTCCGCGACCCGGCGTACGGGGACGGCCGGGATCCGCAGGGGCGCGGACCGGGCGCTCTCGATGTGCACGCCGTCGGCGCCCTGGGTGATCACCCAGGTGCCCACCTGCTCGAGAACGTCCTCCTTGTTCCAGCCCGTGCGCTCGGTCAGCAGCTCGGCCTCGTAGGCGTTGGTGAACAGGAAGCGTGCGCCGCGTACGACGTCCTGGGCCTCGGCGCGTTCGAGTACGGCCAGTTGCTGCGAGGGGTCGGCGGAGAAGGTGATGCCGTGGGTCCGGCACTCGCGGGCGTGGCGGACCATCGCGGCGGGGTCGTCGGGTGAGACGAGGACGTGGTCGACGGCCGTCCGGTGGGCGATGTCGGCGATCGATATCTCCCGGGCCTCGGACATCGCCCCCGGGTAGAAGGTGCCGATCTGGTTGTTCTCCCGGTCGGTCGTGCAGATGAACCGGGCGGTGTGGGCGCGGTCGCTGACGCGGACCCAGTCGGTGTCGACGCGGTGCTCCTTCAGCCAGACCCGGTAGTCGTCGAAGTCGACCCCCGCCGCCGCCACCAGCACCGGCTGCACACCGAGCCGTCCCAGTCCGAAGGCGATGTTCGCGGCGACACCGCCCCGCCGGATCTCCAGTGACTCGGCGAGGAAGGAAAGGGAAACCTGGTCCAGCCGCTCCCCGATCAGCTGCTGGGCGAAGCTGCCGGAGAAGCCCATGAGCTGGTCGATGGCGATCGAGCCGGTCACGGCGATACGCATGGCTGTGCCTCCTGTGATGTGGCGCCTGGTCGAAACCCTGTGGTGCGGTGGCCGTGGTGTGGTCGGGTCAGCGGCCGTGGTGTGCTCGGGTCAGCCGATAGCGGACCGCAGGGCGGAGACGCGGTCGGTGCGCTCCCAGGTGAAGTCGGGCAGTTCGCGGCCGAAGTGGCCGTAGGCGGCGGTCCGGGCGTAGATCGGGCGCAGCAGGTCCAGGTCGCGGATGATGGCGGCGGGGCGCAGGTCGAAGACGGAGGCGATGGCGGCCTCGATCCTGTCGACGGCGACCTTCTCGGTGCCGAAGGTCTCCACGAACAGGCCGACCGGCTCGGCCTTGCCGATGGCGTACGCGACCTGCACCTCGCAGCGTGAGGCGAGGCCCGCCGCGACCACGTTCTTCGCCACCCAGCGCATCGCGTAGGCGGCGGAGCGGTCGACCTTGGAGGGGTCCTTGCCGGAGAAGGCGCCGCCGCCGTGGCGGGCCATGCCGCCGTACGTGTCAATGATGATCTTGCGGCCGGTCAGGCCGGCGTCACCCATCGGGCCGCCGATCTCGAACCGCCCGGTGGGGTTGACCAGCAGGCGGTAGCCCTCGGTGTCCAGCTTGGTGCCGTCCTCGCCGAGTGCGGCGAGCACGGGTTCGACGACGAACCTGCGGATGTCCGGGGTCAGCAGACTGTCCAGGGAGATGTCCGGGGCGTGCTGGCTGGACACGACGACGGTGTCCAGCCGTACGGGCCGGTGGCCGTCGTACTCGATGGTCACCTGGGTCTTGCCGTCGGGCCGCAGATACGGCAGAACGCCGTCCTTGCGGACCGCGGTGAGACGCTGGGCGAGCCGGTGGGCGAGCATGATGGGCAGCGGCATCAGCTCGGGCGTCTCGTCGCAGGCGAAGCCGAACATCAGGCCCTGGTCGCCGGCGCCCTGTCCGTCGAGCTCGTCCGACTCGCCGCCGACGCGCCGCTCGTAGGCCGAGTCCACTCCCTGGGCGATGTCCGGGGACTGCGCGCCCAGGGAGACGGACACTCCGCAGGAGGCGCCGTCGAACCCCTTCTGCGAGGCGTCGTAGCCGATGCCGAGCACGGTCTGCCTGATCAGGGTGGTGATGTCGGCGTACCCCTTGGTGGTGACCTCGCCGGCCACGTGCACCTGGCCCGTGGCGATGAGGGTCTCCACCGCGACACGGGAGGACGGGTCCTGGGACAGCAGGGCGTCCAGGATGCCGTCGCTGATCTGGTCGGCGATCTTGTCGGGATGCCCCTCGGTCACGGACTCCGAGGTGAAGAGGTTACGGGTCACGGGTCCTCCAGCGCGGAAACGACGGAAACGACGGATACAGCGGATTCAGCGGATTCAGCGGATTCAGCGGATACGACAGACAACGTGCTCCCGTGAGGCTGGGCGAGCCGACTGCAGACGGGCTCAAGGGCGGCTGGACACAAGGCCGTTGCCGGGATCGAGCAGATCCCGAGCTGGTTGCTAGCCGGTTGCCGCACTGTCCGTCCAGCACGGGACCCACCCGGTCCGCCGGGTCCGCCGGGATCCACCCACGTCACGAAGGGGCTGACGGAAGCCATGCGCGTACTGTTCACGACCTGGGCCTGGCCCTCGCACCTGTACGCCCTGGTGCCGCTGGCCTCGGCCTTCCGGGCAGCGGGCCACGAGGTGCTGATCGCCAGTCAGCCGGCTCTGAAGCCGGAGATCGAACGGACCGGGCTGCCCGCCGCCGTGGTGGGCGAGGACGTCGACGCGGTCGGAATGGTGCGCGGCTACGTGCTGCCGTCCGCCGCCGGTGAGGCCGCGGGCGGCCCGCAGGCGCCCAAGGAGGGAAAGGGTCCCCGGGCGCTGCGCATGTTCTGGGCGCACGCGGATTCGATGACCGACGGTCTGGTGGACCTGGCCCGCGACT
This sequence comes from Streptomyces sp. NPDC047042, assembly GCF_040644035.1. Lineage (NCBI taxonomy): Bacteria > Bacillati > Actinomycetota > Actinomycetes > Kitasatosporales > Streptomycetaceae > Streptomyces > Streptomyces sp. NPDC047042. The sequence continues at coordinate 98,182 of NZ_JBEYVP010000006.1, read as the reverse complement.
GGCGTGCGGACGCGGTGGTGTACGAGCCGACCGCGCTGGCCGGCCCGCTGGCCGCAGCGGCGGTGGGGATTCCGGCGATCCGGGTGCTGTACGGCACCGATCTGATGCTGCGGGCCCGCAAGCTGCTGCCCGAGCTGCTCTCCCCGCTGCTCGAGCGGCACGGTGTGGCGGACTTCGACCCGCTGGGAGCGGTCACCGTCGACCCGTGTCCCGACACCTTCCAGGTGCCCACCGACTATCCACGGCTGCCGGTCCGGCATGTGCCCTACAACGGTGTCGGCATCGCCCCCGGGCCGACGGCCCCGCCCGCGCCGGGTGTCCGGCGGGTGCTGGTGACCTGGGGCCACACCATGGCCCGGCTCAGCCCCGGTCTCTTCCTCGCCGGGGAGGTCGCGGCGGCGCTGCGCGGCGCGGACACCGAGGTGGTGCTGGCGGTGACGGGGGCGCAGCGCGGGCTGCTCGACCCGGCCCTGCTGTCCGGTCCCGGCGCGGTCCGGGTGGTGGCGGACGCCCCGCTGCACACGCTGATGCCGGGCACCGATCTGGTGGTGGCGCACGGCGGCGCGGGAACGGTGCTCGCCTCGCTGCGCGCCGGGGTGCCGCTGCTCCTCGTACCGCAACTCCCCGACCACACCGGTCACGCGGGGCGGGTCTTCGCGGCCGGTGCGGGAGAGGTGCTGTCCCGGGACGAGGCGACGCCGGAGCGGCTGCGCGAGGAGGCCGGGCGGCTGCTGGACCCCGAGAAGGGGGCGGCGGTGCGCGAGACGGCGCGCCGGCTGCGGGCGGAGATGCTGGACCGGCCCTCCCCCGCCGACATCGTCAACGAACTTCGGACGAAGGTGATCTCGTGTGCGGCATAGCGGGCTGGCTCGACTTCCGGCGTGACCTCGGCGAGGAGGGCGCCACCGTACGGACGATGGTCGCCGCGCTCGCCAATCGCGGCCCGGACGACGAGGCCGTGTGGACCGACCGGCGGGCCGCCCTGGGCCATCGCAGGCTGTCGGTCATCGACCTGGAGAACAGCACACAGCCGATGGCCGTCGAGGAGGACGGCCGCACCCTGGCGGTCGTCGTGCACAACGGCGAGATCTACAACTTCCGCCAGTTGCGGCGGCAGTTGGAGGGGCTCGGACACCGTTTCCGCACCGCCGGCGACACCGAAGTGGTGGTGCGCGCCTATCTGGAGTGGGGCGACCGCTGCGCGGAACACCTGGAGGGCATGTTCGCGTTCGCCGTCTGGGACCCGGCCCGCGAAAGGCTGCTGCTGGCCCGTGACCGGCTGGGCATCAAGCCGCTGTACTACGCGAGGACGGCGAACGGGGTGCTGTTCGGCTCCGAGCCCAAGGCGCTGTTCGCGCACCCGTCGATGGAGTGCGCGGTGGACTCCGAGGGCTTCGCGGAGCTGCTGGCGTACATCGCGACGCCCGGGCACGCCGTCTACCGCGGGGTGCGCGAACTGCCGGCGGGACACACGGCGGTGGTGCACCGGGGCGGGGTGACCGAGTCCGCGTACTGGACGCTGCCGTCCCGTCCCCACGAGGACGACACGGCCACCACCATCGATGCCGTACGCGGTCTGCTGGCCGAGTCCGTCGAGGCGCATCTGGTCTCCGACGTGCCGCTGTGCACCCTGCTGTCCGGCGGGGTGGACTCCAGCGCCATCGTCGCGCTCGCCGCCCGCGCCGGAAACCGGCCACGGACGTTCTCGGTCGACTTCGAGGGCCACACCGAGCGGTTCCAGAAGGACTTCTGGCACGAGGACGCCGACGCGCCGTACGCCGCCGAGGTGGCCCGGCATGTGGGCACGGACCACGAGCCGGTGGTGCTGCGCACCGCGGATCTCGCCGACCCGGTGGTCGACGCGGCGGCGCTGCGCTCGCAGGACCTGCCGCGCCCGATCCCGGACATGGACCGCTCGCTATACCTGCTGCTGCGCGCGGTGCGCCAGCGCTCGACGGTGGCCCTGATGGGCGAGGCGGCCGACGAACTCTTCGGCGGCTACCGGTCGTTCCAGGATCCGTCGCTGACCGACACCGGGAACTTCCCCTGGGTGTCGATGGGTCTGAAGGTGGCTCCGCACGGCATGAGTACCGGACTGCTGGACCCCGGGATGCTCAAGAAGATCGACGTGCCCGGGTACGCCGCCCAGCGGTACTCGGAGGCCGTGGCCGAAGTGCCCCGGGTGGCGGGCGAGTCCGAGCTGGAGCACCGGATGCGGCGAGTCAGCCATGTCCATCTGACCCGTTGGATGCCTCTGCTGCTCACCCGGGACGACCGGCTGAGCATGGCGGTCGGCCTGGAGCTGCGGGTGCCGTACTGCGACCACCGTCTGGTCGAGTACGTCTACAACATCCCCTGGGAGATGAAGACGGCGGACGGCCGGGAGAAGAGCGTGCTGCGCTCCGCCGTGGCCGACCTGCTGCCCGCCTCGGTGACCGAACGCCGCAAGAGCCCCTTCCCGATCACCCAGGACCCGGGCTACGGCCAGGTGCTCAAGGAACGATTCGACGCCGTGGTCAACGACCCCGCCGGACCGGTGGCCCCGCTGCTCGACCGCGAGGCCTGCGCCCGCCTCTCCGCACAGGACCGGCCCATCGAGGTCAGCGGCTGGGGGGAGCGGCGCGACGTGGAGATGGTGCTGCAACTGGACGGCTGGCTACGGCACTACCGCGTACGCCTGGATCTGTGAACCCGGAACCGACAGGAGGAGGATGCCCATGCTGAGCAAGGAACTCCAGGAGCTGGCCGAACCCGTTCTCGCCGAGGTCAGGGAGCACCCGTTCTGGGCGGGGCTGCGGGACGGTTCGCTGCCTGCCGAGTCGCTCGCGTACTTCGTGGAGCAGGACACCGGCTGGCTGCTGCCCGGGTACGCCCGCTCGCTGGCCCGTACGGCCGCCGCCACCCGGTGGGACGCGCACGCCACGCTGCTGGCCCGCTCGGTCATCGGCACCCTGGAGGCCAGGGACCGGCTGCGCGGGGCGTACGCGGAACTGGCTCCGCGGCTGGAGCTGCCGCCGGCGGCCGAGTCGCCCGAGGTCACCGCGGCCACCCACGCGCACTGCTCGTTCTTCCACGCGGCCACCGCGGCGACGGTGGCTTCGGGGATGGGGGCGCTGCTGCCGATGGTCTGGTTCAACCACCAGATCTCCGACGACCTGCTGCGCCGCCATGTGCCGGGCTCCCGCTACGCCGAGTGGATCAAGGTCTACCACCCGGGTGAGGGCTACCAGTACGCGGTGAAGGGGTTCATGGCGGCCTACGACGAGCTGGGCGAGCGCATGGCCGTCCCCGGCCGCGCCGAACTCCTCGAATATTTCGCGACCAGCATCCGCTACGAGTGGGCGTTCGCCGAGGCCGCGTGGTCCCGGTCGGGCTGGCCGCTGTGAATCCGATGACCGTGACACCGTCTGTGAAGGGATCGATGTGACCGCCGACGTGAGCCCCGAAGTGTGCCCCCATGCCGCCAACCCTCCCCGGTACCCGTTCGCCTGGGAACCGCCCATGCAGATGCCGGAGGCACTCAAGAACGTGCACGAGTCCTCGGCGATGGAGGTGACCCTGCCGAGCGGTGACACGGCGACGCTGGTCACCCGGTACCAGGACGTGCGCGCCCTGTTCGCCGACAAGCGGCTGTCGCGGAACATCGCGCGGCCCGACTGCGCCCGGATCTCCAAGGACAACGACCTGTTCATGGATCCGCACATCGACCCGGACCCGCCCAAGCACACCCAGGTGCGCTCCCTGGTGACGAAGGCGTTCACCGCCCGGCGCATCGAGGCGCTGCGGCCGTACGTCCAGGAGGTCGCGGACGAGCTGCTGGAGGAGATGGCGGCCGGCCCCAGGCCCGCCGAGCTCAACGAGGCGTTCGCGTTCCCGCTGCCCATCAAGGTGATCTGCAAGCTGCTCGGCGTGCCCGCCGAGGACCGGGACCAGTTCCGCGGTTACGTGGACGGGTTCCTCGCGGTGACCAAGCTGCCGCCGGAGGAGATCGGCAGGGCCCGGCAGAACCTGTGGAAGTACCTGGGCGACCTCATCGAGGACAAGCGCAAGAACCCGGCGGACGACCTGATCAGCGAGTTCATCCGGGTCCGCGACGAGGACGACAACCGGATGAACGAGCACGAGCTGCACTTCTGGTGCCAGGGGCTGCTCATCGCCGGTTACGTGACCACCGCGAGCCAGATCGGCACGGGCACCGCCGTACTCCTCCACCGCCCCGACCTGGTCCGGGAGATCCAGGCGGACTGGTCGCTGGTCCCCTCCACGGTCGAAGAACTGCTGCGCACCCAGATCATGGGCTCCTCGGTGGGCACGATGCGCTACGCGATAGAGGACATCCCCCTCTCCGACGGCTCGGTGATCAAGAAGGGCACGAGTGTTCTCCTCTCCGAGGAGGGCGCCAACTGTGACCACCGGGTCTTCGAGAAGCCCTTCGAGCTCGACATCCGGCGCCAGGAGAACCACCACATGACCTTCGGGGCGGGCATCCACTACTGCGTGGGCGCCGCGCTGGCCCGGATGGAGCTGCAGATCGCCACGGAGAGTCTGCTGCGCCGCTTCCCCGACATCCACCTCGCCAAGCCGGCCGAGGAACTGCCCCGCGCGCTGGGCGGCTTCATGGAGGGGTTCACCGAGATCCCGGTGGACTGGTGAGGGAGCGACAGCGATGCGTGTGGTAGCCAACGCCGAGACCTGCGCGGTCGCCAGCCTGTGCGTGTTCCGCCTCCCCGGTGTCTTCGACCAGGACGAGGAAGGGCTGGTACTGGTCCTGGACGACCACCCGGACACCGCACTGCACGAGGAGGTCCACCGCGCGGTCCGCGCATGCCCGACAAACTCGATCCGGGTCCTCGAAACCGACTGAGCCTCCGTCACCGGCCCCTCTCCCACGGCACGCGGCCCGGGAACCAACCACCGGTTCCCGGGCCACACCCATGCCCACACCGCCCTACCTGCCAGACCTACCCGACCTGCCTGGTCGGGCCCGCGTCGGGGCCTCGGGGCCGGTGCGGGGTGCCCGGGGGCCCGGGGCCGGGGCCGGGGTCCGAGGCCGGGGTCCGAGGCCGGGGCCGGGGCCCAGGGCCGGTGCTCGGGGCCTGGGGTCGGGGCCGTGGGCGAGGCCAGGGCCGGGGACCGGTCTCGGAGTCCGGGGTCTGTGGCCGCGTTCGGGTGTGGAAACGGCGCCGGACGGGCTGGTGAGACCAGTCCGTCCGGCGCCCGGGGAGGGGAGGGAAAGGGAGTGTTCAGCTGCGGCCCAGCAGGGCCAGGACCGCTGCGGTCAGTTCCTCCTCCGGTTGGGCCGCCGCGCCCTGTGAGCGCCAGGAGACGAAGCCGTCGCTGCGGATCAGGGCGGCGCCGTCTGCTCCGATGCCGTATCGCGACGCCAGTGCGTTGTCCGGGTCGGTGAGGCCGCCGGTGCCGATTCGGTGCGCCTTCAGCGGGACGCCGTGGCGCTTGACGACCGCTACGGCCGCCGCCTCCCAGGCCTGGCCGCCGGCGGCGGTGACCAGCACCGGCCCGGAACCGTACAGGTCGAGCGAGGAGATGGTCTTGCCGTCGCGCTCCAGGGCCACGTGCGGAGCCCTGGTGCCGGCCTCGCCGCTGAGCTGCCGGGGCGGCACCGGCGGGCCTTCGGAGTAGCGGTAGCCGAAGACAGTGGTGCTGTAGCTCTCGGCCGGGCTGAGCCCGCCGTCCTCACCGCCGTCCTGCCCGGTACGGTCCTGCATCATCGCCATCGTCTGCTGCAGGGTCATCCAGGCCACCGGCTGCCGCTCCGCCTGGTACGTGTCGAGCAGCGCCTCGCCCGCGGTGCCGTCGAGCACCGCGGCCAGCTTCCACGCCAGGTTGTGCGCGTCCTGGATGCCCAGGCTGGCACCGAACCCGCCCGTCGGCGGGACCAGGTGAGCGGCGTCGCCGACGAGGAACACCCGGCCGCGCCGGTACTCGCGGGCGACCTGCGCGCCGATGATGAAGCTGAGCCACTTCGCGCCGCCCGCCGGCAGCTGCTCGATGATCCGCACCTTGAGGTCGGGCACGCCGATGGCGGCCCGCACCAGCTCGATGGCCTGCTCCTCGGTGACCGTCTCCAGCGTGGTGTCCGGCGGCATCGCCGTGGCGAAGATCCAGCGCTGGTCGCCGTCGTGCGCGAAGAGGATCGTCGAGGGCGCCGGCCGGTCGAGGTAGCAGACCCCCACCGGACGGCCGCGGGCCGCCTCGCTCAGGTCGGCCTCGAACAGCACCGAGAGCGTGGTGGCGAACTCCCCGGGACCGTCGACCTCGATGCCGAGTTCGGAGCGGACCGGACTGCGGCTGCCGTCGGCCGCGATCAGATAGCGGGCCCGCACGCTGCGTTCGGCCCCGCTCCCCCGCTCCCGCAGGACGGCGGTGACGCCGTCGTCGTCCTGCTCGAAGGAGACGAGCTCCGTGGCGAAGGCGAGTTCGGCGCCGAACTCGGTGGCCCGCTCACGCAGCAGGTGCTCCAGCCGGTCCTGGTCGATCGGCGCCCACTCGCAGGGGCTGACCTCGCCGGTCGGGTCGGGGCTGTCCGTCGGACCGCTGAAGTGTTCCTCGGCGGCCAAGGTCTCCGCTTTGATCATCTGGAGCTTGCTGAAGTCCGTGGCCAGGCTGGCCTCGGCCCAGATCCGGGACTCGAGCCCCGCCTGCCGGTAGACCTCGACCGTACGGGGGTTGATGCCCCGGGAGCGGGGGTGGCTGAGGGTGTCGGGGTGCCGCTCCACCACGAGGGTGCTGACCCCGTGCGAGGCGAGGAAGACGGCGGTCGACAGGCCGGCGACCGCGCCTCCGACCACCAGCACCTGCACCTCTGAAGGCGCCTTGCTCATGGGAGACTCCTCTCTCTTGTTCAGGCCTTCTTGCGGCACACGACGAGCGTGTCGTACTCACTGAGGGTGGAGACCTCGACAGCGGCGAAGCCGACCTGCTTGGCGACCGCCACGGCCTCGGAAATGGGGTACTCCTCGCCGCCGTCGGTGACGAGCAGCATGTCGAGGCTGATCACGAGGTTCTCGATGTGCGTGGACTCGTCCTCCAGCATCCGGTCGTACATGAGGAGGGTCCCGCCGGGGTTGACGGCGTCGTAGGCCTTCGCGATGAGCGCGGCCCGCTGTTCCTTGTCCCAGTCGTGCAGTACGTGCCCGAGGACGACCACGTCGGCGGTGGGCAGCGGGTCGTCGAAGAAGCTGCCGCCGTGGAAGGTGATCTGTCCGGTCAGCCCGTCCTCGGCCACCCGCTCGTCGAACAGGGGCTCCATCGGAGGCAGGTCGAAGACATGACCCGTCAGATGCGGGTGGTGCTTGACGATGATGGAGCACAGGTTGCCCCGGGCGCCGCCGACATCGAGTACGGAGGCGTGCCCCGACCAGTCGTACTTCTGGGCGAGTTCGGGCCCGACGACATGGGTGAGGGCGTCCATCATCCCGACGAACTGCCGCAGGATGTGCTGGTTCTGGGTGACGGTCTCGAAGTCGCTGCCGGACTGCGGCTTTCCGGTGCGCAGACCCTCGGAGAGCCGGCCCCAGGCGGGGTAGAGGTTCCGGTTCGACCGCTCCAGGAAGCCGCCGACGTAGCTCTTCCGACCGTGCACCAGGTAGGTGTCCGCGCCCGCGCCGTTGCGGTAGGTCCCGTTCTCGCGCTCCAGCAGACCGAGGGCCGTGAGCAGGCTGAGGAAGTCCGACAGACCACGCCCGTGCAGCTCCAGAGCGGCCCTGATCTCCTCCTCGGTGGCCGGGCCCTTCTCGTGGAGCACCGTGAACAGGCGCAGCTCGACGGCGGTCAGCAGCGCCTTGGCGTCGCAGAACATGTTGCCGAGCCGGATGATCCCGGCAGGAGTGCTGACGTCGGGAATGGTTTGCGTCATGCGCTTGTGCTCCTTCCAACGCCTGCCGTGGCCGAGTGCCACGCGGCCGGGGGACCGTCGCACGGCCGAGTCGAGAGGCCCTCGAACGGTGCCGGGGCGGTCCGGCGGGACAGCCGGCGACCCCTCCGCCGAACCCCTGGCGACCCCTCCGCCGAACCCCTTGCGAACCCCTTCGCTCCACCGCGTCTTGAGGCGGCGCAGCTATTCATCTCGCGTCTGTCCGTCCGTCCGACCGGAGCGTCCAGAGGGGACATGCATGTATGACGTGAGGATTCCAGTGCTGATCATCGGTGGAGGGCCCGTGGGGCTTGCCACCGCCCTTTTCAGCGGACGGCGTGGTGTACGCACGATGCTGTTGGAGAAGCGTGACAGCACCTCCACCCTGCCGCGCGCCCCCGGCCTGCAGGCCCGCACGATGGAACTGTTCCGGGCAGCCGGTCTCGGCGCGGACATCCGGGCTCTGGAGATGGGCGACTCGCACGCCTATTTCGAGGGCGGCATCATCAAGGTGAACACGTTCGCCGACATCGACAACGCCGAGCTCCTCGAGGCCCCTTCGCTGGACGGGCCGACGGTCAGCCCCGAGCGGGTCATGGGCTGTGGACAGGACCGCTACGAGAAGGTGCTGGTCGCCAAGGCCCAGGAGGCCGGCACCGACATCCGGTTCGGCACCCGCCTGATCTCCTTCGAGCAGGACGCCGACGGCGTCACCGCCATCGCGGAGGAGGACAGCGGCAAGCGGTTCACCATCCGGGCCGACTACCTGGTGGGGGCCGACGGCGCCGGCAGTCTCACGCGTGAGGCGCTCGGCGTACCGCGCAGCGGCCGCGGCACCGTCTTCAACGCCCTCAGCATCTACTTCCGGGCGCCCGAGCTCGAAGTGCTGCTGAAGGACCGTAAGTTCATCCTCTGCTACGCCAGCGCCAGCGGCACCCTGATGGGTCTGTCCCGGCTGCACGGCTGCGACCCCTGGCTGGCGGCGCCCATCTACTTCCCGGAGAAGGGCGAGAAGCCGGAGGACTACACCGACGAGCGCTGCATCGACATCGTGCGCCGCTCGGCCGGCAAGGACATCGACGTGGAGATCATGGACAAGGTGCCGTGGCGCGGCGCCCAGTTGGTCTCCGACACCTTCCGGGTGGGCCGGGTGTTCCTCGCGGGTGACGCCGCGCACGTGCATCCGCCGGCCGGTGGGTTCGGAGCCAACACCGGTATCCACGACGCCCACAACCTGTCCTGGAAGCTGGCCGCGGTGCTGCAGGGCTGGGGCACCGACACCCTGCTGGACACCTATGACGCCGAGCGCCGTCCGCTGGGCAAGGCCATGTCGGAGCAAGCACTCGTCCGCAACCGGATCCGGCACGGCTATGCCACCGACCAGGACAAGGCCGACTTCGTCGACGACGTCGTCATCACCCTCGGGTACCGCTACCGCTCCTCGTCGGTGTCCGCGCCGGCGGACGCCAAGGTGCTCTCCCCCGACCTGGAGCTGACCGGCGAGCCCGGCACCCGCGCGCCGCATCTGTGGCTGCGCCGGGGGGACGAGGAGATCTCCACGATCGACCTGTTCTGGGACTCGTACGTGCTGCTCCACGGCCCCGACGGCGCCGACTGGGCACAGGCGGCGACGAAGGTCGCCGAGAAGCTCGGGATTCCGCTGCGCACGCATGCCGTGGGCGCGGACCAGGAGCTGCGGCCCACGGACCGCGAGTGGACCGACGTCTACGGAGTGGGACCGGGGGGCGCTGTGCTGGTGCGTCCGGACGCCTTCGTGGCCTGGCGCTCGGCGGAGTCCGCGGACGACCCGACGGCGGTGCTGTCCGATGTGATCGCCCGCGCGGCCGGCCATGTGCCGACCACGGTCTGAGAGGACCACGAGATGACTGACACCAACACCGCCGCCGGACCGGCGGCCGTGCTGGGCCAGGCCATGGCGTTCCAGTCGGCGAAGCTCGTGCTGACCGGGATGGAGCTGGGCCTGTTCGAGGCACTGGCCAAGGAGCCGGGCGACGAGGCGGAGCTGCGCAACCGGCTCGGCCTTCACGCCCGGGGCACCGGGCACTTCCTGGCGGCCCTGGCCGAGTTGGGCTTCCTGGAGCGGGATTCGTCCGGCCGCTACCGCAACTCGGACATCACCCGGTCCTGCCTCGTTCCCGGCGCCGAGGGCTATCTCGGTGGCTTCCTGCGGGCCGCCGACCAGGTGATGTACCCGGCGTGGGGCAAGCTCTCCGAGTCGCTGCGCACCGGGGCACCGCAGGCCGCCACGTACAGCGGCGAGGACATGTTCGGCGAGCTGTACGACAGCGAGGAGAAGAAGGACGGGCTGGTCGGCATGGCGGAGGACGCCAGTCGGCCACTCATCCCCGCGCTGGTGGACGGCTTCGACTGGGCGGCTCACCACTCGGTGCTGGAGCTCGGCGGCTGCCGTGGCAACGTACTGGCCGGACTGGCCCGGGCCCATCCGCATCTGGACCCCTGCGTGTTCGATCTGCCGCAGCTGGAGCCCGACTTCGCCGCGCACATGGCGTCGATCGGGATGACGGGCAAGGTCCGGTTCCACGGCGGGGACTTCTTCGCAGGTGCGCTGCCCGAGGCCGACGTCGTGATGATCGGCCACGCGCTCATCGACTGGAACGACGAGCAGCGCCAGAGTCTGGTCCGCAACGCCTTCGCGGCGGTGCGGCCCGGCGGGGCGTTCCTGGTGTGGGACCCGGTCATCGTGAACGGCGAGGACAGCTATCTGCGCAACCTGCTCCGCAGCCTGAACCTCCAACTGATGACACCGCACGGCACGGGGTACGACCTCACCCAATGCGCCGAGTGGATGCGAGAGGCAGGCTTCACCTCCGTAGACCACACGTCACTGGGCCACGACGTCACCCTGGTCATAGCCAGAAAGGAGTAACCCCCGACGTGCCCTCCGGCCACGCGTGGCCCGCAGCGCGGCCCTGCGGCCGCGCGTGAACCGCAGTACGACCACGGCCACCGGTGAACCGCGATGTCACCAACGACCGCATGTGAACCGCAGCATGACCACGGCCGCATGTGAACGCAGCGCAATCACGGCCTCATGTGAACCGTGATGTCACCAAGGAACGCACGTGAACGCAGCGTGATCAGTCCACGCGTGAACCGTGACGTCACCTACGGCCACCTCCCCGGCCCGACACGGCCCGGGAAGGCCGGGGTAACGCCGGCCTGCACCCCTCCGGCCCCGGTGGCCCCCGCCGCTTCGGCGTCGCGGGCCACCGGGGCCTGTGGCGTTCACCCACGAATAGGGGCCGCGCGTGGGCCCCCGGCGTAACCCACGGCCGCGCGCGCCCCGCCCCCGGCCCCCGGCACCGCCCGGACGACCGGGTGACCCCGGCCCGCACACCCAACCCAACCCCAATGCCCTCGCCCCTCGGTATCGCAGCCCCCAGCGCCGGCGGCGCGTTCAGCCGCGGATTCGGGACACGTGTTTCTCCTGGACCTCTCGGCTGCCCCGCACGAAGTCCAGGAGCAGCCGCAGTTCCGTCTCCGAGTAGCGGCGGAGCCCCTCGACCGCCTCCTCGGCCAGCGGCCGGTAGATCTCCTCGGCGGCCCGCCGCGTGCGCTCGCTGGGGCGCACGACCGACCTGCGCCGGTCGTCCGGGTGCGGTTCCCGGGTCAGATAGCCGAGCTTGTCCAGCCGGTCCAGCATGGCCGTGACGCTGCCGGTGGTGAGTCCGAGCGCCGTCCCCAGTTCCCCGGGGGTGGCGCTCTCCCGCTGGAGGAGTACGTCCAGGCAGCGCAGATCCGTCTGGTTCACCCCCAGCCGGGCGGCGGCCGCCGCGTCGACCGCCTCCACCGCGCCCTGCAGGGCGCGGATCTCACCGGCGAGTTCCCAGTACAGCGCCTCGTTCGTCGGGCCGTCCACCGCTTCACTTGACATTCAAGTATCTCGACCTTCAAGATAGAGGTACACCTTGAAAGTCAAGATAGTTGACTCCCAAGGAAAATCAAGCCGCAAGAAGGCGCAAGAAATCGGGAATGTTGCCCGGGTTCCAGAAAGGAACACTGTGATGAACAGCCCGCAGGACTCCGCACCGACCAACTCCGCACAGCCCAACTCCGCCCACCTCGAGACATCCGACCACGGGGACACCGTCCGCGTGGAGACCTTCTACGTCAGTGAGAAGAAGCTCGGACACTGGACCGAGGCCCGGCGGATCGAGGTCCGCGCACGGCGGGCCTCGCTCCACCTCGACCTGCGCTCCCACCGCATCCCCGAGGGCGAGATCGTGGTCCACCTGGACGCCGAGCGCTCCACGGTCAAGCTGCTGGTCCCGGACGGGGCCGTGGTCGACGAGCGGGAGCTGGAGCTGCCCGACCGCTCCAAGGTCAAGGACATCGAGCGGCACGTCCCGGGCAGCGGCCGGCGCATCCGCCTCACCGGCCGGCTGCAGCACAGCGAGATCCGGATCTCACGCGGCGGCATGGCGAACCTCAGCACGATGTTCTCCCGCGAGTTCGTCGAGGAGGCCCGCAGGGCCCACCGCGACGGCGACCACCCCGCCCTCCCCGACCCCTCCCTCCCGGGCCCCAGGCCGAAGGACATCGTCTGACAGTCGACGAGGTCTTGAGGGGCTCCCCTTACCTTCGCGGCCTGCCCGCCGGTCTCCGGACGGGCAGGCCACAAGACCACAGGGAGCCACGCAATGACCCAGGACCAGACTCAGGACCAGACTGAAGTGCCGCTCGCCGGCCTCGCGGTGACACCGGGAACAGGAACAGCCCCGGTCTCCTCCGACGAGGAAGGGGACGCCCGATGGAGCTGAGCACGACCGCGATGCTGCTGCTCGACCTGGTGGTGATCGTCGCGGTGGCACGGCTGCTCGGCGCGCTGGCCCGGCGCCTGCGGCAGCCCGCCGTGATCGGCGAGATCCTCGGCGGCATCCTCCTCGGCCCGACGCTGTTCGACGGCGAGATCACCTCCTTCCTCTTCCCCGCCGACGTCCGGCCGTCCCTGACGACGCTGGCCAACGTCGGCGTGTGCGTGTTCATGTTCCTCGTCGGCCTGGAGTTCAACAGGGGCCTGCTGCGCGGTCAGGGCCGCATCGCGGTCAGCGTGTCGCTCAGCGCGGTCGTCCTGCCGTTCTCCCTCGGGGCGCTGCTGGCCCTGCATCTCGTCGCCAACCATCCCACCGGCGACCGGCTCGCCTTCGTACTGTTCCTCGGTACGGCGATGTCCGTGACGGCGTTCCCCGTACTGGCCCGCATCCTGACCGACAAGGGCCTGATCGACACACCCATCGGCGGCCTCGCCCTCGCCGCCGCGGCCGTCGACGACGTGCTCGCCTGGTCGATGCTGGCCGCCGTGGCGGCACTGGCCGGCGCAGGCGGCGCCCCCTGGCAGATCCTGCTCGTCCTCCCCTACGCCGCCGCGCTGGTGTGGGTCGTACGGCCGCTGCTGGCCCGACTGGCCGGCCGCGAGGCCACGGCGGGCAGGCCCACGGGGCGGGTGACTGGACGGATGGCCGGGCGGGTGACCGTGCGGCTCGCCGACGCCGGCGTCCTGCTCGCCGTCGGCGCGGGGCTGTGGCTGTCGGCGCAGGCGACCGACTGGATGGGACTGCACCTCATCTTCGGCGCGTTCCTGTTCGGCATCGTCATGCCGCGCGAGGGCGCCTCGAGGCTCCGCCGGTACGCCCTGCCCCGGGTGGAGCAGCTCTGCTCGATCCTGCTGCTCCCGGTGTTCTTCATGGTGGCCGGCCTCAAGGTCGACCTGTCGTCGATGAACGCGACGGCGTTCGGCGAACTGGGGCTCATCCTGCTGGTGGCGATCGGCGGCAAGTTCGTCGGTGCCTTCCTCGGGGCCCGGCTCAACGGGGTGCGACCCCGGCATTCGGCCGTGCTCGCCGTCCTCATCAACACCCGTGGCCTGACCGAGCTGATCGTGCTGACGGTCGGGCTGCAGATCGGCGTACTGGATCAGCCCCTCTACTCCCTCATGGTGGTGATGGCCCTGGTCACCACGGCCATGGCGGGCGTGCTGCTGCCGTTCGTCTACCCCGACGAACGGATACGTCAGGACCTGGCCGCCCGCGACCAGTCGGCGCCCCTCGGCAGAACCGTCACCGGGGCACGCCCACCGCTGTCCGAGAAGTAACCGTCCACACCGTCCACACCGTCCACTCGAACGGAACGGCAAGGTCCTCCACCGGCGTCGCCCGTGGAGGACCTTGCCGTCTTTCCGGGACACACGCCACGCACGCCACGCACGCCGCACACGGCCGAGCCGGGCGGATCGGCGGGGAGGCCGATCCGCCCGGCTCGGGCCGGGAGGTGCGGAGGTCAGCGCAGAGCGGCCTCCGCGAGGAGTTCCAGTTGGGCCGGGTCCGCCGTGCAGGGGAAGACCAGCAGCTCGTCGCAGCCCGACTCCGCGTAGGCCGACACGGTCTCGCGCAGCGCTTCCGCCCCGATGACGACCGCCTTGGCGGCCATCTCGGCCTTGGGCCCGATGAAGGCGTAGTACGCCCGCAGATAGCGCTCGGCCACCTCACGGGAGCCGGGGCCCAGGCACGCGTAGGTCAGGGCGACCAGCCGGGGCTTCTCCGGGCGCCCCTCCGTCCCCCAGGCCTGGCGGGCCCGGTCGGCGAGTTCCGCGTACCCGGTGGCCGAACTGCCTCCGGCGATCCAGCCGTCCGCGTGGCGGGCGGCCCTGGCCATCGCGGCCGGCGTGTGTCCGCCCACGATCAGCTCAGGAGCGTTGCCGTCCGGGAAGAAGGGCCCGATGCCGGGCACCGGTCCCTTGCCCGCCCAGACGGCCTTCATCTCGGTGATCATGTCGTCCAGCCGCCGGCCGCGGTCCCGGTAGCGCGCCCCGGTGGCCTGGAAGTCGTCCTCCCGGCCACCGGCCGCCACACCCAGCGTCAACCGCCCGCCGGAGAGCGCGTGGACGGTCGCCGCCTGTTTGGCGAGGACCGCCGTGCCCGGCCGGTACGCGGCGATCAGGATGCTGGAGACCAGCCGGATCCGCTCGGTCACCGCGGCAGCGGCGGCGAGCGAGGTCAGCGACTCGTAGTTGTCGTACACCAGCCGGTCCAGCACGCCGAGACTGGCGAAGCCGTGGTCCTCGGCCTGCCTGGCCCAGGTGGTGAGCCGTTTCCCGTCGACGTCGGGAACCGTGGTGGGCAGCCCCACTCCTATCTCCATGGCGGGCTCCCTCCCCTCAGGCGGGCTTGCGGGCGACGAGCAGGGTGTTGCCGAGCAGCAGCGGATGGCTGGTGACATCGGTGAAGCCGGCCACCCGCATCCACTGTTCGCAGTCGCCGGGGTGGTAGCCCGCCCCCGCCGGAGTCATCACCAGCATGTGGAGACTGGACACCAGCGCGGGCAGATGGGGTTCGTCCCCCGGCATCGGGTCGTACACCAGCAGCGCACCGCCCGGGCTGACGGCCTCGAAGGCCTTCGCCACCAGCTGCTTGCGTTCGTCGACGGAGAAGTCGGCGAGCACATGGCCGATGACCAGCACGTCCGCCGCGGGCAGCGGGTCGGCGAAGAAGTCCCCGCCGACAAAGTCGAGCCTGCCGTCCACTCCGAGGGTCTTGGCGTGCTCCGCGCACGGCCCGGCGTTCTGGGGCCGGTCGAAGACCCGGGCGGTCAGCTCGGGCCGCGCAGCCAGGATGAGCCCGGCGAGGTTGCCGCGCGCACCGCCGATGTCGGCGAGGGTGCGGAAGTCGCTGAAGTCGACCGCCTCGAGCAGTTGTGGGATCAGCGGGGAGCTGAGGGCGTCCTGCATGCTGAGGAAGGCCTGCCGCGCCCGCGGGTCGTTCAGCATCTCCTCGAAGTCGCCCTCGGCCTGGGGCTTTCCGGTGCGCAGCGCCTCGGTGAGCCGTCCCCAGGCGGGGTAGAGCACGTAGTTGGCGCCGTCCAGGAAGCCGCCCCGGTAGTTCTCGCCGCGTACCAGGCATGCCTGCGCGAGTGCGCTGTTGTAGTAGCGGCCCTCCTTCTTCTTCTCCAGCAGCCCGAGGGCCACCAGGGCGTCGAAGAAGTCGGTGGCCGAGCGGGCGTGCAGCCCGGTGGCGGCCCGCAGTTCCTCGGTCTCGGCGCTGCCCTCGGCACTGTTGGCGAGCGCGGTGAACACCCCGACCTCGACGGCGCTGAGGAGCAGCTTGGAGACCGTGAAGCTATGGCCCAGGCCGCTGATCTTGGTGATGTCCTCGGGGGAGACCGCTGTGGGCTGAGTGGTCGTCGTCATCGGGCCGTCCCTCCTTCCGCTCGCCTGAGGCCCAGGCTGGGCCCGAAGGACAGATACAGGCCGCCCACGGCGTTGGCCGGGCTCATCGGAGCCTGCTTCTGCTCGTGGACCTTGTTGAGGTTGGCCAGGGGGTTGGGGTCGCCGCTCTCGGCGCCGTTGAGGTGGGCGTGGACGCTGGCGTACACGTCCTGTGCGTCGTCCATGTCGGCGATGCCGGTGACGATGCGGTTGAACGCCTCCTGGAGGTCGAGGCTGTCGCGCTGGTGCTGGGTGAGCCGCTGGGCGTTGTAGAAGTGGTGCTCCTTGCCGCGGTAGCTCTCGTAGAACACGGACACCAGCACCAACAGCCGCTCGTAGGCGTGCCGGTAGACGGTCTGGTAGAACTCCCAGGCCTCGTCCTCCGCGACGTCTCCGCGCAGCACGCTGGACAGTGCGGCGGCGCTGAGCATCCCGCTGTACGTGGCCAGGTGGACGCCGGTGGACAGCAGCGGGTCCAGGAAGCAGGCCGCGTCGCCGCTGAGCAGATAGCCGGGGCCGCAGAAGCGCTCGGCGGTGTAGGAGTAGTCCTGTTCGACCTTCATCCCGGACACCTGCTCGGCGCCTTCGAGCAGCGCCGCCACCTGCGGGCACTCGGTGACGACCTGGTCGTAGACCTGCTGGATGCCGCCCTGGGCGCGCTTCTTCTCGTTGAAGATGTCCCGTCCGGTGACCAGTCCGACGCTGGTGGTGCCGTCGTGGAGCGGGATGACCCAGAACCAGCCGTCGGGGGCCGAGGCCACCGTGATGGCGCCGTCCGGGCCCCGGTCGAGCCGCTTGACGCCCTTCCAGTAGCTCCAGGCGGCCACGTTCTGGAACACCTCGTGGTACTTCCGGCTCTTGTGCTGCCGGGCGGCGATCAGCCCGGTGCGGCCGGAGCAGTCGATCACGTAGTCGAAGCCGATGCGGCCGGACCGGCCGGGGTCCTTGGAGTCGACCCAGGTGGCGGCCACCGGCCGGCCGTCCTCGAAGTGGACCTCCTTGACGGTGGTCTCCTCCACCACCGTCACACCCAGTTCGGCGGCGTGGCGCAGCAGGATCTCGTCGAACTCCGAGCGCACCACCTGCCAGGCGTTGGTGCCGTCCGCGCCGAGCCCGCTGAAGTTGACCTCCCACTCCTCCGGGCCCCAGAAGAAGTAGGCGCCGCCCTTGGGCTGGAAGCCGTGGCGGTTCACCTTGTCCCAGACGCCGAGGTACTCGAGGATCGGCCGGCACGAGGGCAGGATCGACTCGCCGATGTGATAGCGCGGGAACTTGTCCCGTTCCAGGAGCGTGACCTCGAATCCCTCCTTGGCCAGCAGACCGGCCGCCGTGGAGCCGGCGGGACCTCCCCCGATGACAAGGATCTGGGTGGAGTCGCGCATGAGCTCTCCAATCTCTGCGTCGCCGGGACGCGGTAGCAGGGTGGGATGCCGTGCCTCACCGTCGCGCCGGGCGCTGGAAGAGGGGTGGAGATGAACTCGATGAGCTTCTCGAGTGATACACGAGGTCGATTCGGTTGCCTTCTGACTCAATGAGCTCCGCTCATTTCACAGCAAAAAGGAGTCACCGGATGAGGACGTCGTTGAACGCGCGAAGATGGGCTGCGGGGACCGCCGTGTCCACGTTGCTGATGGTCGGCCTGGGCAGCGTCTCGAACGCCACCGAAGCCAAGCAGGACAAGGCCGATGTGGTCGCCGCGGCGACCCGCTACGGGCAGCCGAACCTGTACACCGGCGACGTCGACAAGATGCTCGACTTCTACAGCAGGGCCCTGGGCTTCACGGTGGACTTCCGGTTCCCCGCGGAGGGGCCCGGGATGTTCGGCACCGTGAGCAAGGAAGGCACTTACTACATCACCTTCTCGTCGTACGACACGATGAAGACGTACACGGGCCTGCCGCACATCGGGAAGTCCACGCACAAGCAGTCGGACGTCGCGGTGCTCGTCCCCGACGTCGACGCGGCCTTCGCCAAGGCCAAGGCCGCCGGCGCCAAGGTGCTCATGACCCCCAGGAACCAGCCGTGGGGTGAGCGTCAGGCCTATGTCGCGGACCCCGAGGGCAACTACGTGCAGATCTCCACGCACACCGACCACTGACCACCGATCACCGATCACTGATCACCGATCACTGATCACTGATCACTGACAGCACGAGGAGAAAAAGGGAGCCGGCAGGGCCTCGGCCCTGCCGGCTCCGCCGGCCGTCGTCCGTCTACCGGGCGGCGGCCACCGTCTTCTCGGTCACCTTCTCGTCCCAGGCCACCCGGTAGGTGTAGACGGGGATGGTCGCCTTGACGCCGAGCTTCAGGAAGAACGGCAGGACCAGGTCCCGCACCGCGCGCTGGAGGCCGTTGGGTGCCGCCTTCTGGTTGCCGGTCCTGCGGCCCTCCTTGATGATCTTCTCCACCCGCTCCTGGCGGAGGGACTGGAAGGCGGCGAAGGCCTCCTGCGGGGTGGGAAGGTCGCGCAGGCACTTGGCCAGGACGATCGCGTCCTCCATCGCCATCGACGCCCCCTGCCCCACGTGCGGCGACGTGGCGTGGGCCGCGTCACCGACGAGGCAGACCCTGCCCCGGTGCCACAGCGGCAGCGTCAGCATGTCGTAGATGGGGTAGCCGATGATGCCGCTCGGCGTGGAGTCGATGATGGCCGAAACAGGGTGATGGTCCTTGCGGTGGCGCTCCAGCAGCCGGGCCTTCCACTCCTCGTGGGGGGTCCCCTCCGTCTCGCCCCGCGCGGGCTCCTCGGCCTGGTGGTAGTTCTCGAACCAGTAGACCTCCTCGCCCGGGATGGTCTGGTAGCCGAAGAACCCCTTGTAGCAGAACGACATCCGCATCACGCCGTCGGCCGGCGCGGCGTCCTTGGAGCGGGTGTACCCGGCCGTGCCGATCACCCCGGTGTACTCGGGGTGGGGGGCGTCGGGCATCACGGTGTACCGGGTCTTGGAGTGGATGCCGTCGCAGCCGATGAGGATGTCCGCCTCGGCGGTGGTGCCGTCGGCGAAGTGCACCCGGACGCCGTCGGCGGTCTCCTCCACGCTCTTGAAGAACTTGCCGAACTCCAGCCGGACACCGCGCTTCACGGCGGCCTCACGCAGGGCCTTGTTGAGCAGGCCCCGCTTCAGCAGCAGGGTCTCCGCCGGGTTCTCGCCGAGCTTCTTGCCGTGGTGGTTGAGGAAGGCGGTGCTGGTGGTCTGGCTGCCGACCGCCTCGACGTCCTCGCGGATGCCCAGGGTGTCCAGTACGGCCAGTCCGTTGGGGGCCAGGTTCAGAAAGGCGCCGACCTCGTCGCGGGGTTCCTCTTTCCCCTCGTAGATGACCGCCTCGATGCCCGCCCTCTGCAGGAACAGGGCCAAGACCGGTCCGGCGATGCCGCAGCCGATCAGGACCGCACTCCTTGTCCGGGTCGTCTCCAGGTCACGCATCAGTCCACCTCGTCGTCTTGGATCGGCCCGCGGGCCGGCAGCATTCCTGATCTGGATTCGGCTTGTCGCTCCCCGGATGCCGACTTCCACGGCGTCCGGGGACTCTCTTATCTTGAGGGTCGAGATACTTGACTGTCAAGTGAATACGGGAGCGGCCGGCCGGTCAGTGGTGTGCGCTGTCGATCGTCCGGGGGGCGCTGTTCTCCGTCCCCGGCTTCACCACGGTGAACTGCCCCATCATTCCCAGGTCTTCGTGACGCAGGATGTGGCAGTGGTACATGTACGGGATCTTGGAATCGATGTGGGTCGGCAGACTGACCGCCAGCCGCACGGTGCCCCCCGAAGGCACGCGCACGGTGTCCTTCGGACCGCGCTGCCACGCCTCGGGTTTCTTCCCCGCGTACTCGATGACGTTGAAAGTGGCCCCGTGGACATGGAAGTTGTGCACCACCTCCGCGTCGCCGGTCACCTCCCAGATCTCGACCTTCCCGGCCGGACACACCTCGTCGATACGGCTCATGTCCATGCTCTTGCCGTTGATGGAGAAGCTGTTGAACTCGAAGGTGCGGGTGCGCGGCTTCTCGGGGACGCCGATGGCGGCGGGGGCCCCGCGCAGGGTCTCGGGCAATGGGCGGGACCGGGAGAGCCTCTCCCCCGCCCGCACCTCGATCATGTCGAAGGTGTCGTCCGCGCCGCCCAGCCGGTCGGTCGGGAACGAGAGCCCCAGCTCCGGCTCGAAACTGCGCAGCACGACGCGTTCCCCGGGCTTGAAGGCCACGACCACCTCGGCGCGTTCACCCGGCGTCAGCTGGAGCCGGCGCAGCGGCAGGGGCCGCTCCAGCAGCCCGTTGTCCTGGGCGACCAGCTGGAACTCGCGGCTGTCGGTGAACCCCAGGTTGTAGGTCCTGGCGCCGGAGGCGTTCATCAGCCGGAACCGCACCAGCGTGGTGGAGATCCGGACATGCGGGTCGTAGGTACCGTTCACCAGGATCGTGTCGCCGAGCACACCGGGGCTGCCCACCCCCGCCAGACTCTCCATGAAGGAGGCCCCGCGCAGGTCGATGGTGCCGTCGTCGTTGAACTGCCGGTCCTGCAGGATCAGCGGAATGTCGTCCACACCATAGGAGTTGGGGAGACCGGCCCGGTCCGCGTCGTCGTCCTCGAGGATGAAGAGGCCCGCCAGGCCCCGGGACACATGGTCGGCCGTGCTCTGGTGCGGGTGCGGGTGGTACCAGAGGGTCGCGGCGGGCTGGCTGATCTCCCACTCGGGGTTCCAGACGGCTCCGGGCTGCACCATCTGGTGCGGCCCGCCGTCCATCTCGGCGGGCAGATGCATCCCGTGCCAGTGCAGGGTGGTCGCCTCGGGAAGGCGGTTGGTGAGCGAGACCGCCACCTTCTGCCCCCGGCGGGCCCGTAACGTCGGCCCCAGGAAAGCCCCGTTGATGCCCCAGGTCGGTGTCTGCTTGCCGGGCAGCAGCCGGCTCTCCCCGGTCTGGGCGGTCAGCTTGAACACATGGCGTCCGGAGCCGTCGTCCTCGCCCTCCAGCAGCGGAGGAATTCTCACCTTGTTGGCGAAGGAGAGCTCGCCGACGTTGCTGAGCTTGCGCCCGCTGTACACCCGGGCGAAGTTGATCGCGTACGCCCCGCCGCCGACCAGGCCGACACCCAGCAGGCCTGCCGTCGCCAGCAGGATCCTGCGTCGGATCGTACGGGGGCGTTTCGGCGTCGCCCGGCCCTGTCCGCTCTCGCCGTTTCCTGTCACCGTGGAGTCGCTCTCGTCACTTCCCCTGTGATCGTCGGTCATGTAATTGTGGCTACCGGTCATTGGGCAATGATGGGGCGGCGTACTGGAGTTACGCCCGATTATCGGTCGACTTCGGCTCGAGCCCGGCTCGAGTCACACTCCAGGCACATCCTCCGCTTCCCGCCGCTTGAGCGGTCCTCCAGGCACACCCCGCATGCTCACCCACGTCCCATGTCCCCGTGTCCGTCCCCGGATCAGGAGTCGACGTGCCCCCTACCCGTACCGCACTGGTGACCGGAGCGAACCGGGGCCTGGGCCTCGCGGTCGCCGCCGAACTGCACGCCCGGGGACACCGGGTGGTGCTGGCCGCACGCGACGAGCGCACCGCGGTCGAGGCCGCCGGCCGCCTGGGCGCCGAGGTCGTCCCGCTCGCCCTCGACGTCACCGACCAGGCGTCGGTCGACCGGGCGGTCAAGCACGCCGGGCCCGTGGACGTCCTCGTCAACAACGCCGGTGTGCAACTGGACTGGGGCGTGGCGCCCTCCGCCGTCGAGCTGGACCAGGTGCGGTACACCCTCGAGGTGAACCTGCTGGGCGCCTGGCGGATGGCGCAGGCCTTTCTGCCGGGCATGGTGGAGCGCGGCTGGGGCAGAGTGGTCAACGTCTCCAGTGGCGCCGCGTCCTTCGCGTACGGCCCCGCCGCGCAGTGCCCCGCCTACTCCGCTTCCAAGACGGCGCTGAACGCGCTGACCGTGATGCTGGCGAAGGAGACGGAGGGCAGCGGGGTACTGGTGAACTCCATCAACCCGGGGATGGTCAGGACCCGGATGCGCCCGGACGCCGAACAGACCCCCCAGGAAGCCGCACGGCACATAGCCGACGCGGCTCTGCTGCCGCAGGACGGCCCGTCAGGGGTCTTCCTGCGCAAGGACGGCACCATCCCCTGGTGACAGCCGCTGAAAGCCGATGGCAGCCGGCGACTCCGGACGGGGGGCGCGTTCTAGTGCGGCTGTACGCGGACACTAGCGCCTGCTGCGTTGATGACTCCCCATCTCGTCCGACAAGGGGATCGCGACCATCATGTCTACTCGTCCACCCGGGACCGCCTCCGCGGTCCGGTCCGAACAGGCCGGGGTCTTCTCCCGTATCGCGGGGTTCGCCAACCGGCATCGATGGACCGCGCTGATCCTCTGGCTCGTCGTGCTCGTCGGCGTCTGGGCCGGCGCCTCGCAGGCGGGCGACCGCTACCGGGACGACTACTCGCTGCCGGGGACCGAGACGCAGAACGCCCTCGAGGTCCTGAAGGAGCACGGCGCGGGCAACGCCTGGAACACCGTCGACATCGTGCTCCACGACAAGGACGGCCTGCGCACCCCGGGCACCGAGAGCGCGGTCGCGGGGATGCTCAAGCAGGTCTCCGGACTGCCCGGCGTCGTCCAGGTGCGGAGCCCGTACGAGGACCAGTCGGCGATCTCGGCCGACGCCACCGTCGGTTACGCCACCGTGGAGCTGGACCGGCCGTCCGAGAACGTGCCCCTCGAGCAGAGCAAGAAGATCCTCGACACCGCGCGGGAGATCCAGAAGGACGGGCTCCAGGTGGAGCTGGGCGGTGAGGCCGCCCGGAAACTGGGCGAGAACCAGGGCAGCGGGGCGGAGGGCGCCGGGGTCTTCGCGGCGCTGGTGATCCTGCTGTTCATGTTCGGCACGGTGATCGCCGCGAGCCTGCCGATCATCACCGCGGTGTTCGCGGTCGGCGCCACGCTGGGCATCATCGTGCTCGCCTCGCACCAGTTCACCATCGCCAGCTACTCCCCGTATGTCATGGCCCTGGTCGGTCTGGGCGTGGGCATCGACTACGCGCTGCTGATCTTCGCCCGCTACCGGGCCGAGCTGGTCAAGGCGGTCGACCCGGAGGAAGCCGAGCGCAGGGCGCTGGAGGGCGCCGGACGGACCGTCCTGTTCGCCGGCTGCACGGTGATCATCGCGCTGCTCGGCCTGGTCGCCCTCGGTCTCGGCTCACTGCGCGGCATGGCGCTCGCGGTCGCGCTGACGGTCCTGCTGACCATGGTGGCCTCGCTGACCCTGCTGCCCGCGCTGCTCGCGATCTTCGGCAAGCGCTTCGCCCGCCAGTTCACGGCGCGCGAGGAGAAGCGGGCGGCCAAGGGCCGCGCCGAGGAGGGCACGCGCTGGCGGGCCTGGGGGGAGGCCGTACAGAAGCGGCCGTGGGCGGCTCTGGTGCTGCCCCTGGTGGCGCTGGGCGCGCTCGCCGTTCCCGCGGCGGACCTGCGGCTCGGCCTCGCGGACGCCGGCAACGACCCGGACGGCACCACCAGCCGGGTCGCGTACGACCTGCTCGCGAAGGGCTTCGGCCCCGGGTTCAACGGACCGCTGGTGATCGTGGCCGAGGGCGACAACGCCGTACAGGCCGCGGGGGCCGCCGCGGGCACGCTCAAGACCACCCCGGGCATCGCACTGGTCAACGGCCCGATCCCCACCGAGGACGGCAAGGCCGCCATGCTCCTCGCCATCCCGAAGACCGCGCCGCAGGACACCGCGACGACGGACCTCGTCCACCGGCTGCGGGACGACGTACTGCCCGGGGTGGCCGAGCAGACGAAGGCCGAGTACCTGGTCGGCGGGGCGACGGCGTCGGTCATCGACTTCTCCGAGACCATCGGGGGCAAGCTGCCGCTGTTCGTGACCATCGTGATCGGCCTCTCGATCGTCCTGCTGACGATGGTGTTCCGCTCGGTACTGATCCCGCTCAAGGCCGCCCTGCTCAACCTGGTGAGCGTGGGCGCGGCCCTCGGCGCGGTCGCCCTGGTCTTCCAGCACGGCTGGCTGGGCGCCGAGCCCGGACCCATCGAGGCGTTCATCCCGACCATGATCTTCGCGATCGTCTTCGGGCTCTCCATGGACTACGAGATCTTCCTCGTCTCCCGGATGCGCGAGGAGTGGCTGCGCTCGAAGGACCCGGCCAAGGCGGTGCGGGAGGGCCTCGCGCACACCGGCGCGGTGGTCACCGCGGCGGGCGCGGTGATGATCGTGGTGTTCGGCGCCTTCATGCTGAGCCCCGACCGGATGCTGCGTCAGTTCGGCTTCGGACTGGCGGTGGCGATCTTCGTGGACGCCGTCCTCATCCGCTGTCTGATCGTGCCGGCGGCGATGCGCCTGATGGGCGCGCACGCCTGGTGGCTGCCGAAGTCACTGGCGAGGGCCCTGCCGGAAGTAAAGGTGGAAAACCACTGAGCAGCGTCCCGCCGGCAACCTGACACCCGACCGGACGCCAGGCCGCTGGGTACCGCAGTCCCCCTTCCAGGACACGCGACACCCAGCGGCCACACCAGTTTCACTTTTCAGCGCCGGCCCGCACCCCCAGCCCGTCCGGCGTTTGAGGACAAGGCCCGTTCAGGGCCGGAGGGGGGCCTGGGGGCGCAGCCCCCAGAACAGGATGGGACGGGTAGGGGCGGCGGGGGCGAAAACCCCTACGCCCCCTCCAGCAAACACACCGTCTGACTGAGCACCATCCCCCCACCCCGCCGGTAAGGCGCAAGCCGCCGCCGATTCTCCACATGCGCCTCACTGTGCTCGAACACATGAAAACTGGCCGCATCAACCCAATCAGTGACGACGTGATACACGTCCACCTCATCCACCGACCGAGCCAACGACTGACACACATTCCCCGGCTGCGCCGCGATCCCCCGCCCCACCTCCTCCCACACCTTCTCGAACTCAGCGCCCTGACCAGGCACGATCTCCATCCGCAGCATCACACGGAAGGGAAGGGAATCCGCCATCTGACTGACCTCCTGCACAAAACGGGCTCGACTCGGACCGCCCAGTCTCCGTACCAAGACTCAACACCCGCTCAAGGAAGACCACTTCGAGCCGTCCTCGACCAGCCTCCGACACCCCGGCGGGAGCCTTGCTCCTCTCCCAGTGACCCGTTGGAGGAGCCATGACCGCGCCGGCCAAGTCCCCCGTCCAACCGCCAGGTCCGTCCGGACACACCGGCCGACAAGGACTGCTGGGCTGGCCCCGCTGGTTCACCACCCTGTTCGGCACCGACATCTGGGAGCGGTTCAGCTTCTACGGGATGACCGCGATCCTCGTCCTCTACGCGACGGAGCCGACCGCCGACGGCGGCCTCGGGATGACCAACGAGGACGCCACGCTGCTCTTCGGCCTCTACATGGCCTCGGTGTTCCTCTCCTCCGTACCCGGCGGCTGGCTCGGCGACCGGCTGTTCGGTTCCGTCCGCGCGGTCCTCTACGGGGGCGTGCTGATCGGGCTCGGACATGTGTCGCTGGCCCTGCCCGGGCACGTGTTCTTCTACCCCGGCCTGCTCCTGATCGCCGGCGGCACCGGGCTGCTCAAGCCCAACATGGCCAACCTGCTGAGCGCGTTCTACGCTCCGCGGGACCGGGCCGGCCGGGACGCCGGTTTCGCCATCTTCTATATGAGCGTCCAGGTCAGCGCCCTGGCGGCGCCCGTCGTGGTGGGGGCGGTCGGCGAGACCGTCAACTGGCATCTGGGCTTCGGGCTCGCCGCCGCGGGCATGGCCGTCGGGCTGGTGCAGTACGTGCGCGGCTCGCACCACTTCGGCGACACCGGCCGGACCCCCGAGCGTGCCGCCACCCCCGCCCAGCGGACCCGGGTGTCGCGGACGGTCGGCCTCACGCTGGCCGTGGTCGTCATCGTCTACGGCACGGACGCGGCCATGGGGACCTTCAAGATCGCCCATGTCATGGGGCTGATCGGGCTGCTGACCGTCGTCGTACCGGTGGTCTTCTTCTGGCGGCTGATCCGCAACCCGCTGCTCACGGCGCAGGAGCGGATCCGGGTAAAGACCTACATCTGGCTGTTCCTCGCCTCGGCCCTGTTCTGGGCGATGTTCCTGCAGGGCGGCTCGGTCTTCGCGATCTTCGCCAAGGAGTCCACGGACCGTTCGGTGCTCGGCTTCACCGTGCCCACCAGCTGGTTCCAGTCCGCGACACCGCTGTTCGTCCTGCTCACCGCCCCGCTGTTCGCCTCGCTGTGGAAGCGTGCGGGGGACCGGATCGGTACCGCCGTCAAGTTCGCGATCGGCATGGGGTGCACGGCGGTGGCCTTCGGCGTGATGGCGCTGGCCGCGTGGCGGACCGGCTCGGCGGAGGGCGGCCTGGTGTCCCCGTGGTGGCTGGTGGTCGCGTTCCTGCTGCTGGCCGCCGGGGAGGTGGCCTTCGCCCCGGTCGGGATGAGCGCGACCACCGCCGTGGCCCCGGCGACCTTCGTCAGCCAGATGGTGGGGCTGTTCTGGCTGGCGGGAGCGCTCGGCGGCGGTCTGGGCGGCAACGCCCTGAAGGTGTCGGGCGACGAGTCCCCGTCCGCCGCGTACTTCCTCGCGTTGAGCCTGGTTCTGCTGGCGGCGGGGGTGGCCCTGGTGCTGGCCCGTGGGCCGCTGGGCCGACGGCTGGGGGTGTGATCACCGCCTGCGGCCGGACCGCGGCGTCGTCCTTTCCCCGAAGTGTCCCTGGAGGTGTTCGCCTTGACAGTTCCCACAGCAAGGGTCGTCGTCCCGGCGCCGGAGCGCGAACGACGCTCACGGCAGGGCCGTGAAGTCCCGGAGCTCCCGGCCCGCGCGTCCTGGTCCCAGGAGCCCGTGACCGCGCCGCCCGGGACCGCGCCCGGGAACGCCCCGCAGGTGGTCGTGCTGGCCGGCGAGGACGAGGACGCCTGCCGCCGGGAGCCGCACATCTGGCGGGGCATCGACTGAACAACTGAACAGTGGCCGCGAGGCGCCGGGTCAGCCGTCCTGCCGGGACTGTTCGTCGCCGGCCCGGGCCTTGGCCCGTTGCTCGTTGGCGTAGTTGAGATAGTTGTAGACCGTGAAACGGCTGACCCCGAGGGCGCTCGCCACCGTCTCGACCCCGTGCCGCACGGAGAAGGCGCCGCGCGCCTCGAGTATCCGTACGGTCTCCTGCTTGGCCTTGCGGTCCAGTTCGGCCAGCGGCTTGCCGTGACCGCGCTCGAGGGCGGCCAGGATGTGGTCGAGCGAGTCGGCGAGCTGGGGCAGGCGTACGGCGATCACGTCGGCGCCCTCCCAGGCGAGGACGACGTCGTCGGGGCCGGCCTGGCCGGGCGGGAGCAGTTCGCCGCCCATGGCGTCGACGAGCGGTTTCACGGCCGCGACGAACGCCGCGCCGCCGGAGCCGTCCCCGGCGCCGGTCACCGGCCGTCCTCCCCGTCGATCACGTTGACCTGGAGCGAGATCCGGGTGGCGCCGGCCTCAAGGGTCCGGCGCAGCACCGCGTCGAGGGCGGTCAGCACGGCGTCTGCGCGTCCCTCGGCGGTGTTGCCGAACGGGCCGACGTCCACCGCGTCCAGTTCGGCCGCCTCGATGACCTCACGGGCGACCAGCGCGTGGGCGGGTGCCTCGTCGAGGTCGAAGGGCTCGGTCGTGAACTCCACTCGCAGTCGCACCGTGCACATTCTTCCGTCGGGTCGTGTCCCAGCCGCTGGGTCACGACCCTAACGGACTCCCCTGCGGCACACACCGGCGCGCCGCCTCCGCGGTGCCGAACCGGCGTCCGGCACCGGGAACCGGCCTGCCGCCGCAGAGAGTTCGCCGCCGGCCCCGGCTCGGGAACGGCGTCCCGCGAACCGGCGCCGCGCAGTGCGCGGGCGAGCGACACGGCCAGAACGGTCAGCACGGCGAGCGTCGCGACCCAGGCCGCCAGAGCGGGCAGCGGGTACACGGCCCCGCCCGCCTGCCCTACGTAGGCGAGTACCGGGGAGTCGACGCGCGTGCCCAGCAGATGCGAAGCGGCGAGGGCATATGAACGTTGCACTCTGTCCAACCGCCCCCTGACCAGGCCGCCACTCGGGCGAACCCCCTTGACAACACCGGACATTCGGCGGACTCTTCCATAAGACAGAAATTAACTTCCACGATACGGAATGACAGAAAGAGCGCCGACGGCATGGAATCCCGAGAGCAGCGCTACAACGTCAACCTGTCGATCCTCTTCACGGAACTCCCGCTCCTGGATCGCCCGGCGGCGGCCCGGGCCGCCGGTTTCACCGCGGTCGAGCTGTGGTGGCCCTGGCTCGACTCCCCCACCCCGCCCCGCTCCGAGCTGGACTCCCTGCGATCCGCGATCGAGGACGCGGGTGTGCGCCTGGGCGGCCTGAACTTCTACGCCGGACAGCTGCCGGGCCCGGACCGGGGCGCCCTGTCGGTGCCGGGCGAGGAGTCCGAGCGGTTCCGCGCCAACATCGAGGTGGCCGCGGGTCTGGCCGAGTCGCTGGGCTGCGGTGCGCTCAACGCGCTGTACGGCAACCGGATCGAGGGCGTGGACCCGGCGGAGCAGGACGTGTTGGCGCTGGAGAACCTGGTACTCGCGGCGCGCGCCGCGCACCGTATCGGCGCGGTGCTGCTCGTCGAGGCGCTGAACAAGGTGGAGTCGCCCCGGTATCCGCTGGTGAGCGCGCCGGCCGCCGTGGAGGTCGTGGACCGGGTCAACGAGGCGAGCGGCCTCGGCAACGCCCGCTTCCTGATGGACCTCTACCACCTGTCCATGAACGGCGAGGACCTCCCGTCGGTGATCGACCTGTTCGCCGCGAAGACGGGCCATGTCCAGATCGCCGACAACCCCGGCCGAGGCGCCCCCGGCACCGGCACCCTCCCCCTCGCGGACCACCTCGACCACCTGCGCAAGGCCGGTTACGACGGCTGGGTGGGCCTCGAGTACAAGCCGGGCGACCGGCCGAGCGCCGAGGCGTTCGACTGGCTGCCGCGCGAGGCGCGCCGAACCCACCGAGCCCCCTGACATCGCAGAACGGCAGCAGAGAGGCGCCCCCGTCATGAGCAGTCTTCCCAAGGTCGCCTGGATAGGTCTCGGCATCATGGGCTCCCCCATGTCCGAGAACCTGATCAAGGCGGGTTACGACGTCACCGGTTTCACCCTGGAACAGGACAAGCTCGACCGCCTCGCAGCGGCCGGCGGCACGGCCGCGGGCTCGATCGCCGAGGCGGTGCGGGACGCCGACGTGGTGATCACGATGGTGCCCGCGTCCCCGCAGGTCGAGGCGATCGCGTACGGCCCCGAGGGCATCCTGGCGAACGTGCGGCCCGGCACTCTGCTGATCGACATGTCGTCGATCACCCCGCGGACTTCGGTGGAGCTGGCGAGGGCGGCGGCCGAGAAGGGCGTCCGGGTGCTGGACGCGCCCGTGTCGGGCGGTGAGGCGGGTGCGGTCGAGGCCGTGCTGTCCATCATGGCCGGCGGCGAACAGGCCGACTTCGACACGGCGTTGCCGCTCTTCGAGGCGCTGGGCAGAACCATCGTGCTGTGCGGTCCGCACGGCTCGGGCCAGACGGTGAAGGCCGCGAACCAGCTGATCGTCGCCGTGAACATTCAGGCGTGCGCCGAGGCCGTGGTGTTCCTGGAGAGGTCGGGTGTGGACCTGAGGGCGGCGCTGGAGGTGCTGGGGGGCGGGCTGGCCGGCTCGACGGTCCTGGCCCGCAAGAAGGACAACTTCCTCGACCGTGACTTCGCCCCGGGCTTCCGGATCGACCTCCACCACAAGGACATGGGCATCGTCACGGACGCGGCCCGGGCGGTCGGCGCCGCGCTGCCGGTCGGCGCGGTGGTCGCCCAACTCGTCGCGTCCCTGCGTGCGCAGGGCGACGGGGGCCTGGACCACTCGGCCCTGCTGCGGGGCGTGGAGCGGCTGTCGGGCGCCGAACTCTGATCTTCCGGGCGGTGCCGACGCCGACAACTGTCCTGTCGCGCCCAGGCGTCGACGCCGCCCGGAAACCTCCGCGAGGCCCGGAGAAGAGGGGGTGCCCACACGGGCACCCCCTCTTCTCCGGTCGCCCTCCCGGCCCTCGGCGTCAGATCAGATCTTCAGCGCCCTGATCGACGTCGGCGCATGACCCGGCTCGGTCGCGATGTCCTCGAACTCCACCACGTTTCCTATGTCGTTGGTGGTCGACATGGAGATGTTCGTGACGCGTTCCAGGATCGCCTCGACGACCACCGGGACCCGGTGCTGTGCCGCGAGCTTCTTGGCCTGCTCGAAGGCGGTGGCCAGTTCGGCCGGGTCCGTCACCCGGATCGCCCTGCAGCCGAGCCCCTCGGCGACCTTGACGTGGTCGACGCCGTAGACGCCCAGTTCGGGCGAGTTGAGGTTCTCGAACTCCAGGTTGACCTGGAAGTCGATGTCGAAGGCCCGCTGCGCCTGCCGGATCAGCCCGAGGTAGGAGTTGTTCACCAGGACGTGCACATACGGGATGCGGTGCTGGGCGCCGACCGCCAACTCCTCGATCATGAACTGGAAGTCGTAGTCCCCGGAGAGGGCCACCACGGACGCCTCCGGGTCGGCGACGGCGACACCGAGCGCGGCCGGGATCGTCCAGCCGAGGGGGCCCGCCTGGCCGCAGTTGATCCAGTGGCGGGGCCGCTGGACGTGCAGCAGTTGGGCGCCGGCGATCTGGGAGAGGCCGATCGTCGTCACGTACCGCGTCTCGGGGCCGAACGCCCTGTTCATCTCCTCGTACACGCGCTGCGGCTTGATCGGGATGTCGTCGAAGTGCGTACGCCGCTGGAGGCGCGCCCTGCGTTCCTGGGTCGCCGCGGCCCACTCGGAGCGGTCCGGGAGGCCACCGCCCGTGTCCCTCAACTCCCTTGCCACCGTGACGAACAGCTCCAGCGCGGCCCTGGCGTCGGAGGCGATGCCGTAGTCGGGGGCGAAGACGCGGCCGATCTGGGTGGGCTCGATGTCGACGTGGACGAAGGTGCGGCCGGCGGTGTAGACGTCGAGCCGGCCGGTGTGGCGGTTGGCCCAGCGGTTGCCGATGCCGAGGACGAAGTCGGACTCCAGGAAGGTGGCGTTGCCGTGGCGGTGCGAGGTCTGGAGGCCGACCATGCCGGCGTTCAGGTCGTGGTCGTCCGGCAGCGCGCCCCAGCCCATGAGGGTGGGGACGACCGGGACGCCCGTCAACTCGGCGAATTCCACGAGGAGTTCGGACGCGTCGGCGTTGATGATGCCGCCGCCCGCCACGATCAGCGGCCGGTGCGAGGCGTTCAGCATCGCGAGGGCCTTCTCGATCTGGGCGCGGGTCGCGGCCGGTTTGTGGACGGAGAGGGGTGCGTAGGTTTCCGGGTCGAACTCGATCTCCGTCTGCTGGACGTCGACCGGCAGATCGACCAGCACCGGTCCGGGCCGGCCCGACCGCATCAGATGGAAGGCCTGCTGGAGAACTCCGGGGACCTGGGCGGCCTCCAGCACGGTGGTGGCCATCTTGGTGACAGGCCGGGCGATGGCGGCGATGTCGACGGCCTGGAAGTCCTCCTTGTGGATCACCGCGGTGGGGGCCTGCCCGGTGATGCAGAGGATGGGGATGGAGTCGCCGGTCGCGGAGTACAGCCCGGTGATCATGTCGGTGCCGGCCGGGCCCGAAGTGCCCACGCAGACGCCGATGTTGCCGGGGTGGGTGCGGGTGTAGCCCTCGGCCATGTGCGAGGCGCCCTCGACATGGCGGGCGAGGGTGTGGCTGATGCCGCCGGCGGCCTGGAGCGCCGCGTAGAAGGGGTTGATCGCCGCGCCGGGGACGCCGAACGCGTGCGTGACGCCCTCCCGCTTGAGGATCTCGACTGCCGCGCGGGCAGCGGTCATACGTGCCATGGAGCAACTCCTTGGATTCGTACTCCCGTCGCGCCCCGCGGAGAGTGTGAAGTCCTACAGTAAATTCCACAATGCGGAATTTACTTTCTACTATCTGGAAATAATGTAAGTGGGGCCGGAAAGGCCGTCAAGAGACGGACAAGCGGGGGTCAGGTGGAGCACGATGGGCTCTGACCCCGACGTCACCCAGTGGAGTGGGCCATGGCCGAGAGCATGCCGGTGCGGTGCCCGGCCTGCCTGCGCGAGCATCTGTACGCGGCGCCGTCCTATCCGTGCGCGTGCGGTGCGCCCGTCAGCCCGCCCCTCGACGAACGGGCCTCCGCGACGGCCGTCACCCACCGCGTCTGGGACGAGCAGTGGCTCACCGTGCGCTGCACGGCCTGCGACCGGCAGGACCAGTGGCCCTACCCCGAACTGGGCTGCCCGTGCGGCACGGTCCTGCGCATCCCGGTGACCCGCTCCGCTCCGGACACCGGGCCTCCGCCGGGCACCGCGAAACTCCCCGGCGCGCTGCGCGTCCCGCGCTCCTCGGCCCGCCCCAGGCGCGCCTTCCAGCCCGTCACCATCCGCACCGCGCGCGACGCCGTCACCGCCGCCGCGCTCTATCTGCGCTGGCTCGGCTACCAGGACATCCGCCGCGCGGACCAACGACCCACGTCCGGCGTCGGGCTCGCCGCCCGCGGGGTCCTGGCACAGGTCGACCCGACGGTGAACCCGGCGACCCTGCGGGACATCGAGTGCCTGTGGCTGACGGCCATGACGGAGTCCTCGACCTGCGTCTACTTCTCCCTCGCAGGCTTCGAAAACGAGGCCCGCACCCGCGCCGACACCCTAGGCATCCCCCTCTTCGTCCTCGACCTCACAGGCACCCCCCAGCCGGTGAACACCCCGGCCGACGACCTGGACGAGACAGGAGCCTGAACCGTACACACACCGGGGACGCCGCAGCGCCCCCAAAGGGGCGCGGGGAACTGCGCGACCAGCCACGACGCCGCCGCGGCGAACGGACATCGCGAATCGCGACGCCGAACCCCCGGCCCCCCACGTCGAACAACTCTCCGTCCACCCCGACTTCGCGCACCGGGGCATGGCAAGACCCTGCGCGCGTAGGGGGCGCGGCAGCGCCCCCGAGGGGCGCGGGGAACTGCGCGACCAGCCACGATGGTGCCGCGGCAGACCGACACCTCACCCGGACAGGGCGCCCTCCGGGGCGCGCCGGCCGTTGCCCCTTCACACCCCGGCGTAAGTCTCCCTCAGTTCCACCTTGCGTACCTTCCCCGATACCGTCATCGGGAAGGTGTCCAGGAGTTGCAGGCGGCTCGGGATCTTGTAGTGGGCCAGCCTTCCCTCGCAGAAGGTGCGCAGTTCGGCCAGGGTGAGCGGTTCGGCGCCCTCATGCGGGATGACGCAGGCGAGGACCTCCTCGCCGTACCGCTCGTGCGGGACCCCGACCACCTGGACGTCGGCGATCTTCGGGTGGGCGTACAGGAACTCCTCGATCTCGCGCGGGTAGATGTTCTCGCCACCCCGGATGATCATGTCCTTGATGCGGCCGACGATCTCGACATAGCCGTCCTCGCGCATCATCGCGAGGTCGCCGGTGTGCATCCAGCGGCCCGCGTCGACCGACTCGGCCGTCTTCTCGGGCTGCTGCCAGTAGCCGAGCATGACGCTGTAGCCGCGGGTGCACAACTCCCCTGCGGTGCCTCGCGGTTGGGTCACTCCGGTCGCCGGGTCGACGACCTTGACCTCGATGTGCGGCAGGACCCGGCCGACCGTGCCCGTGCGGTGTTCGAGGTCGTCGTCCCTGCGGGTCTGGAGGGAGACCGGGGACGTCTCCGTCATGCCGTAGCAGATGGACACCTCGGCCATGTGCATCTCGGCGACCACCCGTTTCATCACCTCGACGGGACAGGGCGAGCCCGCCATGATGCCGGTGCGCAGGGAGGAGAGGTCGTAGGTCGCGAAGTCGGGCAGGTTGAGCTCCGCGATGAACATGGTCGGTACGCCGTACAGCGAGGTGCAGCGCTCCTGGGCCACCGCCCGCAGCGTCGCCGCCGGTTCGAAGGACGGCGCCGGGATCACCACGCACGCGCCGTGCGAGGTGGCCGCGAGGTTGCCCATCACCATGCCGAAGCAGTGGTAGAAGGGCACCGGCACGCACACCCGGTCCTGTTCCGTGTAGGCGATCAACTCCCCGACGAAATAACCGTTGTTGAGGATGTTGTGGTGGGAGAGCGTGGCCCCCTTGGGGAAGCCCGTGGTGCCCGAGGTGTACTGGATGTTGATCGGGTCGTCGCAGGACAGTTCCTCGAACTGGACGTCAGGAGTGCCCCGTTCGAGAAGCGCCGTCCAGCTCGGGTCGCCGATGTAGACGACCTCCATCAAGTCGGGGCAGCCGCCCCGCACTTCGGTGACCATGGCCCGGTAGTCGCTGGTCTTGTGCGCGAGGGAGGCGAAGAGGAGCCGGACACCGGCCTGCTTGAGGACGTACTCGACCTCGTGGGTGCGGTACGCCGGGTTGATGTTCACCATGATCGCGCCGATGCGCGCGGTGGCGTACTGGACGAGCATCCACTCGGGACAGTTGATCGCCCAGATCCCCACCCGGTCACCCTTGGCGACCCCGGCGGCGACCAGCGCGTACGCCAACTCGTCGACGTCGGCGGCGAATTGGGCGTACGTCCAGCGACGCCCCGACGGTACGTCGACCAGCACCTCGCGGTCCGGCCAGGCGGCCACCGCCCGGTCCAGGTTGGCGCCGATGGTGTCGCCGAGCAGAGGGGTCGAGCCGACTCCGTGGCTGTATGAGGTCACCGGAAGTCCTCCTCGCGGTACTCGTCCGTCGAACCCGCCGCTGTCGCCTCGCGCAACTCGATGCGGCGGATCTTGCCGGACACGGTCTTGGGCAGGTCGCCGAACTCAAGGCGGCGCAGGCGTTTGTAGGGCGCGAGGACCTCGCGGCTGTGCTCGAACAGCACCTTCGCGGTGTCCGGTCCGGGCTCCCAGCCCTCCGCGAGCACGATGTACGCCTTGGGCACGGCCAGGCGCAGTTCGTCCGGCGCGGGGACGACGGCGGCCTCCGCGACCGCCTCGTGCTCCAGCAGCGCGCTCTCCAGCTCGAAGGGGGAGATCTTGTAGTCGGAGGCCTTGAAGACGTCGTCGGCCCGGCCGACATACGTGATGTAGCCGTCCTCGTCGCGTGAACCGATGTCGCCGGTGCGGTAGAAGCCGCCGGCCATCGCTTCCGCCGTACGGTCGGCGTCGCCGTGGTAACCGGTCATCACGCCGACCGGGCGGGTGGCGAGGTCGAGCGCGATCTCGCCCTCGGTGGCGCCCGGCTCGCCCGAGACGGGGTCGAGCAGGACGACCCGGTAGCCGGGGCTCGGGCGGCCCATGGAGCCCGTCTTCAGCGGCTGGCCGGGGCTGTTGGAGACCTGGACGGCGGTCTCCGTCTGACCGAAGCCGTCCCGGATCGTGACGCCCCAGAAGCGGCGCACCTGTTCGATGACCTCGGGGTTGAGCGGCTCCCCGGCGGCCACGACCTCGCGCGGCGGGGTGCGCAGCTGGGTCAGGTCGGCCTGGATGAGCATGCGCCAGACGGTCGGCGGGGCGCAGAAGGAGGTGACGCCCGCGCGGTCCATCTCCGCCATCAGCCGGGCGGCGTCGAAGCGCGTGTAGTTGTGGATGAAGACGGTCGCCTCGGCGTTCCAGGGCGCGAAGAGGTTGGACCAGGCGTGCTTGGCCCAGCCTGGCGAGGAGATGTTCAGATGCACGTCGCCGGGCCTGAGGCCGATCCAGTACATCGTCGCCAGGTGCCCGATGGGGTACGAGGCGTGGGTGTGTTCGACGAGTTTGGGGCGGGCTGTCGTGCCCGAGGTGAAGTACAGCATCAGGGGGTCGTCGGCGTGGGTGGGGCCGCCGGGGGTGAACTCCGCGGGTGCGTCGTACGCCTCCTCGTACGGCCGCCAGCCCTCGGGGGCGCCGCCCACCGCGACGCGGGTGTATCCGCCGGGCACCTCGTCGAACTTGCCGGTGTCCCCGGCGCGTACCAGGACGTGGGCGACCCGGCCGCGGTCCACCCGGTCACGCAGGTCGGCGGGGCCGAGCAGCGGGGTGGCGGGGATGACGACGGCGCCGATCTTCATCGCGGCGAGGGCGGTCTCCCACAGCTCGGTCTGGTTGCCGAGCATGACGAGGAGCCGGTCCTCCCGGCGGACCCCGAGGCCGCGCAGCCAGTTCGCGACCCGGGCGGAGCGGGCCGACATCTCGGCGAAGGACACCCTGGACTCGGAGCCGTCCTCCTCGACGATGTGCAGGGCGGTGCGGTCGTTCCCGTCCGCGATGACGTCGAACCAGTCCAGGGCCCAGTTGAAGCGGTCGGGGCGGGGCCAGCGGAACTGCTCGTAGGCGGTGGCGTAGTCCTCGCGATGGGTCAGCAGGAAGTCCCGCGCCTCGCGGAAGCTCTCGGTCACCGTCGTCATCAGTCCTCCTTGGTCCCGGACCATTGCCGGGCGACACTCTGGCATCGTGTAATCCGTGATGCAGGTCTCACTACCCCCGAACGGGGGTGAGTGCCACGTACGACCGGCGAACACACCACGAGCGGGCCGCGACGAAGGGGCGATGACGTGGCAGCAGACACGGCCGAGGCGGCCGAGGTACGGCAGGCGCTTGCCCGGCTGCGGCGGTCGACCGGGCTGCCGGTCGCCTTCGGCGGACTGGTGGAACCCGGCCACCGGCAGGTGCGCATCAGCGAACTGAGCGGCACCTCCACCCAGGCGCTGCGCGCGCTCGCGGTGACCTCGGGCAACGGCCTGGGCGGCCGGGCGGTGGCGCTGGCCCGCCCGTGCGCGGTGACGGACTACTCCGCCTCCCGGCAGATCAGCCACGAGTACGACGTCCCGGTCGCCGCCGAGGGCCTGCGCTCCGTGCTGGCCGTCCCGGTCGTCGTACGGCGCCGGGTGCGCGGGGTGCTGTACGGGGCGCTGCGCACCGCCCAGCCCCTCGGTGACCGGTTGATCGGCGCGGCGGTCGAGGCGGCCAGGGACGTGGAGCAGGCGCTCGTCGTACGGGAGCAGGCGCGGGAGCTGATGGCGGCGGCGCGGCCGGAGCCCGCCGGTGCCGCGCGGCCCGGTGACGGGGCGTGGGAGCAGGTGCGGGAGGCGCATGCCGCGTTGCGCGCGCTGGCGCCGCGGATCACCGATCCGGAGCTGCGGGAGGCCCTGCTCGACGCGTGCGGGCTGCTGGCCGCCGAGCGGCCCGTCTCGGGGGTCGAGCTGGCGCCCCGCGAGCTGGACGTCCTGGCGTGTGTCGCCTCGGGGGTGTCCAACGCGGTCGCCGCCGAGCGGCTGGGGCTGCGTCCGGAGACGGTGAAGGGGTATCTGCGCTCGGCGATGCGCAGGCTGGGCGCGCACTCGCGCGGGGAGGCGGTCGTGGCGGCGCGGCGGGCGGGGCTGCTGCCCTGAGGAGGCCTCGGAGGGGGCTTTTTCTCGTCACGCTCCGCGCACGCATACGGAACATTCATTCACAAGTGATGTGAATTTCCCCATGCCGCTACCGTCCTGTTATTTGCCTCACCGCGCCACCGGTCCGTATTTCAAAGATCTGTTGCCTAATATTGGGGCCCACACGACACAGGAGGGGAGCGGTGACCGTGCGACGGGACTTCCAGGAGTCTGGCCGATGCCGCTCTGACCTGCTCATTGGACGGGACGAAGCGCTCGCGTCGGCGCGCGAGCAGCTTTCGCGGGGCGGCAGCGTACTGCTGCACGGACCGGCCGGAATAGGAAAGTCCGTCGTTTTGCGGACATTGGCCGCGGAATACGGTGAATCGGCACGGACCGTGCTGCGTTGCTCCGCGACCGAGTCCGAATCACATCTTCCCTTCCTCGCGCTCGCCGATCTTCTGGGCCTCGCCCTCGACGAGGTGTCCGGCCGGCTGCCCGTCGCCCAGCGTGTCGCCCTGGAGTCGGCGCTCACCGGCCGGGGCGAGTCCACCCTCCAGCGCGACGGCCTCGCGCTGCGGCTCGCCGTGCTGTCCGCGCTGCGCGCCCTGGCCGCCAAGGGCCCCGTACTCGTCGTCGC
The DNA here is from genome assembly GCF_040644035.1 of Streptomyces sp. NPDC047042. NCBI lineage: Bacteria > Bacillati > Actinomycetota > Actinomycetes > Kitasatosporales > Streptomycetaceae > Streptomyces > Streptomyces sp. NPDC047042. The sequence continues at coordinate 60,137 of NZ_JBEYVP010000006.1, read as the reverse complement.
CGACGACCTCCAGTGGCTGGACACCGCGAGCACCGAACTCCTCGGTTTCGCCGCCCGCCGCCTCGGCGACACTCCCGTCCGGATGGTGTTCGCGGGGCGGACGGACGGTCAGGAGTACGACCGCTATCTACGCGCGTCCACGCCGGACACCCTGGCCGTCCGGGTCAACCCGCTGAACCGCACCCAGGTCGAGACACTCCTGCGCCACCGGGGCTACGACCTCCCGCGTTCCACCGTGCGGGAGATCCACAGCACCAGCGCCGGCAACCCGCTGTACGCCCTCGAACTGGGCCGGGCCCTCGCCGAGAACCCCGCTCCCCCGCGTCCGGGCGAGCCGCTGCCGGTGCCGACGTCGCTGCGCGCCCTGGTCCTGAGCCGGCTGGAGATGCTGTCGGACGACGCCCGCCGCACCCTCCTCGTGGTGAGCGCCGGCGCCCGTCCCACCCTGGACCTGCTGCACGCGGCGGGCCGGACCAACGCCGAGGCCGAGACCGCCCAGGCCGCCGCCCTCGGCCTGCTGGCGCCGGATCCCGAGGGTCCGGCCGTACGGTTCGCGCATCCCCTCGTCTCGGCCGCGCTGTACGCGGAGGCCGGCGCCCAGGAGCGCCGGGCGGCGCACGCCGCGCTGTCCACGGCCGCCTCCGACCCCATCGAGCGGGCCCGGCACCTCGCCCTGGCCACCGACGGCACGGATCCGGAGGTGGCCGCCCGTCTCGCCGAGGCGGCCGCGCTGGCCCGGGACCGCGGGGCACCGACGGTGGCCTCCTCGCTCGGTCTGCTCGCCGCCCGCCACACCCCGGCCGACAGCGTGCCGAACCCGGACGAGCACCGGCTGCGGGCCGCCGAGGACGCGATCACCGCCGGTGAGCTGGACCTGGCGCGGGACATCGCCCGGCAGGTGCTCGCCAGGAGCACGGTGCCCGCGGAACGGGTGCGGGCCTGGATCATCGTGATCGACACGGCGGGCCACGCCATGACGGAGGTCGACGCCGTCTTCCCGCAGGCGCTCGCCGACGCGGGCGACGACCCGAGGCTGCTCGCCCTGATCCACTACCAACTGGCCTGGCGGGCGCTGCTCGTGGAGGGCGACTTCGCCGAGTGCCGCGAGGAGGCCGCACGCGCGGCGGAACTCGCCGAGCGGGGCGGCGACCGGCACATGGAGCTGATGTCGCTCTCCTTCCAGGCGCAGACGGAGACCCTGATGGGCCACCCGGACGCGCCCGCGACCATCAAACGCGCGCTGAAGGAGCCCCAGGACCCGCAGGTGACGGTCCATCACAACGGCATCGGCTCGGCCCGCTTCCGCTGGCTGATCATGAGCGACCAGCTGCCCGAGGCGCGGGCCACCATCACCACCCTGCTGCGCGAGGTCCGCCGGCGCGGGTCGGTCGAGAGCGAGGTGCACTTCCTGCGCGGCCTGGCCGAGACCGAACTGCGCTGCGGGCACTGCGGCCGGGCGCTCGACGTGGCCCGGGAGAGCCTGCGGGTGGCCCGGGACACCGGTATCGGCGAGGTCGCCTCCGCGATGCTCGCCGCGCTGGCCGAGGCGTCCGGCGGCGATGTGGACCGCGCGCTGGCGCTGGCCAAGGAGTCGGTCGAGCACGCCGAGGAGAACGGCGACCTGATGTATCTGTCCCGGGCCCAGGCCGCCCTGGGATACGCCCGGTTGGTGGCCGGCGACGCGCCGGGCGCCGTGCAGTCGCTGCGCCGGGCACGGGAGTTGGAGCACGATCTCGGCGTCGACGACCCGGCGCGCGGACGCTGGCAGGGCGACCTCGCGGAGGCGCTGGTCCGCGTGGGCGAGCTGGACGAGGCGCAGGAGGTCATCGACGTGTCGCGCGGCCACGCGCTGCGGCTGGGGCGCGAGAGCGTGCTCGCGGTGCTCGACCGGGCGGAGGCCCAGGTGCGCGCCGCACGCGGCGAACCCGAGGCGGCTCTCGCCCAGTTGGCGTCCGCGCAGGACCGGCTCGCCAAACTGGGCTACGGCCTCGAGGAGGCGCGCGCCGCCCTCGCGCTGGCCGAACTGCGCGCCGGCGCACCGCCCGGGCCGACGCGGGCCTCGGCCCCGTACGACGAGGCGGCACGGCTGTTCAGACGTTCCCGCGCGCTGCCCTGGCTGCGTCGGGTGGACGCGGCCACCGTGCCGGCTCCCGCGCCGCAGCCGCTCGTACGGCAGCCGCAGGCCGTCGCCGCGCTCGACGGGCTCGCCGCGATGGAACGTCAGGTCGCGGCGCTCGTGATGGAGGGCGCGACCAACCGCGAGATCGCCGGACGCCTGTTCATCAGCGTCAAGACGGTCGAGGCGACGCTCACCCGGGTGTACCGGAAGCTGGGGATCCGGTCTCGGGTGGACATCGTCAGGCTGGCGGCGGGTCACCACACCAACTGACAGCCCGCTTACCCGTATACGCCCGCACGCCCGCCGTGCGGCCGTGTGCGGCCTGCGCGCAATCCGTCCTCGCGCTCTCACCGTACCGCGCCGTCGACCCCGTACGACCGAGGGTTTTCCCTTCTCCAACTCACCTAGGGGGTTCCCTCATTGGGTGGGTCCTTATCCGGCTCCTACCTTGTGGATGTGCCGCTCGCCGGGCATCGGGGCAGCACCACCGCCCCGTGCATCACCACCCCCCACACCCGCGCGTCCCCCCACCGGCAATCCCCACAAGAGGAGAACCCATGTTCGGGCTCGCCCGTGCCAAGAAGGCCGCCGCTGTTCTGGTGGCCACCGCTGCCGCCGCCTCGACCGCGCTGATCGCCGCCCCCGGGGCGATCGCAGCACCCCAGCCCATCGTGGGCGGTACGACGACCACCGCGGCCGCGTACCCCTACGTCATGCAGATCACGGACGCCTCGCAGAACCAGTTCTGCGGTGGCACCCTCGTCTCGGCCACCAAGGTCGTGACCGCGGCCCACTGTATGGTCGGCGAGACCACGAGCAGTGTGCGGGTCGTCGGCGGCCGTACCTACCTCAACGGCACCAACGGGACCGTCAGCAAGGTCTCCAAGATCTGGATCAACCCGAGCTACACCGACGCCACCAACGGCGACGACGTGGCCGTGCTGACCCTCGCGACCTCGATGCCGTACGCCACGGCGTCGTACGTCACCTCGTCCCAGACCGGCGTGTACGCGGCCGGCGCGACGGCCCGCATCATCGGCTGGGGCACCACCTCCGAGAACGGCAGCTCCTCCAACCAGCTGCGCACGGCGACGGTCCCGACCGTCTCCGACGCCAGCTGCACCAGCTCGTACGGCTCCAGCTACATCAAGAGCGACATGGTCTGCGCCGGCTACACCGCCGGCGGCGTTGACACCTGCCAGGGCGACAGCGGCGGCCCGCTGATCATCGGCGGCGTCCTGGCAGGTATTACTTCCTGGGGTGAGGGCTGTGCCGAGGCCGGCTACCCCGGGGTCTACACCCGGCTGACCACCTTCTCCAGCCTGGTGGCGACGCAGGTCGCGTCGTAACCAGCGGCGAAGCAGCCGGCACAGTCTCCCGAGTACCCCTCGGGTGAATGCCAGGGGGCGTTGCGGACCGGCCACGAGCGGTCCGCAGCGCCCCCTATCCACGTTCCCGTACGACGGTCCCGAGCCGGATGTCGTACGCCGCTCCCTCGTGCAGCACCGCGAGCATCCGCTCCCCCTCCTCGACGACCGACTTCCACTGGCCCTTGGTGAACCCGCCGAACGGCTCGACGGTGAGCGTGCTGTCCTCGACGCGCCACAGGCCGGCCAGTAAACCGTCGACGAGCAGGACGCGGTGCGCCTGATTGCCCGTCCAGCTACGGCCCTTGAGGTCGGCGGGGACGACCCGGGCGCGGTCGGCGTGCGAGAGGAGCAGGTTGTCGAACTCGGGCAGGAAACGCGGCGGCGCCGGGGTGTCCGGGTCGGGGCGGGGCGCGTCGGGGAGGTCGAAGAGTTCGGTGCCGTGCTCGTCCCGGAAGGTGAGCAGACGCGGCCGGAGGCGTTCGAAGGCGTCGCGCAGCCGGGTCAGTCCGGCCCAGGTCTGCATGTCCTTCACGGAGGCCGGGCCGAAGGCGGCGAGGTAGCGCAGGACGGTCGTGTCGAGGAGCGCGGCAGGGTCCTGGTCCGGCTTCGCCGCCCGGCCCAGCCAGTGCTCGGCGGTGGTGAGGGCGACCTGCCCGCTGCGGCCCCACAGTCCGCGCGGGGTGACCTGGACGAGCGGGAGCCGGCAGCGGGCGGCGACGGACAGGGACTGCGGGTCGGCGTCCGGCCACTCGACGAGAAGCGCCTCGCGCAACTGCTTCATGGTGCGCGGCTCGGCCTCGACGAGCTCCCGGGCGAGGGCGGCGAGCCGGTCGAGGTCGACGCCCACAAGTCCCTTGCGGAAGTAGGTGAGTTCGCGGTCCCGGGCGGGCTGGACGAGCGGGCGCAGGGTGAGGCAGTCGTCGGCGGTGTGGGTGTGGATGGTCGAGCGCATGGTGACGATACGGACGGCCTCCCGGTCGGCCATGAGCCGGGACAGGTCCTCGGGGGCGAAGCCGTCGAGGCGGGCGGCGAGGGCGTAGTACGGGGGCTTCACGTTCTGCGCCTGGAGCCCGAGGAGGTGCGCGAGGGCCTCCTGCGCGGACATCGGCGACCGGGTCAGCAGCGACTGCCGGGCCAGGGTGGCCCGGTTGAGGGCAAAGGGGCCGAGGACGGGGGCCGCGGCGGTGGAGGCCGACGCGGGGTTCCCCGCCGGGCCGGAGGTCGAGGTCGTCTTCGTCATGTTCCGCACGCTAGCCGCACTTGCGGACAGTTCCGGTCCGCAACCCCGCCCGGGATCCGGACCGGAGCCGATCGATCTTCAGCCGGTGTCAGCCCTCGCGTTCCGCGCCGACGAGGACGAAGGCCATCGTGACCGGTTGCCCGCTGAGGTTGCGCCAGCCGTGCCGGGTGCCGTTCTGGATCACGACGTCCCCTGCCGAGAGCCGGGTGCGCCGGCCGTCGTCGAGTTCGAGGACGATCTCGCCCCGCAGCACGATGCCGTAGTCCACGGTCGGCGTCGTGTGCATGCCGTCGGGTTCCATCAGGTCCGCGATGCCGGGCGAGTCGGCCCGCTGCTCGAGGTCGAAGGCGACGGGGTCGAACGCCGGGTCGGCCATCGCGGAGTCCGGCGGGAAGGTCAGGACGACGAACCGGGTGCCGCCGGGTGCCGGAAGCAGGCTGGTGAGCTTCGCCGTGGGGTCCTCGCCGGTCGGGTCGATCCGCTCGCCGGGTTCGGTGGCCCACGGCACCCGGGACACCCAGCCCGGCAGACTGGTGAACTCCCGGCTGCGCGGGACGGGGCCGTCGCTGACGACGACGGACCTGCCGTGCTCGTCATGGCCGGTGACAACTCTGCGCATGGGTCTCTCCGTGGTGTGACGATCGGCGCGGGCCGAGGATGCCGGTCGGGTCATCAGGCAGGCAGGTCGCTGCCGGGCCCGGGCCGCGCCCCCAGCGCGGTCGTCCAGGCGTCCAGGGCGTCGGCGACCGTGGGGGCGGGCGCCCGGAGCAGGGCCGACGCCACCGTCCGTACGAACAGCCGGTGCCGTTCGTCGGTGAGGTACTCGACCGGGGACTTGCCGTCGACGCGCGCGAGCAGCAGCGCCGGCAGGAGTGCCGCGGCCCGTGCTTCGAGGGCCGGCCGGGGCTCCCAGTCGACGCACCGGAGGTAGGCCTCGGCCAGCACCCCGGCGGACCGCAGGAGACCGTCGCGGCGCCCGGACACCACCAGGCTCTTGAGGAGCAGATGGGTCGCACAGAAGGCGAGGTCGAAGGCCGGGTCTCCGTACCAGGCGCACTCGGCGTCCAGCAGGACGGGACCGGACGGTCCGACCAGGATGTTCTTGGGGCTGACGTCACCGTGCACCAGGGCGAGGTGGGTGGTGGCCGTACGTTCGGCGAGGCCCTGGAGGGTGTCGCTCAGCGTGGGGTGCGCGACGGCGGTGGCCAGCAGGTACGGCTCGACGCGCAGCGCGTGGAAGTTGTCGTCGGTGGCGAACTCGACGGCAAGGGCGGCGTCACCCGCGCTCGCCGCGTGGAGGCTGCCGAGCAGCTCCCCCACGGCCGCCGCGGTCTCCACCCGCACCTCGCCGCCCAGCAGTTGGGCCTTCCACATGGGGTACCGCTCCGGCGGCAGGTACGCCATCGCGAAGAGGCCGGCCTCGGGGTCGTGGGCCAGCAGCCCGGGCACATTGTCCGGACGGTGCCGGGACGCGAACCGCATCCACGCCCATTCGTACGCGTTGCGCGAGACCGGTGCCTGCCAGTCGGCGGCGACCTTCAGTTTGGCGAGGGCACGTTTGACGCAGAGGGACCGTCCCGGCAGGTCCACTCGCCACAGGTCGGACGAGACACCGCCGGCCAGCGGCGTCCACCGCGCGGACTCGCCGGGTGCGGCGAGCTGGTGCGCGGTCAGGAAGTCAGTGAGGGCGGGTTCCGGCCGCGGTATCGCCTGCGTCGCGGAGGGCCGGTTCATCGCGCGGCTCCCGGTCCGGCGGGCAGATCGCGGGGCGTGTTGCAGGCGTGGGCCGGTGCCTCGCCCGCCAGGATCCGTACGACCTCCTCGGCGGCGCGGCGGCGCAGCTCGGTGACCGAGGCGTCGGAGGAGAAGGCGATGTGCGGGGTGAGGAGGGCACCCGGCTGGTCCAGCAGCGCTGCGGGTACGTGCGGCTCGCTCTCCAGGACGTCGAAGGCGGCGCCGTCCAGCTGCCCGCTGTCGAGCGCCTTGATCACCGCGTCGGTGTCCACCAGGCCGCCCCGGCTGACGTTGACGAGGAGACCGCCCGGTGGCATCAGCGCCAACTGCTCGGCTCCGATGATGTGGTGGGTGTCGGGCGTGAGCGGCACATGGAGGATCACCACGTCGCTGCGGCGCAGCAGCTCCTCCAGGCCGACCGGCTCCACCCCGGGGGCGTCCTTCGGCGGATACGGATCGTGGGCCAGGATCCGGCAGCCGAACGCGCCGAGCTTGCGCGCGGTGGCCCGCCCGATGCGTCCGTAGCCGACGACACCGCAGGTCAGCGTAGACAGCCGGCGCAGTCGGGCGCCGGCCGGGTTCCAGCGGCCCGCGCGGACCTCCCGGTCGGACACCGCCAGGCCCCGCGTCCAGGCCAGCACCATGCCGACGGCGTGATCGGAGACCTCCTCGACGCAGTAGTCCGGCACGTTCGTCACCCACACACCGCGCTCGGTGGCGGCGTCCACGGCGATGTTGTCGAGGCCGACCCCGAGCCGGGCCACGATCCGCAGCTCCGGCGAGGTGCCGATCGCCGTGGCGGAGACGGGTGCCCAGCAGGTCAGGATGGCGTCGGGCCGGTGCTCGGCCACCAGTTCCTCGATCTCCTCGGCGGAGACGGGATCGGCGGGGCCGGTCACCAGGGTGTGGCCGGCCTCCTCGACGACAGCTCGCTCGACGGAGTCGTCGGGCCAGGCGTAGTCCGTGAGCAGCACGGTGCCGGGGCGGTTCGGTGGTTTCATGGCGGGTCGTCCTCGCAGAATCGTGCGGCCGCGGCGGACCGGCGGGCGTAGCGGCCCGGTCGTGTCCGGTCAGCGGGTCGGATCGCCACCCGGGGTGGGTGGAGGGTGCTGGGCTCGGGGTCGGTGTCGTCGGCGCCCGCCGACTTGTGGTCGGCGCGGGTGCCGCGGTACGCCCCCTGGACCGGGTCACGAGACGCCGGGGCACGTCGAATCACTTTGTCACAGCCACGTGATGCTAACGATAGCACTGAGGGTCTTCATCGCGTCAAGAGTGGGACGCCCACCTGCGGGGGCAAAGAAATCCCGCGTTCACATCTTGACGCGCCGAAGACTTCCCCCTCATGGTTTCAGCCAGCGCCGACGGTGCGGCCGACAAATGCCGCACCGGGTCCGGCTGTCGAAGACGCCATGGCCACGGACGTCCCAACGGGCGATACACGGCTGAATTCCGTGTGCGGTGTCCGACCGCGCGGCAGCCGATCGCTCCTCATTCCGGAGTCGACGACGGGTATCACCGCCGTCCACTCGTCCGCGTTCCGATCGTCCGCGTTCTCCTCACCCGCGTTCTACTCATCCGCGTTCCGCTCGTCCGTGTTCCGCTCACCGATTTCCCGTCATCTCCCGGACGAATCCCTACGGCCGCATGCGGCCGAACACACCCTCGTACGGCAGATGGATCCGCCGCGGCCAGCCGCAGCCCATTCCTCCTCAGGAGCCGCCATGTCCCACACAGCGCAGGCAGACACCAGCACGGTGCCCGCGAGCGACACCCAGGAAAGGAACCGCACATCCATTTCCCGCCCGATGATCGGGGTGGGCTTTCTGCTGGTGGTCCTCTCCTACATGGTCAACGCGATGGACCGCCAGGTCTTTCCCCCGCTGCTGCCCAACATCCGTGCCGAGTACGGGTTCTCCCTGGAACAGGGCGGACTGCTGGCGACCAACTTCACCCTGGGCATGGCGCTGGCCGGCCTGCCCGCCGGCTACCTTCTGGACCGCTTCCGCCGCAAGACCGTGCTGCTGGTCAGCATCGTGATCTACTCCCTGGGCACGATGGCCACGCCGCTGGCGACCGGCTTCGCCGACATGACGCTGTACCGGGTCGTGTCCGGCTTCGGCGAGGGCATGCAGTCCGCCGCCATCTTCGCGGCGATCGGCGCCTTCTTCGCCCATCGGCGGGGCCTCGCCTTCGGCATCATCGGTGTGGGCTACTCCGTCGGCGTGTTCATCGCCCCGCTCATCGGCGTACGGCTGATGAGCGCGCACGGCACCTGGCACTCGCCCTTCTATCTGTTCGGCACGGCCGGGCTGCTGATCGCCGCCGCCGCCCTGTTCCTGGTGAAGACCGGCCTGACCGAACACTCCGTCGAGAAGTCCGCCTCCACCAGCACCTTCGAGCACATGCCGGCCTCCGCCTACAACCGCAACACCATCGCCCTGGCCGTCCACTCGGTCGTCAGCGGTGTGGCCATCTACGGGTTCCTCGGCCTCTACCCGACATACCTCATCACCTCGCTGCACTACACCGCCGAGCAGGCGGCGCTGGCCATGAGCCTCCTCGGCTTCGGCGGTATGTCGGCCGTGCTCGGCGGCTGGCTGGGCGACCGGGTGAACCAGCGCGGTCTGCTGATCGGGAGCATGCTGGCCGTCTCCGCCATCAGTGTGTGCATCTACCAGACGCAGGCCGGGGTCGGAACGCAGTGCGTGTTCGCGTTCCTCATGGGCGCCTTCGGGCTGGGCTTCGTCTATCCCAACACCAACAGCGCGATGCAGCGGTCGGTCCGCCCCGAGCAGATCGGGCGGGCCTCCGGACTCTTCGTCACCAGCTACTACGGGACGGCGGCGTTCTCGGGACTGCTCTTCGCCGCCCTGGTGGACGCCTTCGGCTGGAGCAGGGCGGGCCTGCTCCAGGTCACGGCCCTGCCGCTGCTGGGTGTACTGGCCCTGCTCTTCGTCCGCCCGGCACGGTTCAACAACGCGGTCCGCTGACCACTTCACCGACGGAACCTCACACGTCATAGGGGCCCTGGCCACCGCGTTCGTGCGGCGGCCAGGGCCCCTATGAGGTACGTGTCGTGTCGCGGCTCGGCGGGGAGGTCCGGGGCTCAGGAGCCCTCCGCGACCACCGGATTGCGCAGCACTCCGATGCCCTCGATCTCCACCTCGACCTCGTCGCCGGGGCGGATCGGTCCGACGCCGGCGGGCGTTCCGGTCATGATCGCGTCTCCGGGCAGCAGCGTCAGATAGCGGCTGAGGTAGCTGACGAGTTCGGGAACCGTGAGCAGCAGGTCGGCGGTGCTCGCCGACTGCACGACGGTGCCGTTCACCCGGGTCGTGAGGGAGAGCGCCGAGGGGTCGAGTCCGGTCACGACGGCCGGTCCGAGGGGAGCGAAGGTGTCCTGGCCCTTGCCGATGAGAAGGGTGCCGAAGGCGCTTTCCTTGCGCTGGACGATCCGATCGCTGACGTCGTTCCCGCATGTATAGCCGAGGATGTACTCATGGGCCTCGGAGGGCTTCACATGACGGGCCTCCTTTCCGATGACGACGACCAACTCGCCCTCGAAATGGATCAGTTCACCGTCGGATGGATAGACGATGGCGTCCTTTGGTCCAATCACCGCGGTACTCGGTTTCATGAAACAGACGGGGACCTCCGGAACCTCACGGTCCGTCTCGTCAATGTGTGAGGCGTAGTTGTAGGCGAATCCGAAGATGCGGGGCCGCTCCAGCGGCGCGAGAAGGACGACGCCGCCGCCCTCGTCGACTTTCCCCGAGGGAGACAGTCCGGTGAACGGGTCCCCCTCGAACCTCGCGATCCTGAAGCCACGGGATTCGCCACCGACTTCGCCACCGACTTCGTCGCCGACTTCACCCCCGGATTCGATTTCTCCGTAGTAACACCTACCACCCACGGAATACCTGACGATCCGCACGGACACCTCCGCAACTGGGCAGCCTCGGGCGACTGCACGGCCCATCCAACAGTGCTAACGTTAGCATAAATGCGGTGATCAACCCGGTGCCGCAGCCCGGCCGACCACTGAGCGCGACGAGAGCGCTATCGTTGGCACACGGAAAGTGACGGCACGGGATCAGTCAGCTCAAGGGGGCCTTACGTGATCACGACCAGGGACATCGCCGAGCGCCTCGGAATCTCCGTGTCGACGGTCGGCCGGGCGCTCTCCGACGATGCCCGCATCAGCGAGGAGACCAAGTTCCGGGTCCGCCAGGCCGCTTCCGAGATGGGGTACGTCGGCAACCGGGCGGCCCGGATGATGCGTGGCGCGTCCAGCAATGTGGTCGCGCTGGTGATCCCGGACATCCGTAACAGCTTCTACTCGACGATCGCGCACGAGCTGTCCAAGAACATGGAGGCCGAGGGCTTCCAGCTGATGCTCTCGGAGACCGACGACGACCGGATGGTGGAGCTGCGCCATCTGCGCGAGCTGTCCGCCAACCGCGTGGCCGGCGTGATCATCGTGCCCACCGCGCGTCCGCACGGGGAGTCGGTCAAGCTGCTCCAGGCCGTGCCGCATCTGCAGTTGCTGCGCCGCCATCCGTCGCTCGGCTCCCAGTGGTTCGGGGTGGACGACCACGAGGCGCTGCGCCGGGGCACGGCCCACCTCGTGGCGCAGGGCCACACGCGCATCGCGTACCTGGGCGGTCCCACCGAGCTGCCCACGGGCGCGGAGCGTCTGCGCGGTTTCCACACCGCTCTGAGCGAAGGGGGGTTGCCGGACGAGGCGGGGTGGACCGACCTGGGGCCGCCGGCGTCCGTGGACCACGGCCGCCAGGCGGTACGGCGACTGCTGAAGGGTCCGGATGCCCCGACCGCACTCGTACTGGGATCGATCCAGCTCACGCTGGGGGCGCTGGCGGAGTTGTCCGCGCAGGGCGTGAAGGTGCCCGGCGAGTTGTCCGTGGTCGGCTTCGGGGACGAACCAGGCTTCTCCTGGTGGGGCCCCGGCCTCACCACGGTGGGCCTGCCGATCCAGGAGATGGCCACGGGCTGTGCGCTGTGGCTACTGCGCCGCCTGAAAACCAAGCCGACCAACGACACGCCGTACACGTCGGTGTCCCCGGGATCACTGCTCGTACGGGGCAGCACGGCGCCACCGGCAGGAAAGGTCGGGGCTGAGGCTGGGGCGGTCTGACTCCTCCGGCGCACTGATCGCGTGCCGCGGCGCGAGGCCTCCGGCCGCCTCATCCGGCTCGCCGGTGACTCGATGCAGTACGGCACGACCGGCAGGAAAGGCTGCGCCTGGCTCCGCCCGACTCCCCGGCCCGCCGGTCGCGCGCGGCAGCACGACGCCTCCGGCCGCCAGAGCTGCGGCCGGAGCAGGCCGTTTCCCCCGGTTCGCCGGTCGCGCGGGCCAGGAGGGCGCCACCGGCCGCAAGGGCTGGGGCTGAGGCTGGGGCTGTCTGACTCCTCCGGCGCACTGGCCGCACACGGCGACACGACTCCTCCGGCGCACTGGCCGCACACGGCGACACGACGCCTCCGGCCCGCCACGGGTGCGGCCGGTGCCGGCCGACTCCCCCGGCCCGCCGGTCGCGCGGGTCAGGAGGGCGCCACCGGCCTTGCCACACCGCTGAGCCAGGGCCGAACCGAGCCGCCTGAGCCAGCGCCGCCCGACCCGGGCCGCGCGAGCCAGGCCCGCCCCAACCGCGTCCCCCATGCCAGGCCACGCCAGAGACAGGCCCACCCGAACCCCCGTCCCCCAAGGCAGGCCCGCCAGAGCCAGGCTCACCCGTTACGCCGGGGATACGGCCCGGCGGACCCGCGCCGCCTGTGCTGTCCGTCCAGAAGCGCGCGGGTCCGCCGGAGTTTGCTGCGAGGCATCCGAGCTGTGCGAACGATAGCATTAGCGCGTCGACCGAACCAATAGGGGTCGGTCGACTGCACCAGCGGCACATCCTGGCGCCTGGTGCCCCTTGACAGAGACACCACCACTCCGCACGATTGCGCTATCGATAGCACAGACCGAACAATCATGACTCGACTCCGAAAGGTCGCCCCGCAATGACAGACTCGCGGATCGCCAAGCTCTACGGCCGCAGGGTGTGGGACTCGCGCGGTCGGCCGACCGTCGAGGTCGAGGTCCGTCTCGCGGACGGTGCGACCGGTCGGGCCATCGCCCCGGCGGGTGCCTCGACCGGCGAGGGCGAGGCGCTCGACCTGCGGGACGGCGGCAACCGCTTCGGCGGGCTCGACGTCCGGCGTGCGGTGGGCTCGGTGAACCACGAGATCGCACCCGCCCTCCTGAACCGCGACGCGGCCGACCAGGAGACCATTGACCGGCTCCTGGTGGACCTCGACGGCACCCCCGACCGCGGCCGCCTCGGCGGCAACGCGCTCGTGGCGACGTCCATGGCGGTCCTGCACGCCGCCGCCGCGTCGGCCGGCGTACCCCTGTGGCAGCATCTGGCCGGCGGACGGCCGGTCCGTATCCCCCTCCCCGAGATCCAGATCTTCGGCGGCGGCGCCCACGCGGACCGCCGGGTCGACGTCCAGGACTTCATGGTGATGTGCCCGGCGGCACGCAGCTTCTCCGAGGCCCTGGACTGGACCGCGGAGATCTACCGGGCCGCCGGAAGCCTGATGCGTACGGCGGGCAAGGCCCAGGGCGTGGCCGACGAGGGCGGCTTCTGGCCGGCGTTCGACTCCAACGAGGAGGCGCTGGAGACGCTGACCCTGGCGATCGAGAGCGCGGGGTTCGCCCTGTCGACGCAGGTCGGTATCTCGCTGGACGTCGCCGCCTCGCAGTTCGGCGGCGGCGGCCGCTACACGCTGGCCCTGGACGACCGCACGCTGGACACCGCCGCGCTGATCGACATGCTGGGCGGCTGGATCGAGCAGTATCCGATCCTGTCCGTCGAGGACCCGGTCGGCGAGGACGACCACGACGGGATGCTGGAGTTCACCCGGCGCTACGGCGACCGCTGCCAGGTGATCGGCGACGACTACCTGGTCACGAACGCCAAGCGGGTCGAAGCGGCGGCGGTCGGCGGCGCGGCGAACGCCGTCCTCGTCAAGCCGAACCAGGCCGGCACGGTCACGGAGGCGTTCCAGGCGCTGCGGGCCGGCAAGGAAGCCGGCTTCGGCACGATCGTCTCGGCGCGTTCCGGCGAGACCGAGGACATCACCATCGCCCATCTGAGCGTCGGCTGGGACGCCGGCCAGCTGAAGGTGGGCTCGTTCACCCGCTCCGAGCGCATGGCCAAATGGAACGAGGTCCTGCGTATCGAGGAGTCCCTCGGGGATTCCGCGAAATTCAGCGGCTGGTCGGCCTTCACATTCGCCGGGGCGGGACCCTCGACGACCGAGCCGTAAAACGGCCGCGAACCATCCATATATTCGCGAACTGTTCCGTACTAAAGTCATCGAATTCCTGAGCCGATCCGAGCCCGGAGACCCGCATGCTGCCACCCGTCAATCTGCGCCCGAGTTTCAACATCACCCGCTCCAGTCATGTGCGTCTCACGGTCGCGGATCTGGCGGAGAGCCGGAACTTCTATGTGAACGTGCTGGGTCTGGTCGTCAGTGACGAGGACGAGCGCACCTGTTATCTCCGGGGCCTCGCCGAGGCCTGCCACCACAGCCTCGTCCTGGAGCTGGACGAGGAGGGCGCGGGCAGGTGCGCGCGGATCGGCTTCCGGGTGTTCTTCGACGAGGATCTGGACCTCGCGTACGACTGGTTCCGTGCGTGGGGGCTGCCCGCCGAGTGGGTCGACGTCCCGTACCAGGGCCGTACCCTGCACGTCAGCGACCCCATCGGCACACCGCTCGAGCTGTGCGCGCACATGGAGACCCGGCCGCGGCTGCACATCGACTTCGAGCGGCACAAGGGTGCCCACGCGCAGCGCCTGGACCACTTCCAGACCTTCGCGCCCGACACGTACGAGCTGTGCGCCTTCTACGGCGAGCTGGGCTTTCGCAACTCGGAGTACCTGGAGCACGGCGACAAGCTCCTGGGCGCGTTCATGTACCGCAAGGGCACCTGCCTGGACCTGGCGATCGTCGAGAACACCGGCCCCGCCCTGCATCACTTCGCCTACACCGTCTCCGAGAGCCACGACATCTTCACCGCCTGCGACTGGGCGGGCATCCAGGGCTACGGCGACGGTGTGGAGCGGGGTCCCGGACGGCACGGTCCGGGCGGGATGCTCTTCGCCTACCTCCGCGATCCCGACGGGCACCGGGTGGAGGTCTTCAACAGCCACTACCAGACGATCGACACCGAGATCGAGCCCGTGCGCTGGGACGCCGCCTCGCTGAGCACCAACGCCCGCTGGGGTCTCCCGGCCCTGGAGAAGTGGTACTTCGAGGCGTCGCCCTTCGTCGACGTGCCGCAGATCCCGCCGGCCGAGCCGCCGAAGCCGATGTCGCTGGAACGGTTCCTGCTCGAACAGTCCGCCCGCTGACCCACGTACTCCCGGGAGTCAAAATGGCACGAGTCCCCTATCTGCGCCGCGAAGACGCGGACGAGTCGCACAAGGCCCTGTACGACCGGCTGGAAGCCGAGCGCAAGGTGCCGACGGCCAATATCTTCCTCGCCCTGACCAACGCGCCGGCCCAGCTGGACGCCTTCCTGACCTACGCCAACTCGCTGCGCGCCGCCGATCTCAGCCCCAGGCTGCGGGAGCTGGCGATCCTGACCGTGGGACACGCGACCCGGTCGGCGTACGAGGTCGCGCACCACCAGTCGCACGGCCTCAAGGCCGGGCTCAGCGAGGAACAGCTCGCGGCGGTCGCCGAGTTCGAGTCGTCCGATCTGTTCGACGGGACGGAGAAGGCGGTGATGCGTCTCGCCAGGGAGTCCACTCTCGCGGTGGACGTCTCGAAGGAGACCTGGCGTGCCGCCGCCGCTCATCTGACGGACAAACAGATGGTCGAACTGTCGTTGTCCATCGCCTGGTACAACTCCGGCGTCCGCATCATGGGGCTGCTCGGCATCGACCTCGAAGACAATTACCCGCATCCTTTCCCGAATTCATAGGGAATTCTCAAAACCTCCGTCCCGGCCGCTGGGGCGGAGCAGTTCCAAGGAGTATTTCGATGGCGAAAATGCTCGCTGCACGACTGCACGCACTCGGTGAGCCGATGTCCGTGGACACGATCGACGTGCCCACCCCACGGCCGACCGATGTGCTGGTGCGGGTCAAGGCGTGCGGGATCGTGCCGAACATGGCCAATGTGATCAACAACTGGCCGACCTGGTTCCCGCACCAGCCGTTGCCGAAGTTCCCCGCCATCTTCGGCCTCGACGCCGCGGGTGTGGTCGAGCAGGTCGGCGAGGCGGTACTGCACACCAAGCCGGGCGACCGGGTGTATGTCAACCCCCTGCGTTCCTGCGGCAGTTGTCAGGTGTGCCGGGGCGGCGAACTGAGCCGCTGCCGCTACTTCACCCTGAACGGCTACTTCAGCACCTCCCGGGACGGCCAGCGGATCTTCGACCTGTACCCGTACGGCGGCTTCGCGGAGTTCATGACCGCCCCGCAGTACTCGATCGTCAACCTCCCGGACAACATGACGTTCGAGCAGGCCGGCAAGCTGGGCTACATCGGCACGTCCTACGGCGCCCTCAAGAACGCCGCCGCGGGCCCCGGCCAGGTCGCGCTCATCGACGGGATCACCGGCACCCTCGGTGTCGCCTCGACCGTGCTCGCGCTGGCCTCCGGCGCCTCCCGGATCCTCGGCACCGGCCGCAACGAGGAACTCCTCAAGCGCGTCAAGGAACTCGCTCCGGATCGCGTCGAGGTCTTCCGGCTGGGCGAGGGCTCCACCGGTGAGTGGGCGAAGTCCCGCACCGGCGGCGAGGGTGCGGACTATGTGATCAGCGCCCTGGGTGCCAAGGCGCCGGTGGAGACGATGCTCGACTCGATGCAGGGCGTCCGGCGGGGCGGCAGGGTGGTCAACGTCGGTGGCGTGGCGGACCGGCTGCCTGTGGACGTGAAGTGGCTCATGGACGAGCAGGTCCAGCTGATCGGCTCCAACTGGTTCAGCACCGCGCAGGGGCAGGAACTCGCCGACATGGTGGCCACGGGCACCCTGGACCTGTCCTATCTGCAGGCCAAGCCGTTCCCGCTCGCCAGGGTCAACGAAGCGATCTCCGGGCTCACGGACCGCGACGGCGGATTCAGCAACTACGTGGTCATTCCCTGACCCCACCCCCTACGCACCCCCTGCACACCCCACTACTCACCCCGCGGCGTACCTGTCCTGCCCTGACGGCGCCGCGGGGTGTCGTGCTAGTTCCAGGACGGAGGAGCCGGTGGAACTGCGCTGGTTGGCAACGTTCGTCACCGTCGCGGAGGAACTGCACTTCGCGCGCGCGGCGGACCGGCTGCATCTGGCCCCTTCGGCACTCAGCGCGCAGGTCAGGGCGCTGGAATCGCATCTGGGGGTCCGTCTGATCGACCGCGGGCGGCGCACCCGCCCGGCGCTCACCAACGCCGGACGGCTGTTCCTCGAGGAGGCACGGCTGACCCTCGCCCAGGTCGCCCGGGCGGAGGCGGTGGGCCGGCGTGCCGGGCGCGGTGAACTGGGGCACGCCGAGATCGCGTACGTGGCCTCCGCGGCCTTCTCCGGTGTGCTGACCGACGTCCTCACCCGGTGCTCGGCCCTGGACACCCATCTCACCGTCCAGGTACGCGAGTTGGAGACCCCGGCCCAGCTGGAGGCCCTGTCCTGCGGGGACATCGACGTCGGTTTCCTGCGGTGGCGGCCGGAATACCCGGCCGGCGTCACGGCCACCTGTCTGCTCACCGAGGGGGTCGTCCTGGCGCTGCCCGACGGCGCCCCGCTGGCGGCGTACGAGACGGTGCCGGCGGCGGAACTGCGTCACGAGCGGTTCGTGGCCCCGCACTTCGACGAGGAGTACGGCTGCCGCGACCAGATCCTGGAGGTGGCGCGGCAGGGCGGCTTCAGCCCCCAGTGCGCGCCTCCCGTGCGGGACTTCATCGCCGCTCTCACCCTGGTGGGCGGCGGTCTCGGCGTGGCCCTGGTGCCGGACTCACTGCGCCGCGTACGGATACCGGGTGTCGCCTACCGTCCGCTGGCCGACGTGGCGCTGACCACCCGGCTGGTGGGCGCGTACCGCGCGGGCGAGACCTCACCGGCGGTGCGCTGTGTGATCCGCCGGCTGCGGGAGGCCGCCGCGGCGACGACCGCCCACGGCTGAGGTGCCGTCCCGGCGACAGGACCGACGTACGACCGTGTCCGCATCCGTACGACCGTGTCCGCGTCGCCGGTCGGGCAACGCGGACACGGTAGGGCTTCAGGTCGCCGCGGTGATCAGCGGAACGCCGCCTGGCCGGTGAGGGCCTGGCCGACGACCAGGGTGTGCATCTCGCTGGTGCCCTCGTACGTGAGGACGGACTCCAGATTGTTGGCGTGGCGCAGCGGTGAGTACTCCAGGGAGATGCCGTTCGCGCCGAGGACGGTGCGGCACTCCCGGGCGATGGCGATCGCCTCCCGGACGTTGTTGAGCTTGCCGACGCTGATCTGCTCGGGCCTGATGCGGTGCCGGTCTTTGAGCCGGCCCAGGTGGACGGCGAGCAGGGCGGCGTTGCCCAGGGACACGCTCATGTCGGCGAGCTTCTTCTGGGTGAGCTGGAAGGCGCTGATCGGCTTGTCGAACTGGATGCGGGAGTCGGCGTACTCGATGGCCGACTGGATCGAGTCGCGGGCCGCGCCGACCGCCCCGAACAGGATGCCGAAGCGGGCTTCGTTCAGGCAGGACAGCGGGCCGCGCAGGCCCTCGGCGAGGGGGAGCCGCGCCGCGTCGGGCAGCCGTACGTCGTCGAAGGAGAGCTCCGAGGTGATCGAGGCGCGCAGCGACATCTTCTGCTTGATGTCGCGGGTGGTGAATCCGGGCGTGCCGCGCGGGACGAGGAAGCCGCGGACGCCTTCCTCGGTCTGTGCCCAGACGGTGGCCACGTCGGCGATGCCACCGTTGGTGATCCACATTTTGGAGCCATTGAGAACCCAGTCGGCGCCGTCACGGACAGCCCTGGTGCGCATCCCGGCGGGGTTGCTGCCGAAGTCGGGCTCGGTCAGGCCGAAGCAGCCGATGGCCTCACCGGCCGCGAGCCGGGGCAGCCACTCCTGCTTCTGCTCCTCCGAGCCCCACTTCCAGATGGAGAACATCGACAGCGAGCCCTGCACGGAGACGAAGCTGCGGAAGCCGGAGTCCGCCGCCTCCAGTTCCAGACAGGCCAGCCCGTAGCTGACGGCGTTGGTGCCAGCACAGCCGTACCCTTCGAGGTGCATGCCGAGCACCCCCAACTTACCGAGTTCCGGGGCGAGTTCACGGGCGAAGTGGGCGTTCTCGAACCACTCGCCGATGTGCGGGCGGACCCGGTCGGCGAGGAACTTGGCGACGGTGGCCTGGATCTCGCGTTCCTCGTCGGTGAGGGTGGAGGAGAAGTCGAGCAGATCGAGAGGGTCCTTCATGGGCTTGCGATTCATCGTGGGCTCCTGGTGGTTCTGGTCGTTGCGGTGGTCGCGGGTGTGGTGCTCAGGTGTGGTGGTCGTCGCGGACGCGGTCGAGGATCTCCGCGGTGTGCCCGCCCAGGCGTGGTGGCGGCAGCCGGTACTGCGCGGGGGTGGCGCTCAGCGTGATCGGGCTCGCGACCTGACGGGAGGGCCTGCCCTCGGCTCCGGCTGCGTCGGAGGGTGTGGCGGGCATGTCGACGATGCCGGGGAAACCGAGCTTGTGTGCGAAACCGAACGCCTCGTCGAGGCTGTTGACCGGTCCTGCGGGCACCCCCGCGGCCAGCAGGACCTCCGCCCAGTGGTCGGCGCCGGCGGCGCCCAGCCGTTCGGTCAGGATGTCCCGCAGGTCGGCGCGGTGGGCGACCCGGTCGCTGTTGGTGCGGAAGCGGTCGTCGGTGGCGAGGGCGGGGGCCCCGAGGGCCTCGGCGAGCGCCGCGAACTGCCGGTCGTTGCCCACCGCGATCGCGATCGGCCGATCGGCGGCCGGGAAGGTCTCGTACGGGGCGATGCTCGGGTGCGCGTTTCCCATCCGGCCCGGGACCACACCGGCGACGGCGTACGCGGAGGCCTGGTTGACCATGGCCGAGAGCAGTGAACCGAGCAGGTTCACCTCCACGTGCTGTCCCTCCCCGGTGGCGTCCCGGTGCCGGAGGGCCGCGAGGATCCCGAGCGAGGCGTGCAGGCCGGTGATCACATCGACCAGGGCCACGCCCGCCTTCACCGGCTCCCCCGACGCGTCGCCGGTCACGCTCATCAGCCCGCCGACGGCCTGGACGAGCAGGTCGTACCCGGGGATCGCCGCGCCCGCGCCGCTGCCGAAGCCGCTGATCGAGCAGTACACCAACTCCGGTTGCAGGGCGTGGAGTTCACGCGGGCCGAGCCCCAGGCGTTCCATCGTGCCGGGGCGGAAGTTCTCCACCAGGACATCGGACTCGGCGACCAGCGCGCGGGCCTGTCGCAGGCCGGTTTCCGTGGTGAGGTCCAGTACGACGGACCTCTTG
This sequence comes from Streptomyces sp. NPDC047042, assembly GCF_040644035.1. Classification (NCBI taxonomy): domain Bacteria; kingdom Bacillati; phylum Actinomycetota; class Actinomycetes; order Kitasatosporales; family Streptomycetaceae; genus Streptomyces; species Streptomyces sp. NPDC047042. The sequence goes on along the minus strand of NZ_JBEYVP010000006.1, from coordinate 40,172 downwards.
TTGCGGTTGACGCTCAGGAAGTACGTCGACGTCCCGTCGTGATCCGCCGGGGGGTGCCAGGCCCGGGTGTCGTCGCCGGTGCCCGGCCGTTCGACCTTCACCACGTCGGCGCCGAGGTCGGCGAGGAGCATGGTGGCGTAGGGCCCCGCCAGTACCCGGGAGAAGTCGGCGATCCGCAGACCGTCCAGCGCGCCGGGCCGCACTCCTCCGGGAACGCTCTCCTGTGTCACCACCAGCGACCCGAACTCTCGGCGCGGTAGGCGAGTTCGACGAGGGGCATGCCCCGGCCGGGAGGGGTGACGGACCGTACGACGGTCACCCGCGCCCCCACCGCGACCGCCACCGGTGCCGTGCCGGTGACTTGGCAGAGCACGTAGAAGCCCTCGTCCATCGCGACGAACCAGGTGTTGTGCGGGACGTGGCCGTGGCGGCGCACGACGACACCGGAACCCTCGCTGCGCTCCCGGGTGAAGGCCGTGGACCCGCAGGCACGGCAGAAAGAGCGGCGGAAGGCCGGGGAGCCGCACCAGCGGCAGCGCTGGAAGAAGAGTTCGCGGCTGAGCGCCGACGCGTCGTCCTCCCCCGACTCTGTGTGTTCAAGGGCATCTGTCTGGAGCATCACGGGCCTCCTGCGAGCAGTCCGCCGACCGGAAACGACTGGTCGGGATCGAGTGGTCGGGATCCGATGGGGCTCCCTCACCCTCGCCCTGTCGCCAAGCGGCGGTCAACGACGTACTGACGCATCTTTGTGCGCGAGAAACGCTCCATTCGAGGAGGTCAGAGCGGGTTTCCCGGCGTTACGCTCCCCTGGGCGCACACTCCGCCCCGCGCCGCCCCTCGCACGGCCGCGCCGCCCGCTCCGTCCCGGCGCCGCCCCCGAGCCAACGGTGGAAAACTGGGTATGAGGCTTGTCCGGACCGGACGAGAATCGGAGGACGACGTGCACTGGGGACGGTTCGCACAGCAGATGGCGTCGATGGCGCGGGATCTCCTGGCGCAGGATTCGGTTGACACCACGCTCCGGCGGATCACGGCATCGGCCACCGAACTGGTGGAGGGCTGCGACGCGGCCGGCATCCTGGTGCTGCACGGCGAGCGGGTCGAGACCCTCGCCCCGACCGACCAGCTGGTCACCGACAGTGATCAGCTGCAGGAGCGGCTGCGTGAGGGGCCGTGCTTCGACGTGGCGCACACCTCCGAGGGCGAGCAGGTCTTCCGTATCGCCGACCTCACCGGCGAGCACTCGCGCTGGCCCGCCTACGCCCCTCAGGCCCACGAGCTCGGAGTGGGCAGCATGATGGGTTTCCTGCTGTTCACCGACGACGAGGACCTCGGCGCGCTGAACCTCTACTCGCGCAAGCCGGGCGCGTTCACCGAGGCCAGCGAACTCGCCGGCTGGCTGCTGGCCTCCCACGCGGCGGTCGCCTTCTCCAGCGCCCGCACCCATGCCCAGATGGAGCAGGCCGTCGCCACCCGCCATGCCATCGGCGAGGCGATGGGCATCCTCATGGGCCGCCACCATGTGACCGAGGAACAGGCGTTCGATGTGCTGCGCCGCTACTCACAGCAGCACAACATCAAACTCCGTGAGGTCGCCCGGCGGGTCTGCGAACAGGGCGACCTCACGTGACCCGAGGCGGGCGGCTCCCCCGGCACTACGTCTGAACCAGAGGAGCCTGAGCCGGCTCAGCCCCATGGGAACGCCGAACCTCACCTACGGACCAAGTCCCCCCTCTCGCCCCTTCCACACCAGGTTCTTCGCCGGAGAGTGCGGGGAGCGGTCGGGACCGGTGCGACTCAGGCTCGGCGTTCCCATGGGGCGGGTGCGGCTCAGGTCGGGGTGAAGGCGACGTTCAGTCGGGTGAGGCCGCGGAAATTGAGGCTGCGCTGCCACTGCGGGGGCTCGGATTCGTCGAGCCGCAGGCCGGGGAGGCGGGTGAGGAGCGCCTCCAGCACGATCGCGCCCTCCAGCCGGGCGAGCGCCGCGCCGAGGCAGAAGTGCGGACCGTGTCCGAACGCCATGTGCCGGCCGCCGGAGCCGGACCGCTCGAAGTCCAGCACATGGGGGTCGGGGAAGACGGCCGGATCCCGGTTGGCGGCGCCGCCCACCAGGAGCACCGTCTGCCCCTCGGCGATCTTGTGGCCCGCGAGGTCCAGATCGTGCCGCGCCCGGCGCAGCATCAGCTGCACCGGGGCGTCGTAGCGCAGGAGTTCCTCGACGGCCGCGGGCATCAGGTCGGGCCGGGCGCGCAGTTGGTCGGCCGCGGCCGGGTGGCGGAGCAGGGCGAGGGTGGCGTTGCCGATGAAGTGGGTGGTCGTCTCATGGCCGGCGATCAGCAACAGGGCGCAGTTGGCGAGGAGTTCGTCGAGATCCTGGTCGGCGTCACCGGCCTGGGCGGTCACCGTCGCGCGCAGGGTGCCGGGGGTGGGCGGGGTGTCCTGGCGGGTGAGGAGCTCGCGGAGGTAGGCGAGCATCTCCGTCATGCTCTGTGAGGCCTCGCGGTTGCGGTCCGCGTCGAGCCGGGAGTTGCCGATGGCCTCGGCGACCGGCTCGGACCAGGCGGCGACGGCGGCACGGTCCGCCTCCGGTACGTCGAGAAGGTCGCAGATGATCGTGAGCGGGAGGGGACGGGCGAGGTCGGCGACGATGTCCATCCGGCCGGTCGGCGCCACCCGGGTGATGATCCGGTCGACGGCTTCGACGACCCGGGCACGCAGCGTCGCCACCGCGCGGGGAGCGAACGCCTTGCTGATCAGGGCCCGCAGGCGCGGGTGGTCGGGGATGTCGTTGTAGAGCATCTGCCGGCTCAGGACCCGGGCGAGGGGCCGCAGCTCCTCCGGCACGGCCTCGATGTCCGGGTAGCGCACCGAGGACAGCCCCGGAGCACCCGCCGCGCTGCTGACCACGGCGTGCCCGGTCGCGATCCAGGCACCCGTGCGGCGGTCCCAGAAGAGGTCGTCGGCGCTTCGCAGTTCTTCGTAGAAGTCGTAGAGCCGCTCCTGGACTTGGGGCCGAAATGCCGACAGGAGCGATGAAGGGGTGCGCATCGGCCCATTCTTTCAGCGCTGCCGGCCCTCCAGTGACTCCCGCCGTGGCAGCGGCAGGGTGGGCGCGGATGATGGCGAACAGGGCCAAACACGGGCGAATCGATTTCGCTACAAGTTCCGAAATTATTCGTGACGGCTCCGCCACTCCGCCGAAATACCTCACTCGTAGCTTTTTCGCCATCAGCCCCGGCACGATCCCTGCACAGGAGCCCCGGATGTCCCACCCCTCCCGACGCGGCGCCCTCAGGCTGTCCGCGGGCCTGGTTCTCGGGGGCGCTTTCGCCCTCACGGGCTGCGGACGCAGCGACGAGACCGCCGCCGCGACAGCCTCCGCCGCACCCGTCGACGACTCCCCGGCCACCGGCACCGTCACCCTCTGGGCCGCCCAGGGCGATGCCGACGTGCTCGACAAGGTCATCAAGCCCTTCAAGGCCGCGAACCCCGATGTCACCGTGAAGGTGACGCTGATCCCGAACGGCGAGTACTACACCAAGCTGCAGTCGGCAATCGCGGCGGGCAAGGGGCCCGACCTCGCCCAGTTCTTCCCCGAGTCGCAGTCGCAGTTCCTCGACCCGTCGATCCTGCGGCCCGTCCCGGCGGGTCTCGTCGACAAGTCGAGCTTCTTCGAGAGTCTCTGGAGCGCCGGGGTGGCCGAAAACGTCGCCTACACGGTGCCCTGGTACGCCTACACCTACGCGCTCGTCTACCGCGCCGACCTCGCCAGGAAAGCAGGCGTGAAGGCGCCGGCCAAGTGGGACGAGACGGTGCCGTTCCTCAAGGCGCTCCAGGGCGCGGGCGCCGGGCACGGCCTCGGAGCCGACATCGGCTGGGACATCTTCAACGGCCAGGACGCCGCGATGTACGCCTGGCAGGCCGGCGGTTCGCTGCTCTCCCCCGCCGGGAAGTGGACCCTCGACACCCCGGCGATGGTCGACGCGCTCCAGTACAACGCGTCGTTCTTCACCTCGGGCACCGCCGACACCAGCGGGCCCACGTTCCTCGACGCCCAGCCGTACTTCGTGTCGGGCAAGACCGCCATGATGATCACGGGCCCCTGGGTGATCGGCCAGCTCGACACCGCCGCGAAGGAGAAGGGGTGGACGGCCGCCCATGTCGCCACCGCACCCCTGCCCGCCGGCGCCTCGGGCAGCAACTCCTTCTCCGCCGGGGGCAGTTGGGGCGTACTGGCGGGCGCGGGCAACGCGGACGCGGCGTGGAAGCTCGTCCGGTACCTCGCGAAGCCGAGCACGCAGGTCGCGCAGTACAAGGCGTACAGCTCACTGCCGGCCGTCATCTCCGCGTGGGACGACCCCGCCATCGCGAACCAGCCGCTCCTCGACGCCTTCCTCACCCAGCTGAAGAACACCCGGGCCTTCCCCCAGGTGAACACCTGGCAGCAGGTCGCGACCCGGCTGGGCAAGGAGATGGAGGCCGTGGCCAAGGGCACCGAGACCGCCGCGAAGGCCGCCGCGAACGTCCAGTCGTACGCCGAGAGCCTCGGCACCGGTGCGAAGTGAGCCGCCGATGACCACGATCAGGACCACGGGCCCGGGAGCGTCGCGCGGGATGCGCCGCTCCCGGGGGACGCGCGGCGGCCGGGGCACCCGCCGGACGGCGGTCGCCTGGCTGTTCCTCGCACCCTTCGCCGTCGTGTTCCTGCTCTACACGGCGATCCCCACCGTGGCCGCGCTCGGGTTCAGCTTCACCGACCTGCGCGGCGCGGACCTGCGGCACCCGTTCGCGGTCGACTTCACGGGCCTGGAGAACTATCTCCGGCTGTTCAAGGACTCGAGCTTCCGGCAGGACATCCTCAACACCGGTTTCTTCGTGGTCGTCGGGGTGCCGCTGACCATGGGCCTCGGATTCGCGCTGGCCCTCGCCCTGAACTCCGGTATCCGGCGGCTGCGCGGGGTGCTGCGTACGGTCTTCTTCGCGCCGGTCGTCACCAACGTCGTGGCGGTCGCCCTGATCTGGCAGTACGCCTTCAACGCGGACGGCACCGTCAACAAGGTGCTCGGCGCGGTCGGCCTCGCCGGGCCGAACTGGCTGGACGATCCGAACCTGGCGATGCCCGTCGTCATCCTGCTCGGCGTCTGGCGCAACTTCGGCACCGCGATGGTGCTGTTCCTGGCAGGCCTGCAGGCCATTCCGGAGGACGTGTACGAGGCCGCCGCGCTCGACGGGGCGGGCCGGTGGCGGCAGTTGAGGCACATCACCCTGCCGCTGCTGCTGCCGAGCACACTCATGGTCTCGGTCCTGCTGACCGTCTTCTACCTCCAGGTGTTCGACGAGCCGTATCTCCTCACCAACGGCGGCCCGTTGGGCTCCACCGAGTCCATGGCCCTGTACACCTACCGCCAGTTCGGCGCGGGCGAGTTCGGGGTCTCCTCGGCCGCGTCCTTCGTGATGCTGCTGCTCGTGGCCCTGGTGAGTGTCGTCCAGTTCCGACTGCTGAGGTCCCGCTCATGACCGTCCTCGCCGCCCCGGCGACCGCCCGCCCCACCGCCGACCAGGCCATCGCGCCCCGCCGGTCCGTCTCCCGGCCGCTGCTGTACGGCGCGCTGGTGCTGTGCGCGCTGCTCACCCTGCTGCCGTTCGTCTGGGTGGCGAGCGGTTCGCTGCGCGGCCTCGACGAGATCCGCTCCGACCCCGGCGCCTGGTTCCCGCACCACGTCACCCTGGACAACTTCACCCGGCTGTTCCGGACCGCCGGTTTCGGGCGGTTCCTGCTCAACAGTGTCGTGGTCGCGGGGATCGTGGTGGCCGGCAACATCGTGGCCGCGTCGGCCGCCGGGTACGCGCTCGCCAAGCTCGACTTCGCGGGCCGGCGGATCGCGTTCGGCGCGGTCATGGCGGCGATGATGGTGCCGTTCAGCACGGTGTTCGTCACCCAGTTCGTGCTCACCGTGGACCTGGGACTCGCGGACACCCTGACCGGCATCGCCCTGCCCGGGGTGGCGTTGCCGCTGTCGGTGTTCATCATGCGGCAGTACGCGATGTCCGTCCCCGACGAGCTGCTGGAAGCGGCGCGCATCGACGGCGCGGGCGAGTTCCGGATCTTCTTCCGCATCTTCCTGCCGCTGGCCGGACCGGCGGTCGCGACGATCACGATCATGTCGTTCCTGTCGTCGTGGAACAACTTCATCTGGCCGCTGATCGTCGCTCAGAGCATGGACACCTACACCCTGCCCGTGGGCCTCGCCGCGACCAGCCAGGCGGCCGCCCATGTCACCGACTACGGCCTGCTGCTCGCCGGCGCGATCGTGGTGATGCTGCCGGTCCTGGTCCTCTTCCTGTTCCTCCAGCGCTACTTCGTGCAGGGCATCTCCGGATCGGGAATGCGGTGACCCTCATGGACCACCTCGACGGCATCCCTGTCACCGTCCACGCCCCCGCCGGCCCGGTCGTCGGCCGTCGCACCGGCCCAGTCCAGCGCTTCCTCGGCATCCCGTACGCCCAACCACCCACCGGTGTACGGCGGTTCGCGGCGCCGGTCCGACGCGGGCGGTTCCCGGCGCCGTTCGACGCGTCCCGGCACGGAGCCACCTCGCAGCGCGTGCCCCTGTTCGCCTCGACCACGGTGCCGGAGCCCTCGGTGCCCGGCGACGACATCCTGAACCTCTCCGTCGTCGCTCCCGCCCCGAAGCCCGGTCACAGGGCGCCCTGCCCGGTCCTGGTGTGGATCCACGGCGGCGCCTTCCTCGCGGGCAGCCCGGCGAGTCCCTGGTACGACGGCCGTTCCTTCGCGCGTAACGGCGTCGTCTGCGTCACCGTCGGCTACCGGCTGGGCGTCGACGGTTTCGCCCCGCTGGACGACACCCCCGCCAATCTCGGTCTGCGCGACCTGCTGCTCGCGCTCGAGTGGGTGCGGGAGAACATCGGCGCGTTCGGCGGAGATCCGGGCCGGGTCACCCTCGCCGGTCAGTCGGCCGGGGGCGCGGCGGTGCTCGCCCTGCTCTCGTCGCCCGTCGCGGACGGCCTCTTCCAGCGGGCGGTGTGTCTGTCGGGCGGCCTCTTCGTGGGGGAGCGGGAACCGGCCCGCCGGTTCGTCGAACGGCTCGGGGAGCGGGTCGGGGTGGCGCCGACGCGGGCCGGGTTCGGCGGCCTCCCGGTGGAGGTGCTCCAGCGGGCAGTTCTCGGCCTGCGGGACGAACTCGACGACGGCACACTCCCGTTGGGCCCTGTCCTCGGCGACGACATCCTGCCGGCGCCGCCCGTCGAAGCGCTCGCCGGGTACGGACATGACGTACCCCTGCTGCTCGGCGCGACGGGCGACGAGTTCGACTGCGTCGCCGCGCCGGGGAACCCGGACCCGAGCCCGTACAGCGCCGCCGAACTCGCCGCCGCCCGCGCTGCGGGCACCCGGGTGACGGACACGCTGTTCCGTGCCGCCTGTGCACAGGTCGCGGCCTCGCGTCGCGGTGCCGGAGCCGGTACCTGGCTGTACTCCTTCGAGTGGCCGTCCCCCTCGCTCGGGGGCGCCGCGCACTGCGCCGACCTTCCGTTCTTCTTCGACCTGCTCGACGCGCCGGGCAGCGCGGAGGCTCTCGGGCCGTACCCGCCTGCGGAGTTGGCCGCCGCGATGCACGCCGACCTGGTCGGCTTCGTCCACGGCAGGGAGCCGGACTGGGCGCGGGCGAGCGGCGGCTTGGGTGATCCGGCGCGCGAGTACGGGCGGCCCGGCGCGGCCCTCGTCGCCGACACCACCGGCGTGTTCGACCCCGTCGTAAGGCCTCAGCCCTCCGTGCGGACGGCGTCCGGGGTGGTGGAGGCATGCTGACGACGTCCGGCGTGAACCGACTCAACGGGATGAACCAGAGTGCCGTCCGACGCGTCAACACCTCAGTGATTCTGCGGGCGTTGGCGGTGTCGTCCGGGCCGATGACGCTGACCGCGCTCGCCGAGCGGGCCGGTCTCTCGCGCCGCACCATCGAGATCGTCCTGGACTCGCTCGTCGACGCGGGCTGGGTCACGGAGTTGGCGCGTGTGCCGACCAGCGGCTGTGCGGGGCGTCCCGCGCGACGCTACGAACTGCGGGCCGAACACGCCCTGTTGGCGGCCGTGCACTTCACCACCTCGGACGCGTCCGCGGCCGTCGCCGACGTCCGGGGCCGTGTCCTCGGACGCGCGCACCGGCAGCTGCGCGCCTACCAGGATCCGTCGGCCACGCTGGACGACCTGGCGGCGCTGGTGCTCGAGGCGCTCGACGACGCGGGCGGGTCGGCGGACCGGCTGCGGGCCGGTGCGGTCGCGAGCGGCGGCGCGGTCGACGACGACGGGATCGTACGGCGCCTGGTGCACACGACCCGGTGGGAGGGCGTACGGCTGCCCGACGAGCTCACCCGGCGCGTCCGGGTGCCGTGGTTCGCGGACAACGACTCCAACCTCGGTGCGCTCGCGGAGCGTCGGCGGGGCGCGGCGGGCGACCACGACAACGTCGTATGGGCGGTGCTCGGGAACCGGACCGGGCTCGGCATCCTCATCCGGGGTGAGGTGCACCGGGGTCTCGACGGCGCCGCGGGCGAGATCGTCGAGGCGGACTCGATACCGGTCCACTCGGTCGAGAACCGTCCCGTGGCATGGCTCACCTCACCCGAGGCAGCCCGGCGCGCGGTCGCCCTCGGCCGGGTCGAGGCGGCCCGCGAGGGTGACAGCACGGCGCTCGCCGAGATCGACGAACTGGTGGAGCACATCGCGTCGATCCTCACCACCCTGTCGTGGACCATCGCGCCCTCCCTCATCGTGCTGGGCGGCGGTCTGGAGGACGCGGCCGACCTGCTGCTGCCCCGGGTGCACGCGGCGCTGCGCCGTGCCCGCACCCCGGCCGTCGAAGTGCGTACCACACTCCTGGGCCGCGACGCCCCTCTGGTCGGCGCCGTCAAGCTGGCCATCGACCGCATGGACACCGAGTTGTTCGGCCCCCTCATACCCAGCCTGTAACCCTCTCTCAGCACCAACAGCGGTACAAGACATGGAGTTTCACTGTGACCGACACCCCCCACACCGATGTCCTCGTCGTCGGCAGCGGCATCATGGGAGCCGTCGTGACGCGGCTGCTGCGGGACTCCGATCCGGCGCTGCGCATCACGATGGTCGACGGCGGTGAGGCCATCGGTACGGCGCCCGGGGTGCATCTGCACGATGTCGACGACCCCGTTCTGTGGGAGCGCTACAACGACAGGGTCACCACCGGCATCCAGGGCATGTACACGGGCGCCGAGGTGGTGCGCGAGGTCGCGGACGGCCTCGGCTCCCTGACGCCCGGCATGTTCCACGCGCTGGCCTTCGGCGAGGACGCCGAGGCGATGCCCGCGACGGCGCTCGCCTGGAACGCGGGCGGTATGGGTGTGCACTGGACCGCCGCGACGCCCTGGCCCGCCGGGGACGAGGTGTTCGACTTCGGCGACCCGGCCGGCTGGGCGGCCGACCTGGACACCGCGCGCCGGACACTCGCCGTCACCCCCGCCCCGATCGGCCCCACCGAGGTCGGCGAACTTATCCTCGACGTACTGCGCCGGCGCTACGCCGGTACCGGGCCCCGGGACCGGCAACCGCAGCCCATGCCCATGGCGGTCACCGCGAGAGACTCGGGCCCGCTGCCGCGCACGGCGCCGGGGACGATCTTCCCCGCGATCGCGGCGGGCGGCGACCCCGCGTTCACCCTGGTGACCGGCACCCTCGTGACCTCGCTCATCGTGTCCTCCGACGGCCGGGTGACCGGCGCCCGGCTGCGCCGAGTGGCCGACGGCGCCGAGTCCGAACTCCGCGCGGGCACGGTGGTGGTGTGCGCCGACGCCCTGCGCACCCCGCAGTTGCTGTTCGCGTCGGGCATCCGGCCCCACGCGCTGGGCCGGTACCTCAACGAGCACGCCTTCGTCACCGGCCGCGTACTGCTGGACCTCGAACGGTTCGGTATCCCCCTCGCCGCCCTGCCGCTCGCCCGGGTCGGCGAGTTCTGCACGGACTCCCTGTGGCTGCCGCGGAACGGGGCGGCGCAGCCGTTCCACGGTCAGATCATGAACAGGACGTACGTCGACGAAGCCGGCCGGCCCCTCGCTCATTCCGTGGGCCTCGCGCTGTACGTCCCCGTGTCATCGCGCCCCGAGAACCGGCTCGTGTTCTCCGAGTCGGACACCGACCTCGCCGGACTGCCCCGGATCGGCGTCGAGTTCGACTACTCCGACACCGACCGGGCACTCATCGGGCGCGCGCTGGACGAACTCCGTGCGGTGGCGGAGGAGTTCGGCCCGTTCGATCCGGAGACCGAGTCGGCGCTGCTGCCGCCCGGCTCGTCGCTGCATCTGACGGGCACCGTCCGCTGCGGTGCGGCCGACGACGGAACGAGTGTGTGCGGCCCGGACGGCAGGGTGTGGGGCTTCGACAACCTGTACCTCGCCGGGAACGGCGTGATCCCCACGACGATGGCCGCCAACGTCACGCTGACGGGCGCGGTGACGGCCGTTCGCGCGGCCCGTGCCGTCGCCGGACACCGTCTCGCGCTCACCGCGCGTTGATTTGAACATCCATATGGTGCAAGGGAGTTGGATCGTGATCGACATCGCGAAGGAATACCGGGTGGCCCTCCCGGCCTGGATCGACGACGAGTTGGCGCAGGTGCCGCCCGTCGTCCCCGACCGCGAGGACCGGATGCGTCTTGTGCACCGGCTGGCGGACCGCAACTGGCGTGAGGGCAACGGCGGTCCGTTCGCGGCGCTCGTCGCCGAGCAGGACACCGGCCGGATCGTCTCGGTCGGGGTGAACGTGGTCCTCGCCTCCGGGGTCTCCAGCGCGCACGCCGAGGTCGTCGCCCTCGGGCTCGCCCAGACGGCCGTCGGCGGCTGGGACCTGGGCGGCGACGGACTGCCTGCGCACGAGCTGGTCGTCAACTGGCGGCCGTGCGTGCAGTGTTACGGCGCGACCATGTGGTCCGGGGTACGTGGACTCGTGGTCGCGGGCGAGGGGCCGGAGCTGGAGGAGATCACCACCTTCGACGAGGGACCGCTCGGCGCGGACTGGGCCGAGCAGTTCGAGACCCGGGGCATCAAGGTCGTACACGACGTGCTGCGGGAGGAGGCGCTCGCCGTGTTCCGGAACTACCGGGACGCGGTCGACGCGGACGATGTCGTCGTCTACAACGCGCGCGGGGGCGCCGAGTGAAGGCGCCCACCGGTGAGACCGTCGAGCCGCGCTTCGCCACCGATGTCGTCACCTTCTACCACCCGGCGTTCTGGGGACTCCAATCCGCCCAGGACGTAAGGAAGTTGGCGCTCAACGACGCCGGCGGCTTCTGGAGCCGGACGCTGGACGCGCTGGCCGAGGCCGGCGTCATCGGTGTCGAGCTGACCTTCGCGCCCGGCGACATCGAGTCGGCCCTGCGCGCCTTCGGCAGCGCGCCCGCGTTCCGGCGGGCGCTGGAGGCTCGGGGCGTGAGCGTCGTGAGCGCCTTCGTCGCCGGGAGCGACGCCCCCGACTGGCGACAGGGCGACAACCTGCCCGCGATCGTCGCCGACGCCGAGCGGCGCGCGGCCTTCCTGGCCGACGTCGGGGCGGACCTGCTGGTGACCGGGCTGCCCATGCGGACGACGTACGGGACGCGGCCGCCCTTCTTCGTCGACGCCGCCTACATGTCCCGGATGGCCGACATCGCCCACGCGGTCGGGGACGCGGTCGCCCGGCTGGGGGTGCGGCTCGCCCTCCACACGGAGTCCAACAGCACGCTCTGGTACGAGCGGGACATCGATCTGTTCATGGCGCTGACCGACCCGCGTTATGTGTGGCTGTGTCCGGACTCCTGCCACATCGCGCTCGGCGGCGGGGACCCGGTGGCCGTCGCGCGCCGCCATGCCCAGCGGATCGCGCTGGCCCACTGGAAGGACGCGGTCGGGCCGATCGACGTCGAACTCACCATCGACGACACGGTCTTCGCCCAGCAGCAGCCCTATATGACCGAGCTGGGCACGGGCATCGTGGACTGGCGCGGCTGGGCCGACGCGATGTCCCGCACGCCCGGCGCCGGCACGGTCCTCATCGAACTGGACGAGGCGCCGGATCCGGTGGCGGCACTGCGGGCGGGGGTGGCCGTCGCACGGCGGGCTCGGGCGTGACGACCCGTCACTTCTGTCCGAAAATCGTCTGATTCCTCCGAACGGGCCGATTCGATCTTCTGCACGGTTCCTATACATAGCGAGATGGGGGTGTTCGCTCCACGAGACGAGGAATCAGTGTTCAGAGCAGAACCAGGCACCGCCGCCTCGCACCGGCGCGTGCACGCCGCTCCGCCCGGCCGACGCAGACGGCTGGCCGGCCTGACCGGCCTGAGTCTCGCGCTGGTCGCGACCGGTTCGCCCGCCCTCGCGGTCGCCGGGTTCGGCCCGCTCGCCCCGACCACGCGTGCCGCGGCTCCGGGCGACGGCACGGTGACCGTACGGGTCGTCACCGAGGTGGACGCGGACGGCGCCTACGACAGCGCGCTCGAGCCGGGCCTCGCCGGCGTCGAGGTCAGCCTGACGGACGACGCCGGCACCGTCCGGAACCTGACGACCGGGGCCGACGGCACCGTCACCTTCACCGCCACCGCCGAACTCACCGGCGGCAAGTACCGCGTCCAGGTCACCAACCCGGACCCCGGCAACCTCTCCCCCGCCGTCGCGGGCCCGGGCACGGGCGCCGACGTCATCCGTGGCAACGTCGGCTTCGTCGACGTGTCCGGCGGTACGGACGTCACGTACACCACCGGTTTCTGGGAGCCCGGCGTCTACTGCCAGGAGAACCCCGACCTCGTCAGCTGCAACCTCACCAAGGGCGACGCCCCGAACACCTACAAGGGCCTCGTGTCCTTCAACGGGAGCTTCACCGGCAGCACCCCCGACAGCGCCGTCACCCGGCTGACCGACAACACGAGGCAGCAGGCCGTGTTCGGCATCGGCGTCGACCGCACCGGCAACAAGTACATGGGCACGCTCGTCAAGCGGCACACCGCCTACGGACCGGCGGGCGCCACCAACACGATCTACCGCCAGTTCGGCACCGACCCCGCCGTGGACACCTTCATCACGCTGCCCGGCCGGCTCACCCCGCACGAGACCACCGACAACTGGCTGCACGACGACGCCGTCTACGGCAGGGTCGGCCGCGAGGGCATCGGCGACGTCGACGTGTCCGGTGACGGCAGGACGCTGTACGCGGTCCACATCGGCGACACCAAGCTGTACGGCGTGGCCATCGTCGGCTCCGGCGCGACGGCCAGAGCCGGCACGCAGACGGCGTACGACATCCCGAGGCCGAGCGCCTGCGTCGGCGAGTGGCACCCGTACGGCATCGGGGTGCGCGGCAAGCGGGTGCTGGTGGGCGGGGTGTGCGGCGCCGAGACGACGGTCTCCACGTCCGCCCCCTGGGGCGACCCGACCCAACTCAGCGCACATGTCTACGAGTTCGCCAACGGCACGTTCAGCGAGATCTTCACCCACGCGCTGAACTACCCGCGCGGGTGCGCCTACCGGTTCACCGGTCCGCCGGCCGACGCCTACCGCTGCACCCAGCCGTCCACGGTCGGCCAGGTGATGAGCGGCGCGTGGGAGGCCTGGAACGAGCGGGTGCCGGGCAGCGAGTCGCACTCCTTCGTCTCCGCGCCGCAGCCGATGCTGTCCGACATCGACATCGCCGACAACGGCGACCTGGTGCTCGGCTACCGCGACCGCTTCGGCGACATGACGGGCACGGCCACGTTCGCCCACAACTCCACGCAGCGACCGCTGGTCACCGGCGTCGCCGCAGGTGACGTACTGCGCGCCTGCAAGACGGGGACGACGTACACGCTGGAGAACGACGGCTCCTGCGGCGCGCTGTCCGGCGATCCGCGGGGCGACGGCAAGAGCCCGGGCGGCGGCCGGCTCCATGACGACTCCACGACACTCGGGGACGCGGTCCACGACCAGGTCGGCGAGGGCGCCACGGCACTCCAGCCGTACCGCGGCAAGCTGTTCGGCACGGCCCACGACCCGTACGGCGCCTTCCAGCAGGGCGTCCGCAGCTGGACCGCGAACAACGGCGCGGCCCAGGGCAACCTGCTCATCCAGGCGACCGGCGACGACGACCTCGCCCTGCGCCAGAACCTCTTCGGCAAGGCCAACGGTCTCGCCGACCTTGAACTCGTGTGCGACCAGGCGCCCGTCCAGATCGGCAACCGGGTCTGGTACGACTCGAACGGCAACGGCGTCCAGGACCCGTCCGAACCGCCCGTCCCTGGCGTCGTCGTCACGCTGACCCCGCCCACCGGACCGGCGCTGACCGCCACGACCGACGCGAACGGCGAGTACTACCTGGGCACGAAGGACGGCCTGACGCCGAACACCGTGTACGCGGCCGCCTTCGACTACCGGGGCGTCGACCCGTCGGCACTCCCCGGCTCACCGACCCTGGCGGAGCTGAAGTGGACCCAGCGGGGTCCCGGCCGCGACCGTTCCCTCGATTCGAACGTCGACTCGGCGGGCCGGACCACGGTGACCGTGGGCGACCCCGGCGACGTCAACCACAGGATCGAGGCGGGTCTTGTCGGCCCGGTCGACAGTCTGGGCGACCGCGTCTGGTACGACACCGACGGCAACGGCGTCCAGGACCCGGGCGAGCCCGGCGCGAAGGACGTCACCGCCGAGCTGATCGACCCCGCCACGGGTGACGTTCTCAGGACCGTCAGGACGGACGCGAACGGGCACTACCTGTTCAGCGCCCTGCCCGACGGACGCTACAAGGTCTGCTTCCGCGGCCCGCGGGGCTACCTCTGGACCAGGCAGAACACGGGCGCCACGGGTGACGACTCGGTCGTGGACCCGACCAGCGGCTGCTCCCCGGTGGTCACCCTCGGCCCGGGCGACCGGACCGACCTCACCCTCAGCGCGGGCCTGGTCGGGGAGTTGACACTGACGGTCGTCAACACCGACGGGAAGACCGGCGAGCCGCTGAGGGGCGCGGTCTTCCAGCTGTGGATCGACAGCAACGGCAACCCCGGCCTCCAGCGCCAGGGCGCGGGCAAGGACCGGATGGCCGGCGACTGCGTCACCGGCGGGACGGGCAGGTGCTCCCTCGACGAGAACCGGATCGGCACGTACTACCTCGTGGAGAAGAACGTCCCCGAGGGCTATGTCCTGCCGGCCGACCCGGTCTTCGGCCCGTACGGGCTGACCCTGGCGAACGGCACGGGCACCGACGGACTGCTCGTGCGGATCGCCAACGAACGAAACGGTTGATCCGCTCGGGGAAAGAGAATGGTCGGTGCGATCGCGGATGTATCGTCCCTTTCACTCCTATGACAGCACATGCCTCTTTCCCCACGCCCGACGGCGCGTCGGCCCCCGCACGCCGGGACGTCCTCAACCGCGCCGCAGCCCTCGGCGCCCTCGCCGCGACCGTCTCCGGGTGTGCCGGCGCCGCCCGCTCCCGTCCCCCGGCCGCCGCGGGCCCGCCGGCGTTCCGCTTCCGGGGCCCGCGCCAGGCCGGCGTGACGACCCACCAGCAGAACGCCGCGCTCGTCATCTCGTACGACCTCGCCCCGGCGGTACGGGGAGCGGGCGGTGTGCGTGCCCTGCGGAAGGTGTTCGGACGCTGGACGCGGGCGCTCGCGGAGGTCCTGGACGGTGAACTCGCGCCACCGACTCCCGTACAGGCCAAGGAGATCAAGGCGATCGGGGCCGCCGGACGGTCCCGGCTCACCGCGACCGTGGCGATCGGTCCCCGGCTCCCCGGGCTGCTGTGCGTCGCCGCGCCGCCCGCGCTGCGGGAGCTGCCGCCGTTCCCCGACGACCGGCTCGACCCCGCGTACGGCGGCGGCGATCTGCTGGTGCAGCTCTGCGCCGACGACCCGCGGGCCACCGTGGCGGCGGCCGGCGCGCTGACCCGGCTGGCGGGCGACACCCTGCGCCCGCGCCGGCGCCAGACCGGGTTCCTGCCGCCCGCACCGGCCGGGCGGACACCGCGCGACCTGCTCGGCTTCGAGGACGGCACGCAGAACCCGACGCCCGAGGAGTGCGAGCGCTGGGTGTGGGTCGACGACGCCACGTTCCTCGTCCTACGGCGCGTCCATATCGACGTCGCCGGGTTCGCGCGGCTCGCCGCGAGGCGTCAGGAGGAGATCATCGGGCGGCACCGGGAGAGCGGCGCGCCGCTGGGCGGGCGGCACGAGCACGACGACGTGGACATCTTCGCGAAGACCCCGCAGGGCCGGTACGTGATCCCGCCCGGGGCACATGTACGGGCGGCGAGCCCCCGGCTGGACGGGGGCGCCCGGATGCTGCGCCGGAGCTACAGCTACGACGCCGGTCCGGACGACCGGGGCCTGCTGTTCCTCGCCTTCATGCGTGACCCGGCGCTGTTCGCGCGCGTCCAGCACCGGATGGCGGCGACGGACGAGCTGGGCCGCTTCATCGAGCACCGGGGTTCGGCGGTGGCGTACGTCCTTCCGGGTGCCCTTCCGGGCGAGGACCTGGGCGCACGCCTGCTGGCCTGACCGGCTCAGGCCGCAACTTGCGTTCGACCGTCCCCTCATGGAGCCGCCGGGTTGCCTACGATCGTGCCGTGGTCGACTTCCTCCTCGAACGTACGGTGCCACTCCCCCTCGACGAGGCCTGGCGCCGCCTCACGGACTGGCCCCGCCACGCGTCCGTGGTCCCGCTCACCCGCGTGAAGGTGCTCACCGACCCGCCGACCCACGTCGGGACCGTCTTCGTCGCCCGCTCGGGAGTCGGTCCCCTCGCCGTCGACGACCCGATGGAGGTCACCGTCTGGCGGCCTCCGACGGACGACTCCCCGGGCCTGTGCCGCCTGGAGAAACGCGGCCGGGTCGTCCTGGGCTGGGCGGAGATCGAGGTGCGCCCGGGCCCGGGCGGCCGCTCGCGGGTCCTCTGGCGCGAGGAGTTGCGCGTACGCCTGCTGCCGTCCCTGTTCGACCGCCCGCTGGCGGGCGCGGCGCGCCATGTGTTCGGTCGAGCCGCGAACCGCCTGCTGAGGACGGCGTGACGGACGTTACGATCGACGCGGTGTGCCGGCGGTACGGAAGCCGGTCGGGGGAAGGGGAGAGCGTGCCCGAGGAGAGCGTGCGGCTGGAGCTTCGGATCGACTCGGGTCCCGGAGCCACCGCGGAGCAGACGGATCGTCAAGTCCGCAGTCTGTACAAGGATTTGCGCACCCTCGGCCTGCTGCGGGTCGAGCGCGGGACGGCCGCCGCGCCGGAGAAGTCGATGGCCGGTGTGGGGCACGACCTCGGGGTGCTGGTGGTCAGCGGGGCGTTCTCCGCCGCCGCGCTCAAGGCTCTCAGCAATGTCGTCGTGGCGTTCGTGCAGCGTTCGAAGGCTCGGTCGGTGGAGTGGGAGATCGACGGTAACAAGGGGTCGTTCGGCGCTCTGTCGGCCAAGGACCAGCAGGCGTTGGTCGAGGCGGTGACCGCGCGGATCGAGGCGGGGACGGCCGCGGCGGGTGCTGCCGCTACCGGCCCGAACACCAACAGCGAGCCGGGAGTTGGCGATGGCGGGACGCCGGATCGCACTGCTCGTCGCGACTGACGGCTACCAGGATCCGGGGCTCAGCAGACTCCGGGCGCCGGCCCGGGGTGCCGGCGAGCTGAAGAGGCTGCTGGAGAACCCCGCGATCGGCCGTTTCGACCCGGTGCTCGAACTGCTTAACAGGCCCAAGGAGGAGATCGAGTCCGCGGTCGAGGAGGTACTCAGCGATCGCGACCCCGACGATCTCGTACTGATCTACTTCGCCTGCCACGGCATCCGCAATGACGCCGACCGGCTGTTCTTCGCCACGCTCAGCACACGGTTGGCGCGTCCGCACACCACCGCGATCCCGGCCGCGCTGCTGCACGAGCTTCTGGACGAGTGCGAGGCCCGGACCAAGATCGTGCTGCTCGACTGCTGCTACAGCGGGCTCTTCCACCGGGGCAGGCCCATGTCGCCCACTCCCGTGGACGTGAAGTCGGCGCTCGCCGGGCGCGGCACGTTCGTCATCACGGCGTCGACGGAACTGGAGTACGCGTACGACGGCGAGCAGCTGACGATCGACAACCCGCTGTCCGCACCCCGGTTCACGGCGGCCGTGATCGAGGGGCTCAGCACCGGCCTCGCCGACCTGAACCGGGACGGGGTGGTCACCCCGGAGGAGCTGTACACGTACGTCCACGACACGGTCGTCAACCAGGCGGGGCCCGAGCAGACGCCGACCAAGTCGGGGCAGTGCGAGGGGAATGTCGCCCTCGCCTACGCGCCCCGGATCGACGCGGCGGCCGGGCCCGGCGCCCGGGCGGCCCTGGCCGACGAGCTCAGGCTCGGCACACTGCTGCCGCCGCCGGTGGAGACCGTCGACCGGGGTTTCAGCTGCGACGCGTGGGAGGGCACCTCGCGGCTGGTCGTGCCCGTCGGCAGGCTGGAGAACAGCACCGGGGGCGATCATCTGTGCGTCGACTTCTCCAACAGGGACGGGAACGCGGCGGTCGTCGGCAAGCTGGGCAGCGGCAAGACGACCCTGCTGCGGTCCCTGATCATGTCGCTGGCGCTGACCCACACCCCGAACGAGGCGGAGTTCTATCTGCTGGAGGGCGCGGTCAACCGGCTCGGAGTGCTGAGTTCGCTGCCGCATGTGCGCACGTTCGCGGCTCCGCACGAGCACAGCGCGGTCGAGGGCGCCCTCGCCGCGGTCAAGGCCGTGATCTCGACCCGGCGCACCCTGTTCCGCGACCTCGACATCGACTCCATCGAGGCGTTCCGCGCGCTGCGCAACACGGGCCGGATCGACGAGGGGGCGGCGAGTGACGTCTTCCTCGTGGTGGACGGCTGGCTCGACTTCACCTGGGAGCACCCGGAGTTCGCGGACACCGTCCACAAACTCGCCAACACCGGCCTGAACTACGGCGTCCATCTGCTGGTCACGGCCCGCCGCTGGAGCGACTTCACCACGGACCTGCGGGGGTTGCTGGGCACGCGGCTCGAACTGGCCCTGGACGACCCGGAGGAGTCCTTCTTCGACCCCGCGCTGGCGGCGGGGGTCTCGGTCGGCTGGGCGTTGTCCCGGCGCCGGCGTTTCCGGGTGGCGGTCCCGCGTTTCGACGACGGGACCGGGCCGGTGGCGGCGCGGGAGTCCCTGGTGGAGACGGCGGAGCGGGTGCGGGCGGGCTGGGCGGCGCTGCGCGCCGAGGACGACAGTGCCGGGGCGCTCGTCAAGTTTCCCTCCGGCCGCCAGGGAACCGTGTTCACCGGTCTGCTGGGCGTGGACAACCCGACGTCGTTGAATCTGCCGGCCCTGCGGGCCCGGTCGGCTCCCGAGGAGCGATTGCGGGTCCCGATCGGTGTCGGTGAGGGCGGCAGGCCGGTCTTCCTCGACCTCAAGGAGAGCGCGCACCACGGAATGGGCCCGCACGGCCTGTGTGTGGGCGCGACCGGCTCCGGCAAGTCCGAGTTGCTGCGCTCGATCGTGCTGGGACTCGCCGTCCGCCATTCGGCGGAGGAAGTGGCCTTCGTGCTGGCCGACTTCAAGGGCGCCGCGACGTTCGCTCCCCTGCGGGACCTGCCGCACACCTCGGCCGTCATCACCGGTCTGGAGAACGATCCGTCGCTCGTGACGCGGATGCACGACGCGATCAGCGGTGAACTGCAGCGGCGCCAGGCGCTGTTGCGGGCCGCGGGTGGTCTGGCGAGTGTCCACGAGTACACGAAGCTCCGTGCCTCCGGGAGGGATCTCGAACCCCTGCCGACGCTGCTGCTTGTGATCGACGAGTTCTCCGAACTCCTGGTCGCCCACGCGGACTTCGCCGAGCTGTTCGTGCAGATCGGCCGGGTCGGCCGGGCCCTGGGTGTGCACATGCTGCTGGCCTCGCAGCGGCTGGAGGAAGGCCGACTGCGCGGGCTGGACAGCTTCCTGTCGTACCGCATCGGACTGCGCACGTTCTCGGCGGCCGAGTCCCGTACGGTGCTGGGCTACCCGGACGCCTATCATCTGCCGCCGGACCCGGGCGCCGGGTTCCTCAAGTCCGACGAGGCGGACGTACTGGTCCGTTTCAAGGCCTCGTACGTGTCCGCCCCGCTCCCGGACGCCGTCGACGACTCCGCCTCGGTCCTGGACGTGCTGGTCGGCCAGGTGTCGGCGACGGAACCGAGTACGCGTCGGATCTGGCTGCCGCCGCTGGACGCGTCGCCCTCGCTGGAGTCGCTGCTGCCTCCGAAACCGGCCGCCGCCCGGCGGATACGGGGAGGACGGGCGTCGGGCCCGCCCGTCCCGCCGTTCAAGCGCCTGGAGCATGTCCCCTTCGCGGTGGTCGACGAGCCGTTCCGGCAGCGCAAGAGTGTGCTCGCGCTGGATCTTTCCGGGGCCGAGGGGCACGTCCTCGTGGTGGGCGCACCGCAGTCCGGCAAGTCGACCGCACTGGTCACGCTCATCGCGTCGCTGGCCCTCACCCACACACCGGTCGACGTGCAGTTCTACTGTCTCGACTTCGGCGGCGGGGCACTGGCGCCGCTGGCCGGGCTGCCGCACGTCGGGGGCGTGTTCTCCCGGCTCGACGCGGACCGGGTCCGGCGTACGGTCGCCGACTTCGCGAGGATTCTCGCGGAGCGCGAGGAGTTCTTCCGCACCCACGACATCGAGTCCGTCGGCGCGTACCGACGGCGTCGCGCCGCCGGGGAATGGCCGGACCAGACCCTGGGCGACATCTTCCTCGTCATCGACGGCTGGGCGACTCTCCGGGCGGACTACGAGGCGCTCGAACCGGTCGTCACGGACCTGGCCCTCCGCGGCCTGGCCTACGGTATGCATCTGCTGGTCAGCGCCTCACGGTACGGGGAGATCCGCCCCACGCTGCGCGAAGTCATGGGCAGCAGGGTCGAGTTGCGCCTCGGCGATCCGATGGATTCCGAGATCGACCGGAAGCAGGCCAGGAACGTCCCCGTGGGGAGCCCGGGACGCGGGCTGTCCCGCGAGCGGCTGCACTTCCTCACCGCGCTGCCCTGCCTGGAGGACGATGTCGACCCGGAACACACCCCGGGCGCGGCGGCGCGACTGGCCGCACGTGTGCGCAAGAACTGGTCGGGGCCGACCGCTCCCCCGGTGCGCACCCTGCCGGACCTCGTCCTGCTGGAGGAGCTGCCAGGCCCCGAAGAGGCGCCCGGCCAGGCCATCGCCGTCGGCATCGACGACGCGAGCCTCCTCCCGGTGTTTCTCGACCTGTCCAACGACCCCTTCTTCCTCGTCTACGGAGAGCCCGAGTCGGGCAAGAGTTCGTTCCTGCGGATGCTGGTGCGGCAGCTGTGCGCCCGTCTCTCGCCGGACCGGGCCCAGTTCCTCGTGGTCGACTACCGGCGGTCGCTCCTCGGTGAGGTGCCCGAGGAGTATCTGCTGAGCTACGGACCTTCGGGGCCCCGGGTCGCCGAGGTCGTCAAGGGCGTGGTCTCCGTGCTGGAGGCCCGGATGCCCGGCCCCGATGTCACGGCCGAGCAGCTGCGCGACCGCAGCTGGTACCGGGGCAAGGACGTGTATCTGCTGGTCGACGACTACGACCTGGTCGCCACCAGCACCGGCAACCCGCTCGCCCCGCTCATGGACTACCTGCCGTTCGCCCGTGACCTGGGCCTGCGGGTCGTCCTTGCCCGCAGGTCGGCAGGGGCGTCGAGGTCTCTGTACGAGCCCTTCGTGGCGCGGTTGAAGGAGCTCGGCGCACAGGGCCTCATGCTCTCCGGCGACCCCGGCGAAGGCTTCCTCCTGGGCACCGTCAAACCGAGTCACCAACCGCCGGGACGCGGCACCCTGGTGACCCGAAAGTCCACCCACGGAGTCCAACTCGGCTATCCGCAACCGAAGTTCGACTGACGCCGGTCAGGCCACCGACCCGATCCGTCCCGCCGGTTCCGGTGCCGAGGTGACGTCGTGGTGGATGGGCGTATGCGCCCCGGTCAGCGAGACCCCGCTGCCGCCGCGTCTGTCGGCGACGATCTCCGAGACGATGGACAGCGCCGTCTCCTCGGGCGTACGGGCGCCGAGGTCGAGCCCGATCGGCGACCTGAGCCGCGCCAGCTCCAGCTCGGTGACGCCGGCTTCACGCAGCCGCTCGTTGCGGTCCAGGTGGGTCCGGCGGGAGCCCATCGCGCCGACGTACGCCACCGGCAGCCGCAGTGCGAGCTGGAGCAGGGGTATGTCGAACTTGGCGTCGTGGGTGAGGACGCACAGGACCGTACGGGCGTCCACGGCCGTCCGCTCCAGGTACCGGTGCGGCCACTCGACGACGATCTCGTCCGCCTCGGGGAAACGGGCGGGGGTGGCGAAGACCGGGCGGGCGTCGCAGACCGTCACGTGGTAGCCGAGGAACTTGCCCATACGGGCCAGCGCCGACGCGAAGTCGATCGCACCGAACACGATCATGCGGGGCGGCGGGACGGACGATTCGACCAGAACCGTGAGCGGTGCTCCGCAACGAGAGCCCTGCTCACCGATCTCCAGGGTGCCGGTGCGGCCGGCGTCGAGGAAGGCGCGCGCCTCGGCGGCCACCGTGCGGTCCAGCTCGGGGTGCGCGCCGAAGCCACCCTCGTACGAGCCGTGCGGGCCGTCCGCTCCGACGAGCAGGGCGCGGCCCAGCAGCTCCGCCGGGCCGGCGACGATCCGGGCGACGGCCGCCGCCTCCCCGCTCGCGGCGGCGGCCAGGGCCGACGCGTACACCTCACGGGCGGGATCCGACGCCCGTACCGGCGTCACGAGGATGTCGATGACACCGCCGCAGGTCAGGCCCACGGCGAAGGCGTCGTCGTCGCTGTACCCGAAGCGTTCGAGGACGGGCTCGCCGTCAGTCAAGGCCTGCCGGCACAGCTCGTACACCGCGCCCTCCACACAGCCGCCGGAGACCGAGCCGATCGCCGTGCCGTCGGCGTCCACCGCGAGGGCGGCGCCGGGCTGGCGGGGCGCGCTGCCGCCGACGGCCACCACGGTGGCCACGGCGAAGTCACGTCCCTGCTCGACCCACCGGTGAAGTTCGTCGGCGATGTCCAGCATCTCGGTTCTCCTTGGTGACGGTTGTACGGAAGGGGACGGCCCGGTGGGGGTTTCTCGCGCAGTTCCCCGCGCCCCTGAAAAGCGGGGGCTGCGCCCCCTGCTTTTCGTCTTTCAGGGGCGCGGGGAACTGCGCGACCAGCCCCCACCGGACCCGCACCCACCAACGCGCCGCCTACACCGTACCCGTGAGATGTTCCGGCCTCACCGGCGTCTTCGTCAGCTCCAGGCCCGTCGCGTTCCGGATCGCCGCCAGCACAGCCGGAGTCGACGACAACGTCGGAGCCTCCCCCACCCCCCGCAACCCGTACGGGGCGTGCTCGTCGGCCAGTTCGAGGACGTCGACCGGAATCGTCGGGGTGTCCAGGATCGTGGGGATCAGATAGTCCGTGAAAGAAGGATTCCGCACCTTCGCCGTCTTCGGGTCGACGACGATCTCCTCCATCACCGCGATGCCCAGCCCCTGGGTCGTGCCGCCCTGGATCTGGCCGACCACCGACAGCGGGTTGAGCGCCTTGCCGACATCCTGTGCGCAGGCCAGTTCGATGACCTTCACCAGGCCCAGTTCGGTGTCGACCTCGACGACGGCTCGGTGCGCGGCGAACGAGTACTGGACGTGTCCGAAGCCCTGGCCGGTGCGCAGGTCGAAGGGTTCGGTCGGCCGGTGCCGCCACTCCGCCTCGACCTCGACGGACTCGTCCCCCAGGACGTCCACCAGGTCGGCGAGGACCTCGCCGGCGTCCGTGACGACCTTGCCGCCCTCCAGGAGCAGTTCCGCCGTCGCCCAGGCCGGGTGGTACGAGCCGAACTTGCGGCGCCCGACCTCCAGGACCTTCTCGCGGACCAGCTCGCACGAGTTCTTGACGGCGCCACCGGTGACGTACGTCTGCCGGGAGGCGGAGGTCGAACCGGCCGAGCCCACCTGGGTGTCGGCGGGGTGGATCGTCACCTGGGTGACACCCAGCTCGGTGCGGGCGATCTGGGCGTGGACGGTGACCCCGCCCTGGCCGACCTCGGCCATCGCCGTGTGCACGGTGGCCACCGGTTCTCCGCCGACGACCTCCATACGTACCCGGGCTGTCGAGTAGTCGTCGAAGCCCTCGGAGAAGCCGACGTTCTTGATGCCGACCGCGTAGCCGACGCCCCGGACGACGCCCTCGCCGTGGGTGGTGTTGGAGAGGCCGCCCGGCAGCTGGCGTACGTCCGCCGCCTCACCCGCAGTCAGCCACTGCTGCTCCGGCGGAAGGGGCATCGCCTTGACGCGGCGCAGGAGTTCGGCGACCGGGGCCGGGGAGTCGACGACCTGGCCGGTGGGCAGGAGCGAGCCCTGTTCCATGGCGTTGAGGCGGCGGAACTCGACCCGGTCCATGCCCACCGCGTCGGCGAGCTTGTCCATCTGGGCCTCGTAGGCGAAGCAGGCCTGGACCGCGCCGAAGCCGCGCATCGCACCGCAGGGCGGGTTGTTGGTGTAGAGGGCGACGCAGTCGATGTCGACGTCGTCGACCACGTACGGGCCGACGCCGAGCGAGGCGGCGTTGCCGACGACCGCCGGGGAGGCGGAGGCGTACGCGCCGCCGTCGAGGACGATCCGCGCCTTCAGATGGGTCAGCTTGCCGTCCTTGGTCGCCCCGTGCTCGTAGGTGAGCTTCGCGGGGTGGCGGTGGACGTGGCCGAAGAAGGACTCGAAGCGGTTGTAGACGATCTTTACCGGCTTGCCGGTGCGCAGGGCGAGCAGACAGGCGTGGATCTGCATCGACAGGTCCTCGCGCCCGCCGAAGGCGCCGCCGACACCGGACAGCGTCATCCGGACCTTGTCCTCGGGCAGGCCGAGCACGGGCGCGATCTGGCGCAGGTCGGAGTGCAGCCACTGGGTGGCGATGTAGAGGTCGACGCCGCCGTCCTCGGCGGGGACCGCGAGGCCCGACTCCGGGCCCAGGAACGCCTGGTCCTGCATGCCGAAGGTGTACTCGCCGGTGACGACGAAGTCCGCGCGGGCGCGGGCCGCTTCGACGTCGCCGCGGACGATCGGCTGGCGGTGGACGATGTTGGGGTGGTCGACGTGGGCGAAGTGGTGGTCGGTGCGGTCGTCGTGGACGAGGATCGCGTCCGGCGCGGTCGCGGAGGCCTCGTCGGTGATCACCGGCAGTTCGCGGTACTCGACCTTGATCTTGGCGGCGGCACGGCGCGCGGTCTCCGGGTGGTCGGCGGCGACGATGGCGACGGGTTCGCCGTGGTGGCGGACCCTGCCGTGGGCGAGGACCGGGGTGTCCTGGATCTCCAGGCCGTAGTTGCGCACGTCGGTCGGCAGGTCGTCGTACGTCATGACGGCGTACACGCCGGGCAGTGCGAGGGCCTCGGCCGTGTCGATGGAGACGATCTCGGCGTGGGCGACCGTGGAGCGCAGGATCTGGCCCCAGAGCATGTCCTCGTGCCACATGTCGGACGAGTACGCGAACTCGCCGGTGACCTTGAGGGTGCCGTCGGGGCGCAGAGTGGACTCGCCGATGCCGCCCTTGGTGTGCGAGCCCTGGGTGACCTTGGTGGGGGTCCCGAGGGGAGTGTTCCTGCCGGGCATGTCAGACCGCCTCTCCCTGTCGGGCCGCCGCCAGCCGGACCGCGTCCATGATCTTCTCGTAGCCCGTGCACCGGCACAGGTTGCCCGACAGCGCCTCGCGGATGTCCGCGTCGGTCGGGTTCGGGTTCTGCTCCAGCATCTCGTCGGCGGCGACCAGCAGACCGGGCGTGCAGAACCCGCACTGGACGGCGCCGGCGTCGATGAACGCCTGCTGGATGGGGGCCAGTTCAACGCCCTCGCCGGTCTGCGAGTCGGCGGAACCAGTGGGCTGCCAGCGCTTGGCGGCGTCAAGTGACGTACCGCAGGCGCCCGTTCCGCAACTCCCGTGTTCCGTACGCTGCTTGGCGTAGTCGGCGAGTCCCTCGACCGTGACGACCTCGCGCCCTTCGACCTGTCCCGCGGCGACGAGGCACGAGCACACCGGGACGCCGTCGAGGCGGACGGTGCACGATCCGCACTCGCCCTGTTCGCAGGCGTTCTTCGAACCCGGCAGGCCGAGCCGCTCCCGCAGCACGTACAGCAGGGACTCGCCCTCCCACACGTCGTCGGCCTCCTGCGGCCGGCCGTTGACCGTGAAATTGACGCGCATTACGCCACTCCCTCCGTGCGGGCGGCGGTGCCGCGGTACGACTCCCAGGTCCAGGTCAGTGTGCGCCGGGCCATCACGCCGACCGCGTGGCGGCGGTAGCTCGCGGTGCCCCGGACGTCGTCGATGGGATTGCAGGCGCCCGCGCACAGGTCCGCGAACTGCTTGGCGACCGACGGCGTGATGATCTTCCCGTTGTCCCAGAAGCCGCCCTCGTCGAGCGCCGCGTTCAGGAATTCCTCGGCCGCCTTGGCCCGTACGGGTGTGGGCGCCGCCGAACCGATCCCCGTACGGACGGTCCGGGACTCCGGGTGCAGCGCGAGCCCGAAGGCGCAGACCGCGATGACCATGGCGTTGCGGGTGCCGACCTTCGAGTACTGCTGGGGGCCGTCCGCCTTCCTGATGTGGACGGCGCGGATCAGCTCGTCGGGGGCGAGCGCGTTGCGCTTCACCCCGGTGTAGAAGTCGTCGATCGGGATCAGCCGGGTGCCCCGTACGGACTCGGCCTCGACCTCCGCGCCGGCGGCGAGCAGCGCCGGGTGGGCGTCACCGGCCGGAGAGGCGGTGCCGAGGTTGCCGCCGACGCCGCCCCGGTTGCGGATCTGCGGAGAGGCGACCGTGTGCGAGGCGAGGGCCAGACCCGGCAGCTCGCCTCGCAGGTGCTCCATGATCCGGGCGTACGGTACCGAGGCGCCGAGCCGCACGCTGCTCTCGCCGGTCTCCCACTCGTACAGGTCGCCGACACGGGTCAGGTCGAGGAGGTACTCGGGCCGGCGGTGGTCGAAGTTGATCTCGACCATCACATCGGTACCGCCCGCGATCGGCACAGCGGTGGGGTGCTCGGCCTTCGCGGCGAGCGCCTCCTCCCAGCTGGCGGGGCGAAGGAAATCCATGACCGGCTCTTTTCCTCTTCGTCGCGTACGTCGTGCCGATGGCTTGTTCATGTGCTGTTCACGGGGGATGAGATCAGTACACAGGGCTGTCCACCGCCTGGGTCAGTCACGGAAACCATGAAGGAGTTGGCTGGCCAGGACGATCGTCTTGTAGATTCGTATGAACAGAGGCCATCAGTAACCTCTCTGATTTTCCCCGGAAACAGTGATCGCCGCGCAGGCGGAAAAAGCGCGGCTCGCAAACAGAACGGCGGCGACGAGAATGCGGCTGCGCGCACTGCTGGACACCGATGCGCTGGGCCTGACGCTGCTCGGCGGCGAGGACGAGCTGGACCGCACCGTGCGCGGGGTGATGACCACCGACCTCAGGGACCCCAGCCGCTATCTCTCGGGCGGCGAGCTGGTGCTCACGGGTCTGGCCTGGCGCCGGGACCCCGGGGACTCGGAGCCCTTCGTACGGCTCCTGGCGGGGGCCGGGGTCGCGGCGCTGGGCGCCGGTGAGGCCGAACTGGGGAGCATCCCGGACGATCTGATCGCGGCGTGCGTCCGGCACCGGCTGCCGTTGTTCGCGGTGCACGAGTCGGTCGCGTTCGCGACGATCACCGAACATGTCGTACGGCAGGTGTCCGGCGAACGCGCCGGGGATCTGGCGGCCGTCGTGGACCGGCACCGCCGGATGATGACCTCGGGCCCGGCGGGCGGCGGCCCCGATGTGGTCCTGGACCTGCTCGGCACCGACCTCGACCTGCGCGCCTGGGTCCTCTCCCCCGCCGGACGCCTCATCGCGGACTCGAAGGTCTCCGGCCCCGCCCCGGCCCCCGAGGTGTGCGCGGCGCTGGCCGCCGAACACCTCATGGCGGCCCGCACCGGCAGACGCGGACCCCATCGCGTGGCGGTCGGCGGTACGACGTACTCCCTCTTCCCCGTCCGCGCGAGCGGCCGTACCGCACCGCAGGGGGGTTCTCGGGACGTACGCGAGACCCTGCTGTCCGACTGGCTGCTCGCCGTCGAGGCGGACGCCGGGGACTGGCCGGCGGAGCGGCTCGATCTGCTGCAGGGCGTCACCCAGCTGATCGCGGTCGAACGCGACCGGCGCGACGCGGCGCGCACGGTACGGCGGCGGCTCGCCGAGGAGGTCCTGGAGCTGGTGCAGTCGGGCGCCGCGCCGACCGAGATCGCGGCCCGGCTGAGGGTCGCCGCGCCGGTGCTGCTGCCCGGCCTCGGCGCGGCCCCGCACTGGCAGGTCGTCGTGGCGCGCGTGGACTGGGCGGGCGGCGAGGTCGAGGGCGGTCCGGTGGCGCAGGCGTTGCTGGAGGAAATTCTTGTCGACCCGCTTCTGACGGGCCCGGAGCACTCCGACCGGATCGCCGTGGCCCATACGGGGGACGAGGCGATCGCCCTCGTACCGTTGCCGGCGGTGTCGTCGGAGCACGACGGTTCGGAGACGGGAATTCTGGCCGAAAAGCTGCTCGCCGTTGTGCGGGACCCGCTGTCCGCCGGCCTGGACGACGACGGACGGCTCACCATCGGTGTCAGCGCGCCCGTGCACTCGGCCGAAGGGCTGCGCGGGGCGCTCGAGGAAGCCCGGCACGCCCGCCGGGTGGCCGCGGCGCGGCCCGGCCGGGTGTGCGCGGCGGGCCACCAGGAGCTGGCCTCGCACGTGCTGCTCCTCCCCTTCGTCCCGGACGACGTGCGCCGCGCCTTCACCGCCCGCCTCCTCGATCCCCTGCGGGACTACGACCGACGCCACCGCGCCGAGCTGATACCGACGCTGGAGGCGTTCCTGGAGTGCGACGGCTCATGGACGCGGTGCGCCACGCGACTGCATCTGCATGTCAACACGCTGCGCTACCGGGTGGGGCGGATCGAGCAGCTGACGGGCCGTGATCTGTCCCGGCTGGAGGACAAGCTGGACTTCTTCCTGGCGCTGCGCATGAGTTGAGCGCGACCGTCCCGGGACACGGGGAGGAGGTGCGGGCTGGGGGCACGGACTGAGGGTGCGGACTGGGGGGTGCGGGGCGTGCGGTGCTGGCGCGCGGACGCGGCGCGCGCCGGGGGGGGCCGGTCGCTCGGCAACCCCGGCGCTTATTCTTCCCCGACTTTGTGAATTCTTTCACCTACCCTCTTGGCCCGGCACCGGGATTCGTGCTGAGATGCCGCCACCACTCAACAAGCTCGATGGCGTGCTCGGGGAGGGCAACGTGGCGTACACCGCCATGTCTGGTTCCGGAACGACCTCTGGTGACGATCCACTCCAGACCGCGGTATGGCGGCTGCGCTCACGCGCCTGCTGGGCGGACGCGGCGGCCCTGCTCGACGCCGCCACCCCCGACGCCTCGCTCCAGCGGGCCGCGCTGCTGGTGGAACGCTGCCTCTACACCGAGCAGGGCTGGCAGGAGGCCGAGGACGCGCTCCGTGCGGCGGAGGCGCTCGCCCAGAGCGACGACGAGCGCGGCGCGGCGGCCTGCGAGCGCGGGCAGTTGGCGTACGCGGCCACCCTGCTCGGCGTACGGGACCGCGCCGACGAGGCGCGGGCCGCGCTGGGGCGGGCGGCGGCGCTGATCCCTCCGGGGGCTTCGGGGCGGGCGGTGCTGGACTTCCGGCGGGGGCTGCTGGCGGAGAACCTGGCGCGTTCGCCGCAGGCCGCGCGGGCCGCGTACCGGCGCGCCCACGCGGGGGCCACCGCGCATGCCGATCCGCTGCTGCTGTCGTTCACGTGGCGCCATCTGGCCGGGCTCGCCCTGCGGGACGGGGAGTTGGCGGAGGCGCGGCACGGGTTCGGTGAATCGCTGCGGATTCGGGAGGAGTTGGGGTATCTGGTGGGGACGGCGCCCGCGTTGGCCTCGCTGGCCGACGCGGAGTCCGAGCCGGAGGCCTCGCGGCTGCGGGCGGAGGCGGGGCGGTTGTTTCGGTTGCTCGGGGGTGTTCCTACGTGGCTGGCGCGGCAGTTGGCTCCGCCGGCGGCTTCGGCGTAGGTGCGGTTGCGGTTGCGCTGCGGGGTGGGGTGGTCCGGGTCGCATGGCGGGTGCGGGTGCGCTGTGGCTTGTCGCGCAGTTCCCCGCGCCCCTGAGGTCAGGTCAGTGAGCGCCTGTTACATGGTTCCGCGTCAGTGACTGAACCAGCTGTACGTCTCTGTCGATCAAGGCGTCCAGCAGGGTTGTGTGGGCTGCCGCGTCTTTCATGAGGGCTGCTCGGCCGGTGTCGGCCTTCGTGTCCACCAGGGGCCATTGGGCTCGGCGGTGGAGGTCGTCGGCTATCTGGACCAGTTGGGTGTTGCCGGAGAGGGACAGGACCGCGCGGTGGAAGGCCCGGTCGGTCTCCGCGTAGGTGGCCCGGCAGCCCGTGGACGCCGCGCGTGCCGTCGCCTCCGCCAGGGGGCGGAGTTCCGTCCAGCGTTCGGCGGGCACCGTACGGGCCAGCCGGAGCAGCACCGGGAGTTCGATCAGGGCCCGGATCTCGGCCAGCTCGGCCAGCTCGCGGGCGCCGCGTGCCACGACGCGGAAGCCCCGGTTGGGGACGACCTCGACGGCCCCCTCCAGCGCGAGCTGCTGCATCGCCTCGCGGACGGGCGTCGCGGACACCCCGAAGCGGTCGCCCAGGGCGGGGGCCGAGTACACCTCCCCGGGGGCCAGCTCGCCCCCGACCAGGGCGGTGCGCAGCGCGTCGAGGATCTGGCCGCGCACGGAGGAACGCTGGACGACGGGGCGTGCCCGCTCGGCGCGCGGCAGGGGGATCGGTGCCTCGCTGTGCGTGTGCTCGCCCCGGGCGCCGGCCACCGGCGTACCCGCTGCGGCGTCCGGACGGGCCGTCGGGCCGCTCGCGGCGGGGCGTCCCCGGTTCACGTCGGCGGCCCTGAGCTGCTGTGGGACGCGTGCGGCGGCCGGCTGTGAGACCGGGGCCCCGGTGTCGGGCGAGCCGTGCGCGCCCTGCGGGCCGGCGTGCTGCACGGGGGCCTCCTCCGGGCTAGATGGCACCTTGACGGCACATGGGGTCATTACGGCGGGTTGTTACTCGCCCGTCAAGCACCATAGGCGCACATTCCGTCAGTTCAAATCCCGATTCGAGTCCGGGTTCGGATTTGCGCCGCGCCCCGGCCGGATCCGGTGTTGGATCCGGATCACCCCACAGCCAGAATGGATAAGGTAAGGCTTACCTTTGATCTTCGAGTCATCCACGAGATTCGGTGGTCCCCGCATGTCCGCTCCCGCCCAGATCATGCCCGGCCGGCTCCGGTCCGCCGTCACGGATGCGTACGACCGGCTCGCCGCGGCCTACCCGGACGCGGCCGTCATCGAGCTGGGCCCCGGGCAGCCGCATCCGCGCGGCGCCGGATGGGTGCGGGCCGCCGGTCTCGCGGCCGGCGACGGCGACCTCGACTCCTTCCTCGCCTGGGACGACGAGCAGGTGCTGCGGGACTACGGGCAACGGGGCCGCCCGGACGTCGTCGCCGGTTTCGGCCTGCACCGGTACGCGTGGACGGCCTGTCTGCTGATCACCGTGCCGTGGCTCCTGCACCGCCGGGTGCCCAGACTGCCCGTCGAGAACGTCTCCTACCAGCGCACCGAGGGTCGCTTCGCCGTGCGCACGGGCACCTTCGCCTGCCTGCCGGACGATCCGGCGGCGGCCCTGCCCGGCGCCCGGGTCGTCGGCGACGAGGAGGCGCTGCGCGCGGAGGTACGTGAGGCGCTCACCGAGCATCTGGAGCCGCTGCTCGGCGGCTTCGGGCCGCGGATGCGGCGGCGCGGCCGGGCGCTGTGGGCCGTGGTGACCGACGACGTCGTGGAGGGCCTGCATTACATAGGACAGGTCGTCGGGGAGGGGGAGCGGGCGCAGCGGGAGCTGGAGCTGCTGCTGCCGGGTTCGACGCGGCCGTTCGTCGGGACGGCCGGGTTCAGGGAGGTGGCCGCGTCGGACGGGGCGGCCCTGCCCGTTCGAGACCGGGTCAGCTGCTGCTTCTTCTACACGATCCGGCCGGCCGAGATGTGCGACAACTGCCCGCGGACCTGCGGGAACGGCCGTATCGCCAAGCTGACGGGTGCCGCCGCGAGTTGAGACCCCCTCAGCAGGAGGACCCTCCCCCCGCGGTCCGGCATGGCGTGCCGTAGTATCGCCGCCGTAAGATCATGTTCGAATGAGGGTCCCAACGGTTACAGCCACTTCACAAGTTCCTCACTTGCCGCAGGAACTTTCCGTGGAACCACCCGTACGGGTAGTCTTATTCGAACTCAACTCCCGCCCCTCAAGCGGCAGTTCGAGCAGAATGTCGCCCTGAGCATCCCCTTGCACCTCCTTAGGCGGCCTCTTGCCCCGAAACCCCCTGAGGGCTGAGGGGATTGGGCCACTATGGCGGGCGTTACGCCCTATCCCAATGCAAGGGACCCCAGATGAGACTGACCGACATATCGCTTAACTGGCTGCTTCCGGGCGCCGTACTGCTCCTGGGCGTGCTGGCGGCGGTGGCGGTGCTGGCGCGCGGCAAGCGCTCCTCCGGGGCGAAAGCGAGCCAGGACGACTCGTGGGAGCGCACCGAGGAACGCCGTAGGCGCAAGGAAGCCGTTTTCGCCACCGCTTCCTATGTACTCCTCTTCTGCTGTGCGGCGGTCGCCGCGGCGCTCTCCTTCCACGGCCTCGTCGGCTTCGGCGAGCAGAACCTGAACCTCACCGACGGCTGGCAGTACCTCGTCCCGTTCGGTCTGGACGGAGCGGCGATGTTCTGCTCCGTGCTCGCGGTGCGCGAGGCCAGCCACGGTGACGCGGCCCTCGGCTCCCGGATACTCGTATGGCTGTTCGCGGCCGCGGCCGCCTGGTTCAACTGGGTCCACGCGCCCCGGGGTCTCGACAACGCGGGCGCCCCGCAGTTCTTCGCCGGCATGTCCCTGTCCGCCGCCGTCCTCTTCGACCGCGCGCTGAAGCAGACCCGCCGTGCCGCCCTGCGCGAGCAGGGTCTGGTGCCGCGTCCGCTGCCGCAGATCCGTATGGTCCGCTGGGCGCGGGCGCCCCGTGAGACGTACAAGGCCTGGTCGCTGATGCTCCTCGAGGGTGTCCGCAGCCTGGACGAGGCGGTCGACGAGGTGCGCGAGGACCGGCGCCAGAAGGAGCAGGCGCGACTGCGCCGGCGTGAGCAGGAGCGGGCCGAGCGCGCGCACCTCAAGGCGATCAGCCGGGGCCACCGCGGCCCGTTCGGCGGCGGTGGCGGCGGCGGTCAGTCCGTCGAGGTGGAGCGGGCGCCCGCCCAGGTCACCTCGGAGCCTGCCATATCCTCCGCGGAGCAGCTGCCCCTGCGCGCCCGTCCCTCCCTTCAGCCCGTTCGGGGCAGCAGTGACTCGATCACTGTCGACCTGACGGCGGAGGACGACACGATGGCCCTGCCCCGCCTGGACAGCCTGGAGCGCAAGCTCCGGGACCTCGAGCAGCAGTACGGCTGAGCAGGTGCGGCACTGCTGAACACGAGTTGAGCGCGAGTCGAGCGCGAACCGATATGGGGGCGTGGCCTGTTCAGGCCGCGCCCCCGTTCAGTTCGAACCACACCGCCTTGCCCACGCCGTGCGCCTGGACTCCCCACGCGTCGGCGAGGGAATCCACCAGCACCAGACCTCTGCCGTGCGTACCCTCGTCGGCGACCGGTGCGCACAGCCTCGGCCTGCGTCCCACGAAGTCCCTTACCTCCACGCGTAATCCGCGCGGTGAGACGGTGGCCGTCAGCACCGCGTCACGGTCGGTGTGGACCAGCGCGTTGGTCACCAGCTCGCTGGTGAGCAGTTCCGCTATCTCCGAACTGCCGGGCCTCCCCCAGTGCCGCAGCAGCTCACGCAGCGCTCTGCGGGCCTCCGGCACCTCCCGCAGATCCGAACAACCCAGCCTGCGCCTCAATTGCGACGCCTCCCCCCGGTCCGCGCCATCGCCCGCGCCATCGCCGCTGTCGAAGCCGATGCCGATGTCGTCGTCAATGCCGTCGTCGATGTCGTCGTCGATGTCGATGTCGTTCTCGGTCGTTTCCTCCGCCGTTTTCGCCGAGAAGGCCCCGATGGTTACGGGACCGCCCCCTCCTGCCTGCCTCTTCATGACCCCCGCCCGGACGCCGGTGTAGTCCCCTCCTGATCGAACGCGTTCACGGGATCCATGCCCGCGACCTGAACACGGCAGTCATGTCGAATTCTCAACGGCCGGATGTACGGGGCTGGTTGGACCGTCACCGATCGGATCAGGACATCGACGGCGCCCCTCGGACGCTGCGGGAGGGGCGTCTGGAGCGGACGCTGCGACAGTTCACGCGCCCGTCCAGCGTGGGACGGGCGCGTGAGGGCGGCGGATCGGCCGAACCGTCCAGTACGGGCTGCCGATCCGGCCGTAGGTCACTTCCCGCCGATTCCCTTCGTGCCGGTGTTGATGGTCCGCCGCGAGCTTTCCATGGCCGGTCAGTAGAGCTTCTTGACCCCTGGGGACGCTGGGCAGCCTGTCCGCCCTGTCCGCCGACCGTTCCCCGCCCACGGACGTCATCGCCAAGTCCCCGAAGCAGGTCCCTCCGCCGCCCGCCGCGCAGGACGCCGGGGTGTGGGCGGCGAGCCGGCACGCGGTGCACGGCGGTGACACCAACGTCGAGATCTCGGTGCAGGGCCGGACGTCGACCGCCGTGGTCCATGGACCAGGGCTGCGGCGGCTCCCTCACTCCCCGGTACTTCTCCGTCGACCTCGACAAGGACCGGCCCATCGCCCGTTCGACAGCCGGCGACGACGTGGGGACGCCGATCCCCGCGGTGCAATCGCCCGCTCCGGGCCAGCGGCATCAAGGGGCTGCCCCGCTACTGGTACTCGGAGCGCGAGCGGGCCCCGCGCACGGACTGAGCAGCCCCTCCCCCTTCAAGCGCGCCCGCTCACGCCTCCCAGACAGCGGCGGCCGTACGGTCGTCCGCGTACCCCTTGACCCGTACCTGGGTGTCCGCGAGGAACGCGGCGAGGCCGGGCGGGGTGGGGCCCGACCAGCGGTCCGTGAGGTACTCGCACAGCTCGGGCTCGCCGCGCAACGGGTCGGCGAGGCCCCCGGTGCACAGCAGGAGCGTGTCCCCGGGGCGGGCGACGGAGGCGCGGAAACGGAAGGGCTCCCGGGGTGGCTCGGGGGCGGGCTCGTACGGGCTCGGGGGCGTCGTGATCCCGAGGTCCATGGTGAGCCGGTCTCCGTCCGGGGTCTCGTGGGGCGGCGAGCCGAATCCGACGACCGGCTCACCGGCGGGGATTTCGGCGACCCTGGGTTCGATGTCGTGCCATTCGCCGTCCCGGAGCCGGAACAGTCCGCCGGCGCCGACGCCGAAGAAGACGCGGGTACGGCAGTCGGGGTCGGCGGGGAGCAGGAGGCAGCGCAGGCCCGCGGTGTACTCCTCGGGTTCGATGCCCTGTTCGGCGGCGCTCGCCCGGAGCTTGCCGAGGCTGCGGTCGGTGAGCCGGTGCAGCCCCGACTTGAGGTCGCCCCGCCGGGCGGCGCGGAGGTCCTCGGCGAGCCGCACATGGCTGCGCCCCACCGCCCGGCCGATCCAGTGGCACGCCTCGGCAGCGGCCCGGTGCGCGCCGGGCGTGGCTCGGGCGCCGGTCGCCATGGCGATCAGGACGAGCGCGTGGTCGCCCGATCCGAAGCGGGCGGTGAGGAGGGAGTCACGGCGGGGCTCGCCCCTGAAGCGCGCGGAGTCCCCGCGCAGGGAGACCGCGCGGAGTGTGCAGGCACCGTACTGCGCCCCGTCGAGCACGGTGTCCGCGACGAGGTCTTCCAGGCCGTCGGGGTCGGCGGGCGGAAGGGCGGTGGGTTCGGGCGCGTAGGTGGGCGGGCCCGAACCGACGTGGTCGACGGCGCCGGGAGGTGCGACGACGGCGATGCCGGAGGAGGCGTACCCGGGTGCGCCGGGGTCCTTCGGCGCGTGCGCCGGGACGGCGGGGAGGTCCCGGCGGGTGGGGGTACGGAGGGCGGCGGGCCCGTCCTGGGCGGGGGCGGCGTCACGCGGCGGCTCGCCGGGCGGGCTGCCCGCCCAGCCGGACCGCGGGGCCGCCTCCAGGCCGTCGTCCCCGGAGGGCGCCGCCGAAAACCCGTCCCGCGCGGGCGCGGACACGATGCCGGGCGGGACATCCGGCGGCGGAGCGTCCCATACGGCACGGGTGGCGTCGACCGGGCTCGATGCCTCGGGACCGGATGCCCCGCCACCTCCACGGGCCGGTGCCGGTGCCGCTTCCCCGCCGGGTCGTTCCGGGGCGCCCGTGGGGTTCTCCGAGGGCGGTGTTCGATCAGGGGCGGGCGGGGTCGGTGGGGGCGGCGGTGGGGGCGGTGGGTACGGGGTGCGGGTGTCGTCGGGTGGTGGGGAAGGGGTGGTGTTCCGGAAGCCCAGTGGGAAGGTCGTGGGGCCCGAGGGCATGGCGGGTGGCGGCTCCCAGGGGGCTCTGGGCCGGCCTGGGCCGGGCTCGCTGCCCCGCCCCGCGTCCCACGTCCCGTACGAGGCGGCGCCGCGCTGGGGCGGGACCCCTGGGCCGCCGGGTGCCTCGTACGGCAGCGGCGATGGTGGTGACGGGGATGGTGGTGACGGCGACGGCAGGGCCTCCCGCTCCAGGTCGTCCCATGTCTGCCCCGCCTCGGAGAGGCTCTCGCGCCCGAACACCGGGTCCGCCTTCGTCGCGTCGACCGTGCCCGACGCCGAGGCGAACCGGTCGTCCAGGGAGTCGCCCGCGGCCGTGGGCCCGGTGTCCTCGGTGGAGTCGTCGTACAACTGCCCCCACCAGTCGTCCTCATGACCGGTGGACCTCTCCCCCTGCTGGCTCATGCCGCCAATTGTCCACCGTATGGGCCGGTTGAAAACGGGGCATCCGGAAAATCCGGCGGGGCGTTCCGTCGGGAACGGCGTGTTCGACGGCGTGTCGGATGACATGGCGAACATGCGACCGAAACCAGTCGTCGGGCGGCCCTCCGATCCGCCGTACCGACGATGATGTACGGGACAGCGGGAGCGAGACGTTGGGGACGTGGGCGGAGGGCGGCACCCGGTGCTTTCGGCGATAGGCCTGGACGAGGCGCACGAGTCGGCGTACCGGGCCCTGTTGGCCGCCGGCGCCGCCGATGTGCCGGAGCTCGCGCGACGACTCGCACTCGGTGAGTACGTCACCGAGCGCGCCCTGCGCGGGCTGGAGCGGCACGGGCTCGCCGCTCGTTCGCCGTCCCGGCCCGGCCACTGGGTCGCCGCACCGCCCGGCGTCGCGCTGGGTGCCCTGCTCACTCGGCAGCGGCACGAACTGGAGAGGGCGGAACTGGCCGCCGCGCTGCTCGCCGAGGAGTACCGGGCGCGGTCCGCCCAACCCGCCGTACCCGACCTGGTCGAGGTGGTGACCGGCGCGGCGGCGGTCTCCCGGCGGTTGGCGCAGCTCCGGCTCGGTGCGGGCGGCGAGGTGTGCGCGCTGCTCGCCGGGAAGCCGGTGGACGTGATCGGCCCGGAGGTCGGGGCGGAGGAGCGGTCCAGCGCCCCCGGGCTCGATCACCGCGTGGTCGTCGAACGTGCCGTGCTGGAGCTGCCCACCGGCGTCACCGGCCTGACCGCCGCGCTGAGCCGGGGCGCGCGGGTCCGGGTCGTGGACCGGGTGCCGGCCGAGGTGGTGATCGCGGACCGCTCGCTCGCCGTCGTCCCCCTCACTTCCCGTACGACGGAGCCGGCGGCGTTCGTCGTCCATGCCGGTGAGCTGCTCGACCTGCTGTCGGCCCTGTTCGAGTCGGTGTGGCGGGACGCGCTGCCGCTGCGCCTCGGCGCCGCCGGGGGCATGGCGGACGACGACTTCACGGAGGGTACGCCGGACCGGCCCGACGCGGCGGACCTGGAGATCCTGTCCCTTCTCCTGGCCGGGCTGACCGACGCGAGCGTGGCCAGACAGCTGGACCTGGGGCTGCGGACCGTACAGCGCCGGGTGAAGCGGCTGATGGAGCTGACGGGCGTGACGACCCGGCTGCAGCTGGGCTGGCACGCGTACGAGCGGGGCTGGATCACCCGCGACGGACGGCCCTGACCCCGCCTGCTTCCTTCCCTGACCTGCGGTTTCCTTCGCTCTCCGGCAGGCTGGGCAGATGGGAGTGTGGGATCTCCTGCTGATCGGCCTGGTGATGCTGTTCGGGCTGTGCGGAGTTCTGTTGCCCGGGGTGCCGGGGTCGTGGCTCGTGTGGGCCGCGGTCTCGTGGTGGGCGCTGAAGGATCCGCGGGCGGTTTCGTGGTGGGTGCTCGTGGGCACGACCGTAGTCCTGTTCCTGTCCCAGGTGGTGCGCTGGCAACTCCCCCCGCGCCGACTGCGGGCGAGTGGCGCGACCCCCCGGATGGCGGTGTACGCGGGGACGGGCGCCCTGCTCGGCTTCTTTCTGCTGCCGGTGCTGGGCGCGGTCCCCGGGTTCGTGGGCGGTGTCTATCTCCACGAGCGGCTACGGCTGGGCCGGCACCGCGAGGCGGTCGCGGCCGTACGGAGGGTGATGCGGGCGGGCGGTACCAGCGTTCTGGTCGAACTGTTCACCTGCCTGCTGATCATGGGAGCGTGGCTGGGCGCCACGTTCTGGGGCTGACGCACCGGCTCACAGACCCCGGAGATCGGCCAGGTCGACCGAGTCGGCCATGGCCCGCATGCCGGCGGCGTTGAAGTGGAGATGGTCGCCGGAGTCGTAGGCGCCGCGCATCCGGTGCGGGAACGCGGGGTCGCGGACGGCGGCGTCGAAGTCGACGACCGCGTCGAAGAGACCGCCGCCACGGATGACGCTGTTCACCTGCCGACGGACGGACTCATGGGCCTGACTCCACCGGGCATGGCCGCCGTACGGGGTGATGGTGGCGCCGATGACGCGGATGCCGTGGGCGTGGGCGCGGGTCACGAGCGACTTGTAGGCCTGCTGGAAGGCGCTCGGGACGGTCTGCTCGGGGGTGCCGTTGATGTCGTTGACGCCCTCGAACACGATCAGCGCGCGCACCCGGGTCCGGGAGAGGACGTCGGCGTCGAAGCGGGCGAGGGCGCTCGGGCCGACGCCGTCGAGGAGGACGCGGTTGCCGGAGACACCCGCGTTGAGGACGCCGAGGCGGCGGCTCGGGGGCAGGGCGGCGAGCCGGTCGGCGAGACGGTCGGGCCAGCGGCGGTTGACGTCGGAGGCGGTGTTGCCGCCGTCGGTGAGGGAGTCGCCGAGCGCGACCACACTGCCGGCGGCGGGCGCGTCGAGGACGTCGACGCCGGTGACGTAGTACCAGGAGCCGAGGGTCTTGGTGTAGGCGTCACCGTCCTCCAAGGCGGCCCAATTACCTTTCGGCGCAAGGAAGTTGGTCTGCCTGGCCGCCCGGTGGTAGGTCATCGGGCCGGAGTCGCCCGGAGTGTGGACCGTGACGAGCAGATTGGCGCCGGCCGGTACGGCGAGCGCGACGGTGTCGGTGACCCGGTCCTGCCCCGCCGGGATCGTCACCGTACGGGCGCCCGCGAAGGTGGCCGTACGCATCGAGCCGGGTTGGGCGTCCGGACTCTTCGGCTCGCCGAGCGCCTGGAGAGCGACGGTGACGGCGCCGAGGCGCAGCGGCTTGGTGCCGAGACGGTTGCTGAGCCGGACACGCAGCGCGCTGCCGCCGACGCTGATGTGCAGGACGTTGCGGATGGAGGTGTCGGGTTTGGCCGGAACGGTGCCGGACGCGGCGGCCTCCCACGTCCCGGTCCATACCCGAGGGACGGGAGTCTCCCGACCGAGGGAAGGCCCGGGGGCCGGGGGCGGTACGGAGACACTCCCCGAGTCGGCTCTCGCCACGGGCGGGACGATCGCGAGGGCGGTCACAAGGGCCGCGAGGATGTGCCGAACCATGATCGCGCGGGTCATGTGCGCATGGTTGCCCGGCCGATCGGCCACCCCAACGCACCCATCACACCCATGGCGGCACGCACGTACGTTCGCCCGTACACCCACCGCAGCCCCCGGGCGGGGTCGGGGGCGCAGCCCCGGGCGGGGTCGGGGCGCAGCCCCGGGCGGGGTCGGGGCGCAGCCCCAGGCGGGGTCGGGGCGCAGCCCCAGGCGGGGTCGGGGCGCAGC